>NZ_JAJDJW010000003.1:0-254219 GCF_020567645.1 Enterococcus sp. CWB-B31
CCAGTGTGGTGGCGATAGCGAGAAGGATACACCTGTTCCCATGCCGAACACAGAAGTTAAGCTTCTTAGCGCCGATTGTAGTGAAGGGTTTCCCTTTGTGAGAGTAGGACGCCGCCGCGCGATGATTCCGGCATAGCTCAGTTGGTAGTAGCGCATGACTGTTAATCATGATGTCGTAGGTTCGAGTCCTACTGCCGGAGTTCCTATTTAGGATGTATTATTATAGAGTAAAGCAAAGTGCTTCTTTTAACTCAGGAGAGTTGTCCGAGAGGCCGAAGGAGCATGATTGGAAATCATGTAGGCGGTGAACACTGTCTCAAGGGTTCGAATCCCTTACTCTCCGTTTTTATTTTTTAATGGCCCGTTGGTCAAGTGGTTAAGACACCGCCCTTTCACGGCGGTAACACGGGTTCGAATCCCGTACGGGTCATATTGGAATTTTTTCTTGGAGGTTTAGCTCAGCTGGGAGAGCACCTGCCTTACAAGCAGGGGGTCAGCGGTTCGATCCCGTTAACCTCCATCTCCGGTTCCGTGGTGTAGGGGTTAACATGCCTGCCTGTCACGCAGGAGATCGCGGGTTCGATTCCCGTCGGAACCGTAGTTTTTAAATTTATACTTGGCGCGGTAGCTCAGTTGGTAGAGCAACGGATTGAAGCTCCGTGTGTCGGCAGTTCGATTCTGTCTCGCGCCATTATGGAGGAATAGCGAAGTGGCTAAACGCGACGGACTGTAAATCCGTTCCTTAGGGTTCAGTGGTTCGAATCCACTTTCCTCCATTAGGGGCATAGTTTAAAGGTAGAACAGCGGTCTCCAAAACCGTTAGTGTGGGTTCAATTCCTGCTGCCCCTGCCATTTTTGATAAGTTTTATGGCGATTGTGGCGAAGTGGTTAACGCACCGGATTGTGGCTCCGGCATTCGCGGGTTCGATTCCCGTCATTCGCCCTTACCTTTTAAATAGGGTTAAGGTATTTGGGGTATAGCCAAGCGGTAAGGCAACGGACTTTGACTCCGTCACTCGTTGGTTCGAATCCAGCTACCCCAGTTTAATTATGGCGGTATAGCCAAGTGGTAAGGCAGAGGTCTGCAAAACCTTCATCACCGGTTCAAATCCGGTTACCGCCTTGCAATAATTAATAATGATTTTATTTCATGCCGGCGTGGCGGAATTGGCAGACGCGCTGGACTCAAAATCCAGTGCCCGCGAGGGCGTGCCGGTTCGACCCCGGCCGCCGGTATTAGAGATGTATCAACGCTTTGAGCGATTGCTACATCTCTTTTTTGTTTACTAAAAAAACAGGCTCATTGTCAACTAGTGTTGGTGAAAGAAATACAAGAGAATAAAGCCAAGCAGTTAGGTGGGCACCTACCTAGCTGCTTGTTTTTCATGCATGGATTCTGTTAATGAGGGTTCTTTTTAACTTCTTTGAAATACGTTCCTCTACAAAGGAAAATCCTTTCTCTAAAATTATTGAAATTATGAAAGCCATAAGATATCCGCTTCAATACTTTACTATGATTATTTAAGCATTCCAACGGTCCATTAGAATAAGGCACACGCAGGGCTCGTTTGATCTCCTGTTTGTACTTTCTAAAGGTAGTCAGGGGGGTGTGATAGACTTCCGGAAGGTCCTTCTTGTTCTTCCTTAGCAACTGGCAAAAGAGAGCGACATCCCGATGCTTAATGGCAGATAAGAAGGATTGATACAGCTGATAACTTGCATTCAGCTCTTCATCATACCCAAGCAGGCGATCGACAAACTCTGATTCTGTCAGATAGGCTCTGAATGAAGGATGCCATCTTGACTTCGTATAATCGAGAGACCATGCATCTTTTTGAAGAAGTCTCCAATACCGCTTCAGCTGTTTATATTGGAACTGATCCGGGCGAAACTGTTTCATACGCTGTATTCTGTGTTTTAAAAAAGTCCGAGCAATATGCTGGGCAATATGAAAACGGTCAGCGACAATATGGGCATGAGGAAAACACTCCTTTACAAGCGTTCGATAAGGTGTATAGAAATCTGTGACAACTAAGCGAACCTTCGCTCTTTCCTCTATGGAATACCGAGAAAAATAGGTTCGTAGAGAAGAGAGTTGCCGATTGGGGGCAATATCCAGCAGTTGGTGTGACTGACCATCCATCATGACAAAACTCATGGCAGCAGAAACGTTTTTGACGGATTTAAATTCGTCAAAACAAAGGACTTCAGGCAGAGAACGGGTTGGACAAACGGCCGGAGAACGAAAGCTGTGCATGACACGTAAAACAGTGGTAGGCGAAACATGCGTCATTTGAGCGATAGCAGTCAGGGAAAACGGCTGAGTCAGGAGCTGGAGAATGCCAAGCTTCACTCTACGTGCAATGGAACAATGGCGGTCACTGACAGAGTCAACGGCTAAAAAAGTACGTTGACAGTGTTTACAGAAAAAGCGTTGCTTCTTGATAGAAAGAATGGTTTTATAATTACTGACATCATTGAGTAGGACAGAGACTCGTTTCCAGCCCCACTTAATAATGGAGTGCTGATTGGTTTGTTGGCAATGGAGACACTCCTGAGGGATATAAGTTAAGCAGGCGTTGAAGCGAAAGCAGAGCTGTTCCTTCACTTTCACTTTTTGAAAATAATTCTCTTCAAAAGTTAGGTTAAGGTCTAGAATATCTAAGAATTCTTTGATATGATTTGACTGAGACATCTTGAAACACTCCTTTGAATTGGTTTTTGTCGACTTTAATTCTACTGGATTTCAAGATGTCTTTCCTGTTTTTTTTTCAAAATGAAAAAAGTGTCAGTGACAATCACGCCACCAACACTAGATATTATAGAGCCGTTTTTGGATGATTTATAATGAGTCTGTTGTTTTTGCCACATGTGAGTGTTTTACTAACTTCTGAAGGTAAATCTACGGATATAACACTAGCTGTAAAAATTATAGAAACAGCTATAATTCCCCAGTTGCTTTTGAGGCCGCTCGTTCTTGTCATTGAAGCATGCACGTTAATATTTTCTATCTTTGTACATCAGTTATAAACGATTTTTTATTATAAATTACAATAAATGGAATAAAACCACTTAAAAATGAAAAAATGAGTTGCTATGAAGTTCACTCCATGGTTTATGATAAGTTTAAGGTATAGGAGGGACGATGTAACTAATGAAAACATTATATTTAATGAGGCACGGACAGACTATTTTTAATCAGCAGAAAAAGATTCAAGGGTGGTCTGATTCTCCACTGACTGAGTTTGGGAGAAAACAGGCAATTATTTCAGGTCAGTATTTTTCTAAGAATAATATAGTATTTGATGGCGTATATTCTTCTACATCAGAACGAGCAAGTGATACGTTAGAGCTTGTTACAAAAACAGATTATAGTAGAGTAAAAGGGCTGAAGGAATGGAATTTTGGTAGTTTAGAAGCTGAGCATGAATATTTAAATCCGCCATTACCGTATAAAGATTTTTTTGTGGCTTTTGGAGGAGAAGAGGAAGCACAATTTCAGGAAAGAGTTTCAGAAACCATTTTTGAGTTGATGAAGGCAGAGCAGGGAGAATGTATATTGATGGTTTCCCATGGAGCTGCTTGTAGACAATTCATGAGAAAATGGGCTCATACAAGTGATATAGATCAAAAGAAACCACTGGGTAATTGTTGTATCTTGAAATTTGAGTTTGCTGAGGATCAATTTCGATTACTGGAAATAATCAATCATGATTTTTCAGTAATTACTGAAAGTTCATCTTAAAATAATATTTTTCGAAAAAGGGTACCCTGTGCTCTTATTAGTCTATATGAACATAAAGAAAATTGATCAGCAAAAATAAATAGGGAGGAGATGACAAGATGAATAGTAAACAAGCGGCAGAAATGTTTGATCTGACTGTTGATACATTACGTTACTATGAACGAGTTGGTGTGATTCCGCCCGTTGAACGAGATAAGAATGGCTACAGAATTTATACGAAAAGAGACTTAAACTGGATATTCTTAGTGAAAAGCTTAAGAAATGCTGGTTTATCAATCGAATCTTTAATTGAGTTTGCAACGTTAGCTCAAATGGAAGGTGAAAAAAGATTAGCACAAAAACAAATTCTTAAGGATCAATTAAAGGAACTCGATCAGAAAATCAAAGAAATGAATCAAGTTCGTAATTTATTACAGTATAAAATTGATACGTATGATGAACATATTGCACAATTTAAAGCAGGAAAATTCTCTGATGATGAGATAGAAGAGCTCTGGAATATAGATCATTTGAAAAAATAGCAGGTAGATAGACTATTAGAAAATAATTAGGGGGAAAGAGTTATGCAAAATGTGAAACTAAACAATGGTGTTGAAATCCCAATTCTTGGATTTGGGACGTTCCAGATTTCAGATGCTGATACTGAACAAGCTGTATATGATGCGATACAGGCTGGCTACCGCCATATCGATACAGCTCAATCCTATCAGAATGAGGCGGGGGTTGGCAGAGGTGTAATCAAGTCAGGTGTTCCTCGTGAAGAACTGTTTATAACAACTAAAATTTGGGTAGAAAATGTTTCTTATGAGGGAGTCAAAGCTTCATTCCAACGATCGTTAGAACGTTTAAAAATGGCTTATGTTGATTTGCTTTTACTGCATCAACCATATAATGATGTTTATGGTGCTTGGCGAGCAATGGAAGAGCTGCAAAAAGAAGGTAAAATTAGAGCAATCGGGATATCTAATTTTACTGTTGATAGAGCAATCGATTTAGCAGAATTTAATGAAGTAGTTCCACAAGTGAATCAGATTGAAATCAATCCGTTCCAACAGCAATCCCATAATATCGAAGCCCTACTTGAGGAAGGGATTATTCCAGAAGCTTGGGCACCTTTTGCGGAAGGGAAAAAAGATATTTTTTCAAATTCTATACTAACAAAAATTGGTGAGAAATATGAGAAATCAACTGCTCAAGTGATTCTTCGTTGGTTAGTTGAACAGAACATCGTTGTACTAGCTAAATCAGTTAAACCAGAAAGAATGGCTCAAAATCTAGATATATTTGATTTTGGATTAACTGAGGAAGATCGAACTGAGATTAAGAAATTGAACGAAGGGGAAAGCCAATTCTTTTCACATGCAGATCCACAAATGATTAAATGGATGGCAAGCCGTAAAATGAATGTTTAATAATCAATAAATTTTAAAGCAGCATACCGTCAAGAATAAATGGATCTATACAGACGGCATGCTGCTTTAAGTCTAATAACACTTGCTATAGTTTGAGCTCATAATTCTTAGAAGGAATATTTAATATCAAACAAAGTGCTTGTTGTACAGGTGCTTCAAGGAAGCTAGCTCTATAGTTTATGATAGTTTAAAAGAAGAATGATTGACGAGTTATAACGTCAAAATCAATTGAAAGAAGGTTTATTGTGAAAAAGCTAACAGTTTCTACACTACTAATATTAGTTACATTAGTCATAAGTGGTTGTAAATCAGATCAAGCCAGCACGCCTAGAGAACCATTGGAATCAACAGTAAGTCAAAATGAACGCAGTAAAAGCAACTCTCTAGTTGTCTATTTTACTGTTCCGGAAGCTAGCGGTACAGATACCGTGGCAGGAGCCAGCCGTGTGGTGAATGACGGTGAAGTATTGGGAAATACACAACAAATTGCTCAATGGATTAGTGAAGCGACAAATAGTGATATCTTTGAAGTAATTACGGAAGAAGCATACCCTGCAGATCATGATGAGTTAGTCGACCAAGCAGAAGATGAACTTGAAAATAATGTTCGACCAACAGTTTCTTCACAGATTGAGAATTTGAGTAATTATGACACCATATTTATAGGCTATCCTATTTGGTGGTCAGATCTACCGAAACCAATGTATTCTTTTTTTGATGAAGTAGATTTCTCTGGTAAAAAAATTATTCCTTTCTCAACTCATGGCGGCAGTGGTTTTTCCCGGACAATTACTACAATTACTGATTTAGAGCCGGATGCACAAGTTAAGTTGAATGAAGGACTAACTATATCCCGAAATGATATCGCTGACTCGCAAGAAACGGTGATTGACTGGTTAAACAGTTTGGAGCTTTCAAACGAATGAGCTACTTGGAGATGATTTGTAGGGAAAGGTGACTTAGTCAGGTATGGGAAAAAGGCTAAAAATCATGCTGCTGTCAATTAGTTTAAGAACGTATAGTCATATTGTTATCCACAATAATTGGATTCCTTTGAAATATACTAAAGCAAAACCGACCATTTCATTGTCAGCAGGAGGTATTTATTATCAAAAAGATGTGGGTATATTCCTATTAGTAGAAGGTGTTCTGAAAACAAAAATTAAAGATAATGAAAATCTGGTTGTTTTTTTGATCTGGGAACTATTGATAAGCCCAAATTTTATTCTATTTTAAAAAATGAGAAGTATTTAAATACTATGTTGGATTTTAGCTACCTATTAGTGAATAAAGTTGGAAATAAGGTGAGACTCGTAGATACAAGATTTTTCCATAGTAGAAAGTTAGTTAGCAGAATTGCCAGTCTCACTGTTGCAGGAATAGCTAGCGGGATGGTATGCGAACCGACAATTCGATGAATTTACAAAATTCATTCAGTAATAAGAGTGAACTATCGCAGGCAGCATCTCGGAAATAAGCGGAATACTCTCAAAAATATAAAAAGCTCCAGGACCTTCACCTAGTAGGTAACAGGACTCCATCTACTCTGCTAAAGCAATCCTAGTGACTGTCAACTCTCGTATGTTTCATACGTAGAAGTTGATGTGATCGAAGCGCAGCGGAGTGTATCCATTCGCAGCTATTCACTTCATGAATAGTGTTCCATGACAATAAGAAGGAATTCATGAAATTGACAAGAAAGCTTGCAGGCACTAAAAGCTTTGTATGCAGGAGCTTTGGAATATCATTTATTTAGTTTTAAGGGGATGTGACGTATTTTTGTCACATCCTCTTTGATTTTTGATAATAGAATACAAAATCTATCAGTAAGGGCAATGCTAAGTATTAAAAATTATTTTCAGGTAGTGATAAGCGAAGCGATCTTAAAGGGTCAGTTTTTTCGGGATTCCTATAAAGACTGTGGCTCATTCAAAATGCTTTGATTTTTGGAAAGGTTTGCTTATTGGTTGGGAAAATTATAATTAAGAGCAGTGAGATCAAGCTTTTGATAAGCAATTGGCAGTTTTTATTACAATATTCTCTGCTGAGAAAGACATAGAATTACAGCATCAATAGGAAAAGGTCATTGATAAAATAATAGGTTGAGTCTTTATAAAGCAACAGATATTTGGGAATATGGGTTTAAAGTTGTTGATGTCTTTTATTCAAAAAATGGAGGTAGTTCTATAAAATATCTTCAATTTTATTTGTACCAACAGTTTGTAAGCGGAACTATTTTTGGGAAGATAGAATGTTAATAGAATGGAAAAAATTCCAAAAAATGGAATAGTGTATTTTTTCTTTTGACTTATACTTAGGTAAAGAAGGTTACAAAAGAATGCCCTTTAATAATAAGAGACCGCTTACATTGCTTGCTCCTTATGCATGAGAATAAAAGCTATTGGAAGAGGTAACGATTCAGTATTTGTCACTGGAATGATAGAAGAAGAGTTTGCTGCAGCCCAAACAGATGGAGAAATTTTTATGATTGTCTCTGGAAAGAGTACAAGTCTCTACCAAACAAAATATGCTCTTGGTATTGAAGCTAATGGTCTGACCAAATTGCAATAAAAGATAGTCTATAAATGATGTTTATAGAAAATTTTAAGCTGTTTTTATAATTTTCACAGATAGTTTGACTACAGTTAGGGATGAAATCGGCGTTCTTTGCCGAGTTGCTCCCATATAGGCAGGCTGTATATAGAAACCTAGTTTAGTTTTAATTCGGTCAATATACCACTCAGGTGCAGAAATTTTACTTCATATCTTAGACTGGACACAGTTGATTTGTATGGAGAACCTTTTGATGTATGGCTGATGTAGGTCAAGGATTTGAAGCGGGCACTAAAATTATCTAAATGACTGTATCAAAAGTAGTCGGATCAAACAAACACCTCAATAAGCTGGTTTTAGTAATCAGGCAAGATCAATTCAAAAAGCTTCTATTCTGTGAAAAAGACATAGTTAATGCATTGGAAGTCATTGCTCAGCTTTTCTTGAAATAAGGTATGATGAACTGAGCAAAAAATTTTAAGAAATTGAATAAAGGTGGTTAATAGAATGGCACAACAAAAAAAAGAATCACTAATAATTACGATTGCTGGTGGAGGCAGCGGATACACACCAGGATTGATTTTGACAATGATTAAGCAAAAAGAACAATTCGATATATCAGAAATTCGTCTCTATGATATTGATGAAGTACGAAATAATGATATGGGAATCATCATTAAATTCTTATTGATGAAACACAAAAGCAGCATTCATCTTACCATTACCCATAATCCGCAAGAAGCCTTTGAAGGGGCTGATTTCATTTTTTCTCAAATTCGAGCGGGCGGCATTGAAATGCGTGAACAGGATGAAAAAGTTCCGTTAAAGTATGGGGTGACAGGTCAGGAAACTTGCGGCTTAGGTGGTTTTTCTTATGGGATGCGTTCAATGAAGAGCTTTTTGAACATGGTTGAATCAATTCAAACATATGCACAAAATGCTTGGATTTTAAATTATACTAATCCTGAATCGATTATAGCAGAATCTGTTCGGCGTCGGTTTCCAGATATTAAAATTATTAATGCTTGTGATATGACGATTGGAATAGAAGAATTGATTGCCAACTCGTTTGGTTATGATCGTAAACAATGGATGCCGGATTACTACGGATTAAACCATTTTGGCTGGTATAAAAGCATTTATGATGCTTCTAGAAATGAAGATATTATGCCTGAAATTTTGAATAAAATTAAAGAAAAAGGATTTGTGCTGGAAGGACTGGAATCAAGCTGGGCAGAAGCTTATAAGCTAATGGAAATGATGATTAACTATTTCCCGGAACAAATTCCAAATAACTACCTGGAATACTATTTGTTCCCCAATAAAGTAGTCGAAAAAACAGATCCTAATTATACAAGAGCAAACCGTATTATGGACACTAAGCTAAAGAAAATTAAGGATACCGTTGCGCAAATTCAAAATAATCCAGATTTAGAAGCAATTGATTATGAAACAAGTGTGCATGGTGAATATATTGTAGATATGGCTTTAGCTATTTTAAATAATAAGCATGATCGATTTATGTTGATTGTTCCAAACAAAGGTGCTATTCCTAATTTACGCCAAGATGCAGTGGTTGAGGTTCCTTGTTATGTAAATGCTAAAGGTGTGGAACCAGTCTCTTTACGAGAAAATATTCCAGATTTTCATAAAGGATTGATGGAAGCGCAAGTAGCCGCTGAAAAATTATTAGTGGATGCTTTTTTCGAAAATTCTTACCAAAAAGCGTTACAAGCCTTTTCATTAAATCAATCTGTTCCAAATGCTGAAGTAGCTAAAAAAGTTCTGGATGAATTTATTCAGGTAAACGGTGACCAGTGGGTAGAATTAAACTAAAGGGAAGTAGGAAGCAAATATGTCGAAAGTAATTATTAATGCTGATGATTTTGGGTATAGTCGTGGGGTGAACTTTGGAATTATTGACGCCCATCAAAAGGGAGTGCTAAGTTCAACTACAATTATGGCAAATATGCCGGGTTTTGAACATGCTGTTTGTTTAGCAAAAGATAATCCTGATTTAGGGATAGGAGTTCATTTGACTTTGACTTGTGGTTGTCCGCTGTTGAATACTGTACCCTCAATTATTACAGAAACTGGTGAATTTCACCATCTATCTTTTTATGAAAATAAGTTTGAGATTGATACGCAAGAGCTGTATATGGAATGGGAAGCTCAGATTGAAAAAGTTTTCGCTCAGGGGATTCAACCAACACATTTAGACAGTCATCATCATGTGAATTCTATTACAGGGATTACAGAAGTTTTTGTTAAATTAGCGCGAAGATATCAATTGCCTGTACGTAATAATTTTTCAGTTCCTGAGGATTTGAAAACAACGAATCGTTTTTATGCAACATTTGATCGGTTAGCTTGTGAAAAGCCGATTTGGCAGCATATGAATCGCAACAATTTATTACAGGAGTGCGAGACCTATGAGCTGGTTGAGGTGATGTGTCATCCAGGTTATATTGATGATGAATTATTGAATCGATCTAGTTTTAGTAATAACCGACCGTACATTATTAAAGAATTGATGAATGAAAAATATCCAGAGTTGTTCAAAGAGTATCATATTCAGTTGAATACCTATGCTGATATTTAAGTGGTTAGTTTTCTCTCTTTTGAAGATACCTGAAAGAGAGAAAACAAGTTTACCTAGGAGGGGAAAATCTTGAAAGAAAAAATATATAATTCGATCCAAAGTTTCTCACGTTCTATTATCCAGCCCATTATGTTCATGTCAATTTCGGGGATTTTTATCTCAATTTCAGCCATTTTGCGCTTGGAGAAAATGCCTATAGTAATTAGTGAAATCGGCAATTTTTTCTTCACTGTTATTAAAAGCGGTACCATTTCTAATTTATCAGTTATTTTCTGTGTAGGAATTGCTGCTGCAATGGCTAAAAAGAAAAAAACAGATGCAGCGATTATGGGGATTAGTGCGTTTATGATCTTCTTACAGGCCAATCATTATTGGCTAGAATTCACAAATAGCTTAGCAGAAGCTGGAGAGAAAGGTTTAGCAGGTACAGGTCAGGCAATTGTACTAGGTACACAAATTACCGATATGGGTGTTTTTTCCGGGATTGCAATTGGTTGTTTTGTTGCATGGTTTATTAATCACTTTAGTGAAGTGAAATTTCACAAATATTTGGCAGCGTATCAGGGCAGTAAATTTGCTTATATTTTACTGATTTTTGCCATAGTTATTTTTTCTACTGCAGTTACTTATGTTTGGCCGTTAATCAACTATTTAGTAACAGGATTAGTTGGTATCATTTCAAGTACTGGTTCGCTGGGGTATGGAATTTATGGCTTTGCTAACAGAATGTTGATCCCATTTGGCTTGCATCATCTGTTATGGATGCCGTTATATTATACGCCGCTTGGCGGTACAGCTGTTGTTGCCGGTGAAAGTTATTTTGGGGCAATGAATATCTGGTTAGCAGAAATTGGAAATATCAGCAGTATAACATCTATAGATCCTTCTGTTGGTTATTTAGCGAATTTTGGCTATACTGCTTTACCAATTGCGATTGCATTTGCGTTGATCAAAACAGCTCGACCGGAAAATCGTCA
Source organism: Enterococcus sp. CWB-B31 (assembly GCF_020567645.1). Classification (NCBI taxonomy): domain Bacteria; kingdom Bacillati; phylum Bacillota; class Bacilli; order Lactobacillales; family Enterococcaceae; genus Enterococcus; species Enterococcus sp. CWB-B31. The sequence goes on from NZ_JAJDJW010000003.1 coordinate 11,290, forward strand.
AAAGGTAAAAGCAATCGTTATACCAGCAGTTTTAGCTGCTGTTTTAGGTGGGATTACTGAACCAATTGAATTTATTTTTCTGTTTACTTCTCCGCTGCTATGGTTTGCGCATTCAATTATTTATGGATTAGGTTTAGTGCTAAGCAATGTCTTTGGCTTAACGATGATGGTGGAAAACTTAATTAATACGATGATGTACTTATTTGTTATACCAATGAAATTAGGGCATCAATGGTTGATTCCAATTATTTTTGTGATTTTGTTTATAATAGAGTATTTCACTTTTGTTTTCTTGATTAAAAAATTCAAAATTCCAACTTTGGGTCGGACAGATATGAGTGATGAGGAAGATAAAGCAGTTGAAATAAGTGATGCAGGGAATCTCAATGGAAAATTAGCTTATATTGTTGAAGGATTAGGTGGAAAAGAAAATATTAGCAACATTGCCAACTGTGTCTCACGTTTACGAATTGATATTATTGATGATGAAAAAATCAATGAAGCAATGTTAAAGAAGTATCCTTCTTCAGGGGTTATTCTTAAAAATAATCATGTACAGATTGTTATTGGGCGTGAAGTTCAGAATGTTCGTGACGATTTGGAAATATTTATCACTGGTTTAGGAAAGCAACACCCTAATTCACTTGGCGAGAAGTGAACTTGAAACAGAAGTATTTATTTTTTGATGGAAGATCAATGTGAGTTAATCAGTGTGACTTCGAAAAATTTAATGTTAGTAGAATTACTAGTATCAGATGTTTTTCTATTTGCTGAATAGTATCTTTTTAAAAATACTTCTGTTTAGTTATTTTTTTCAAATTAAAAATAATTGTTTGAATAATACCTATATTAGCTAGGGCAGCAGCTAAAAAAGGAAATTGATTGGAGGAGTGTTTTTGTGAATGACAGATCATTTTCTTTCAAACGAAGCCCCTGCAAAATATAGCTATTCAAATGCTTGTATATAATATAACATCCATCAAAGGATATACAGAAGGCGCCTCAATAGGTACATTTTGATGATGGAAATATTTATCGTGCTTTTTATGCAGAAATAATTCAAATAAGTCAAAAATATGAAGTGAAGAAACAAGATTCAGCTGCTAAAGGGCTATATGTACCTTTAGTAAATGCTGGTTGGTTACGTTATTTAATTGGTGTGATGACCAAGGAAAAGAATTTCAATTGAGCCCAGACCTTGTCAGCAGAATTACGAGCTCAGTCAATATCTTTAAATTAGGCGACCGCTGATTTTAATAATTGCATTCAGCTGATTCTTTCAAATATATAATTGTGTAGTGGTGATTTATATGAAGCTGAATTAGGAAAAAAATAGCACAGGAGTTAACAGGAGTGTTAGCAGAACCACAAGTAATTCATTGAATACTGAAAAAAGTATATACTTGGAGGCTAAATAATGGAAATGACTTTTCGTTGGTATGGCAGTAGTGCGGATAAAATAAAATTACAGGAAATCAAACAAATACCAGGTGTCCAGGGGATTGTTGGGACACTGTTTGAAATTCCAGCTGGTGAGATTTGGCCTAAAGCGCAAATTGCTCAGTTAAAAAAAGAAGTGAATCAAGCAGGATTAACGTTAAAAGTAATTGAGAGTGTAAATGTGCATGAAGATATCAAATTAGGTTTGCCTAGTCGAGATCAGTATATAGAGAATTATAAGCAGACGATTAGAAATTTAGCTGAATATGGTATTGAAGTAATTTGTTACAATTTCATGCCTGTATTTGACTGGATTAAAACAGATTTAGCATATAGATTAGCTGATGGTTCCACTACAATGGCCTTTGAAAAGGTTGGAATTGAACGGAATCCACAGGAAATTATTGAAGAAGTGAAAAATTCTAGCGGCGCTTATATCTTACCTGGATGGGAGCCCGAACGCTTGGCTCACATTGAAAAATTATTGGCAGCTTATCAAGGTATTGATGAAGCAGTACTGCGTGAGCATTTAGCATATTTCTTAAAAAATATTATACCAACCTGTGAAGAAGTTGGGATTAAGATGGCCATTCATCCAGATGATCCGCCGTATTCAATTTTCAACTTACCCCGCATTGTTAAAAATCGAGAGGATCTAAATTGGATTTGTTCAATTATTGATAGTCCGGCAAATGGAATTACGTTGTGTACTGGTTCGATTGCTGAGGGTTTGGATAATGACGTATATGAAATTTTGACTGAATTTTGTCGGCGTCAGCGAATTCCTTTTGCTCATGTGCGTAATATTAAATATTTAAACCAATCTGATTTTTATGAAGCCCCACACCTTTCCAGCGAAGGCGATTTAGATATGCATCGTATATTGAAAACTATGTACGATAATGATTTCGACGGGTATATTCGGCCAGATCATGGTCGAATGATTTTTGGTGAAACAGGTCGACCAGGATATGGTCTATACGATCGTGCACTGGGAGTATCTTATTTAATGGGCTTATGGGAAGCCATTAAAAAGCAAGCATAAATTTCAAAGTAAGAAAGAAGGATGGATGTGAAAGTCGCACGATTACTAAAAAAGCATCAAATTGAATGGACAGAAGAATCATCTGATTTTAACTTGGGACCTACAGAAGTTAAAATACAGACAAAGCGTGTAGGGTTATGTGGTTCAGATTTACATTTTTATCATGGAACGAATCCGTTAGCTGTCTATCCAAGAATTATTGGTCATGAGGTAACTGGAAAAGTTGTGGAAATAGGTGAAAAAGTTAGACATTTAAAAATAGGAAGCCGAGTAGTTATTAATCCTGCTCGCTCTTGCGGGTACTGTTATGCTTGTAAAAATGGGGCACCTAATGTTTGTATGGAATTATCGGTATTTGGAATTCATGAAGATGGCGGGATGCGAGATTATTTTAAAATTGACCAGCAGCAATGCCACGAATTGCCGGACTGTTTAACCTGGGATCAAGCTGTTTTATGTGAACCATATACAATTGGTACGAATAGTACAAAACGAGCAAACATTCAAATAGGAGAAACATTACTTATCCATGGTGCAGGAACAATTGGGCTAACTTGCTTGCAGTTAGCTAAAATTCGTGGAGCAAATGTTTTAATTACAGATGTATCAAATGAAAAGTTGGCATTAGCAAAAGAAAAAGGTGCTGATTTGACTTGTAACGTAAGTGAGGAAGAGTTAGTTGATATGATTGACAGCTGGACGGCAGGAGAAGGCGTCAATCGTGTGATTGATGCAGCCTGTACAAATCAAACATTTGAACAAAGCTTGGAAGTGGTGTCAGCTATGGCAACGATTGTTTTACTTGGTTTGAGCAAACAACCGGCTCAAATTCCGCAAATGCTGATAACAAAAAAACAACTGAATATAACCGCTTCTCGTTTGCAGGCAAATTGTTTTGAGCCTGTCATTCGTTTGATGGAAACAGGCCAAATTGACACTACGCATATGATAACTCACCGTGTTTCTGTATCAGAGTTAGAAAGAGGGTTTAACCTCTTGGGGGATCCTGATGTTCAAACAGTGAAAGTTATTGTAGATTTTGAGCAGTAAGACAGGGAAGATTTTGCAAGAAAGCATAAAAGTAATACTAATTTTTAAATCTAAATTAAGAATGGATGCCATTGGACCTTTCAGATTTGCTCCAGTCATTTTGTGTTATAAAAAATCGCATTTTAAAGCTAATTTTATTTTTCTTAGTCAGCATTTAGGGGGTGTCAAATCAATAAGTTTAACCATGTCGCTCCTATGATATATAATGAGTCTAAGCTTTATTGTCTAAAAACTCTTTTTGTTAGGGGAATTTATATGCAAACACTCATTGAACGTAAATTGGTTGAAATGTACCAAAAGCTATCTGATGGAGAACGCGAGCTGTTAAACGCACTTAATGAAGAATTAGAGATAATTCCAACGTCTAGTATTCAAAAACTAGCTGAAAAAAAGTTTGTTTCAGTTACTAGCTTGCATAGAACCATAAAAAAAATTGGTTTCCAAGGGTACTCCGATTTCAAATATCAAATTGCCAATGAATTGGCACAGAGTGAAATGGAAACGAAGGAACCACTGGCTTTTAGCGAAAAACTAATTGATGAGATGGTATGTACCCTGAAAATAAATCAAGAAAAACTAGAGAAAATTGGTCAACAAATTGCACAAACTACAGATTTATATTGTTTTGGAACTGGCTGGCGCCAAAAACAAATCTTAGACAATTTTGCTAATGACCTGCTTTATTACCGAAAACAAATAAAGATGTTACGTACAGCAGAAGATCTTTTGATTTCAACACATCATATGACTAAAAAGTCATTGGTTATTATTGCTTCGATTTATGGAAAAACAGACAATTACATAGAAGCACTAAAAAATTGTAAAGCTAAAAATGTTGCAATCATTAGTATTACGTTGGATCAAGAAAACAACCTGAGTGAAGAAGCAACACACTCGCTTTTTTTTAAAGATTCTTCGGTTGGTTCTAATAACAAACATTGGAATGCACTAACACTGTCCTTCTTGGTTGAGATGCTGATTCAGTCAATTTTAAATTTTATTCCAAATACAAAATTAGAAAAATAAAACAGAAACTATAACCTTCAGAACTGTTAAGCGGCTTTAGGGGTATCAGACATACTTATGTCACACTCCCGTTCATATGTCATGTCACTAGATATTCTTATACAGGTGAAACTGACAATCCCGCTGGTTATTCTTATACTATAGAAAATCCTTATATCTGCAAGTTTCACCTTATTTGATTCTAGATACAAACACATTTATTTAGAAAAGCGTTGACAACTCGTTTCCCCAAATAGTTTTCAGCCCGTCCTAGTTAATCAGTTAATTTTATCTGTTTTACATCTAGAAAGTGTTGCAAATTTAACACAAGTCCACCTAGAAGGGTGGACTTTTCGTTTAGCAAGGTGTTTCGGACGATTACCTTATTTGAAAATCGATTTTGCAAAATTTGTTTCAATTGTTGAATCATTTCAGGAATTTCACGATAAAGGGAACTATTTAATACTATTACTTCCGGATCATAATGAGCAATCAAATTGTTGATTCCAACACTTAAATAACGGATATTTTCTTGGACAACTTGAATAGCATCAGGATCATGATTTTGATAGTATTCTCTGAGGATAATTGCGTTGACGTAGTCCATTGATTTGGCTTGTGCAAATTTTTCAAAGCAAACTTTATTTGCTGCATACATTTCAAGACAACCGTGATTCCCGCAAAGACATTTTTTTCCATTAATCATAACAATTTGATGACCAATTTCCCCCGCAAAACCATGAGATCCTACCTGTAATAATCCATTTTGAACAATTCCGGCACCAATACCGCTATGCATATTAATACTGATTAGGCTTGAAGACTCAGAAGTAAACGTATATTCTCCTAATGCGGATAGATTTGCCTCATTCTCTAAATAAACTGGGTAGTCACTCAATTCTTCAGTGATTTTTCTAAAGGGAATTCGATCTAAATTATAATGAGGAGTAAATATGATATTTCCATCATAAACGGGTCCGTGAACAGCAACAACGATACCAATAACTCCATAATATGTTTGAGGCAAGCTTTCATTAAATGATTCGATAATTTCAGAAAAATGTTTTTTTATCGTCTCTTCATTCAATGCAATAGGTTTCTTTTGCAGAATGCTGATTTCTTCTCCGTCAAGATAGCTGAGTAAAGCATTAATATAATTGTAACCAACATCAATTGAAATCGAGAGTCCCGCTTTTCCATTGTACTGTAAATTGATGGGCTTCCGACCTCCTGCATTGCTGGATACCCCAATACCTGTTTCTAACACCAAATGATCCTCAAGCAGCTTTTTTACAATGACAGAGATCGTTGCTTTTGTAAGACCAGTCATAGTTGAAAGCTCTGCTCGAGAAAGGTCCTTATTGTTCATAATGAATTCTAAGCATAATGACTCGTTTGATGTCCTTCTAGTGTAATTTGAATTCTCCATATATAAAAACACATCCTGTTAATTTATTTAATGAATATACTTAATAATAGTATATAGGAAACCCTAACCTTTTGCTAGTTTTTTTACATATAAAAGTTTGTTTGTAAAATAAACATATTAAATATTTATAAATTAAAAATATTTGAAAACTATAATTAATAAAGCTTTTTTTGTGAAAAAAAGCTTGACCATTAAAAGTGAAGCGTATACAATGTTATTAACATGTTAGTTTGTAAAAAGAACGAACTAACTATGAATTTATTATAATTTTAGGAGGAAACAATGATGAGCTATTTTCCACAAGTAGAAAAAATCAACTATGAAGGTATTAAAACAACTAATCCATTTGCTTTTAGACATTATAATCCAGAAGAAGTTGTGGCTGGTAAAACGATGAAAGAACATTTGCGTTTTGCAGTCGCCTACTGGCATACGATGACACAGGATGGCAGTGATCCGTTTGGTCTGCCAACGAATCAGCGAACATGGATTGGTTCTACTGAGATGGAGACAGCACGAAATCGAGTAGTTGCATTCTTTGAGATTTTAGAAAAATTAGGTGCAGAGTATTTTTGTTTTCATGATATAGATATTGCTCCGGAGGGAGACAGTTTAGAAGAATTCTATAATAATTTAGATGAGATTACTGATTTGATCAAAGATCAGATGGAGAGAACCGGAATCAAATTATTGTGGAACACAGCAAATATGTTCAGCCATCCAAGATATGTGAACGGAGCAGCTTCAACAAATAATGCAGATGTGTTTGCTTATGCGGCAGCACAAGTGAAAAAAGGATTGGATATTTCTAAAAAATTAAATGGTGAAAACTATGTTTTCTGGGGTGGACGTGAAGGTTACGAGACATTGTTGAATACAGATATGGCTTTTGAGCTGGACAATATTGCACGCTTATTCAAAATGGCAGTAGCTTACGGAGAGAAAATAGGGCATAAACCACAATTCCTAATTGAGCCTAAACCTAAAGAACCTAGCAAACATCAATATGATTTTGATTCAGCAACAGCATTGCAATTCATCCAAAAATATGGATTGGAGGGAGACTTCAAATTAAATCTGGAAGCGAATCATGCGACACTTGCTGGTCATACCTTTGAACATGAAATTGAAGTTGCTCGCATTAATAACGCATTAGGTTCATTGGACGCCAACCAAGGAGATGTTCTATTAGGCTGGGATACAGATGAATTTCCAACAAATGTATACGATGTGACGCTGGCAATGTATGGTGTATTAGAAAATGGCGGGATTGCACCTGGAGGCATTAATTTTGATTCAAAAGTACGTCGTTCAAGTTTTGAAATGGAAGATCTATTCTTGGCACATATTGCAGGTATGGATACTTTCGCAAGAGGGTTGAAAGCAGCTGCGAAATTGAAAGAAGACCGCTTCTTTGATGACTTGAAGGAAAAACGTTATGCGACATTCCAAAAAGGGATTGGTGCGTCAATCGTAGCGAATCAAGAAGATTTGGAAAGCTTGACAAATTATGCGTTGAAGTTAAAAGATATTAAGCTGGAATCAAGCCATATTGAATATGTGAAATCTTGCTTGAATGATTATTTAGTATAGCAGAGAAATAAATCTCTCTACAAAGAAATGAGAACAGGTTTGGGACATAAATAATTTCCAGAACAATACTATTTGGAAAATCCGAATAAGCGGTAGGAATAGAAGTAAGATGGTGCGTGTACCTACTTAGTGTTTAAAGCTGAGTGCTTCTGTCCCAACTGCGTTCTAGACACAAATAAACAATAGACGGAAGTAACTTGAAGCAGCCCAATCATTTACACATTTACTTTTTGGATGGGCTGCTTATTTTTAAAGAGGTGTATTTCCGGCTCGTTGCACGGTGAATGTTTTGAACATAAAAGATTGTCTAATTTGCTAGTTGTGGAGAGTGTGGTTTTTCTGTAAAATAAGAAATTCTGTTTTGAAAAGTTTTAATGCCGGTTCGTAACTTGTTCTTGAAGTTTTTTTTGACAAAGTTTTTCCTAAGACTGGTAGTATCTCTTGTTAGGAAGAGTAGACTTGTTTTTTAGTAAACAGAAGGAGGGTTCCATGGAAAATGAACTTTTATTTTCAATGACAGGTATTGAAAAAAGTTTTGGTCCTGTTCATGTTTTGAAAAAGGCAAAGCTGGAAGTTCGAAAAGGGGAGATTCATGCCTTTATGGGTGAAAATGGTGCTGGTAAATCCACTTTGATGAATATTTTAGCTGGTCTAATTGATAAAGATGCTGGAAAAATCATTTTTGAAGGAAAAGAAATTTCCAAGATGACGCCGGAGCTGGCAACAGAACTGGGAATCGGCTTTGTGCATCAAGAGTTAAATTTGGCAGAAGATTTGTCAGTGGCAGAAAATGTTTTTATTGGTCGTTTACCTTATAAGAATCAGTTTTTAGGAATCGTTGATTTTAAGAAGCTGCATGAAGAGACAGAGTACTGGTTAAATCTTGTAGGTGCAAAGGTAAGTCCTGATGCACATGTGGGGTCCCTTTCAACTGCGAATAAGCAATTGATCGAAATTGCAAAGGCATTAAGTTTAAATGCAAAGGTTATTATTTTCGATGAACCAACAACTGCTTTATCTGATAAAGATGTAGAAGTCTTGTTCATTATTATTCGACGGCTAAAAGAAAAAGGGTTTTCAAGCATTTATATCTCTCACAGAATGAAGGAAATTTTTGAGTTAGGTGAGCGAATCACAATTATGCGCGATGGTGAATATATTGCGACAGAAGAAGTCAGTCGATTATCTGAAGATCAGATTATTTCTATGCTGGTAGGTCGTGAAATCAAAGATCTATATCCGAAACAAGCAACTGAAATTGGCGCCCCATATTTGCAGGTTTGTCATTTGTACGATCGTTTTGGTCATGTAAAGGATGTCAGCTTTGAGGCTCGTCGCGGCGAGGTTCTGGGATTTTCAGGCTTAGTTGGCAGCGGTCGTACAGAGACAATGCGTTTAATTTTTGGTGCAGACCGAATGAAATCCGGTCAAATAAAAATAGGAGATCATACTGTATCTATCAAATCTCCAGAAGATGCAATTCGTAATGGTATAGGATTACTGACAGAAGATCGCAAACATCAAGGCTTGTTATTGGGACTGTCTATTAAGGATAATATCACGATGACTCATTTAGATCATTTTGTGCTGAATCATCAAGAATTGAAAGAGACCGCAAATCATTTTGTGAAAGAGGTAAACATCAAAATCAGTGATATTGAAAATCCTGTTTCCAGCCTTTCTGGCGGAAATCAACAAAAAGTAGTATTAGCAAAATGGCTAAATACAGATAATCAAGTGTATATTTTCGATGAACCGACTAAAGGAATTGATGTAGGGGCAAAATCGGAAATTTATTCAATTATCAATCAGTTGGCATTGCAGGGAAAAACAATTTTGATTGTTTCTTCTGAGATTCCTGAGCTTTTGGGAATTTGTGACCGTATTCATGTTTTTCATGAGGGCAGGATTACAGGAGAGCTGGATGTTTCGGCTTACTCAGATAAGAAAGATGAAGCACAGGAATTGATCATGAAGTATGCAACACTTGGTCAATGATGTTGAAGATTTGTTGGCAGTCCTTTGTAAGACTGTGTTTTGTAAAGAAGGCAATTCAAAATAATTTATGGAAAACTGACCGATTAAATAACTGATGCACTTGATAAAGAGCGTCCATCATTGCGTATTCCAGCGATAAAAAGGGCAGCAAAAAAGCGTGTCAGAACAACTATTACAGCTCAATACTGTTTATTGTAAAGTGTTCGATTTGCTATCTAAGATAACATAATGAGATTATTACAATAAGGGGCGAAAACAGGTTATGAATCCTTGTATATCAAGGATTTGGAGGTTTTAGGTGAATATATTTTGAATTACCTAAAGAATGGGGGAGATAGAAATATGGAAAAAAGAACGAAAAGCATAGATATAAAATCTCTTTTTATGAATTATTCAGTCTATCTGGTATTGGTATCTCTGGTGATTTTTTTCTCAGTTGCGAATGGTGATTTTTTGAGTACATACAATGTTGAGAATTTTTTACAACAGATTCCGCCTGTAGGTATTTTGACTGTTGCTTATGCCATGATTTTGATTTGTGGTTATGTTGATTTATCAATTGGTTATGTGGGAATGGCTGCTGGAATGGTTGGTTTATATGCGTCTAACAGTGGCTTGCCGGCACCGGTTGTAATTTGTATTTCGCTGCTGGTTGGGGCGATATTAGGGACAATGAATGCTCTTTTGATTAAGAAATTTGATTTGCCGTCCTTTATTTTAACATTAGGGACAAGCTATGTGATTAAAGGGATGCTGGGCTTTTTTACGGATGAACAGTTCATCGGCTCGGATAAAGAATGGTTTAATAAATTAGCTAAAATGCCAATTGGTACAGAGATGGTTAAAAGTAATGCCCTAATCTTTGTTATCATTATTGTAGTTTTTGTTTTTGTAATGAAAAATACACGTCTCGGAAAATATACTTATGCTGTTGGGTCAAATCCCGAAGCTGCTCGATTATCGGGAATTAATACGGATTTGCATATTGTTAAAATTTTTATCATTGAAGGAATGTTAGCAGCGGTTGCAGGGCTGTTGATTGTTTCAAATCTAAATGGTGGCGCTTCAAAAGATGCAAATGGATTGGATCTCTTTGCAATGGCAGCCGCTATTATGGGGGGAACATCTTTTAGTGGTGGAATTGGGACAATCGGAGGTGCGGTTGCAGGTATTTTAACGTTACAGGTATTCAAAAACGGGTTAACACTTATGGGCGTTAATTCTTTCTTACAGGATACGGTGACAGGACTGGTGATCATTTTGGCTATTATCATAGATTACCTGAAACGCAGAGCAAGTCGACAATCTTAATTATAGCAATTAGTACTAGCTACTTTAAAAAATAGAAAATAAGGGAGATTGAAACGAATGTTTAAAAAAGGAAAAGTACTATTAACTGGGATGATGGTTGCAACATTGTTATTGGCTGCTGGGTGCGGCAAGGGAAGTTCTGCAAGCGAAGAAAGTGAAAAGACATTGTATTTTATTCCAATCGTTGATACAGGAGCTTACTGGAATCCAATGAAAAAAGGTGCAGAAGATGCAGCAAAAGAATTAGGCTATACATTGGTAACGAAAACTTCTCCATCAGCTGAGCCTAGTAAAAAAGAAAAGCATATTGGATTTGTTAAAGAAGCAACGGCAAAAAATGTTGCCGGAATTGCTATTGCACCGATTGAGAAAAAGGCCTTTGTTGATCCGATCAAAGCGGCTATGGATAAAGATATTCCTGTAATAACTTTTGACGCAGATTTGGAGAACTCAGAAGATCGAACTGCTTATGTTGGAACAGATAATGTATCTGCTGGGAAGGAATTAGGAAAACAAGCGGCAGAAGAGATGAAAGAAAAAGGAATTACAAGCGGTTCTATCGCTATCGTTTGTGTAGACGTCGCTCAGCCGACTATGATTGACCGTGAAAAAGGATTAAAAGAAGGCTTTGAAGAAGTTTATGGTTCAGATGCAAAGAATTTTAAATTTTTAGCTACTATCCAAGACAACGATCAACCTTCTGAATCTAAGAAACAGTTGGAAGGCTATATTTCTGCAAATAAGGATCTGGTGACAGTATTTTCATTGGGCTCTGAGGGTCCAGATGTAGGTGTGATGAGTGCTATTGAATCACAAAGTAAATCTGGAAAAATTCTTCATTATGGATTTGATTATACAGATACTTGGTTAAAAGGAATTGACGATGGTCGGATTACAGCAATTGTTGATCAGGATGCGTATCAAATTGGATACCAGGTGATAGAAAATCTGGTGAAAACAATTGATGGCGAAACTATCGATCCAACTATTCCAATTGATGTGAAATATGTTCCAGCAGCAGAATTAGAGGCTTATGGAAAAGAAAAGAGTAATATAAAAACAGATTCTGTTGAAGATTAACTATAAATAGTACTATTAGCAGAATATGTTAAAGAAAAAGAATATTGAAAAGATACTTCCTAGATTTACAAGCTTTGGAAAATTGGAATAAATGGCGAGACAGAAGTAAAAAGCTTTTTGTTGTCTGCGATTACTAGGTGCAGTTAGGAACTTACCCGTGCACCGAGTAATTGCAGAGGCAACTTCTTTGATAATAAACCGAAATTGTTGAGAATCACTAGTATATAAAAATAGCTGTTTCTTCGTGGGACATTCGTCACAGGCCAGGTTATATACAAGTACTTCTGCGACTGCTCGAAGCATAGCAGTTAGTCCCCTATGGGCTATGATGAATAATACCTGCGTGGGTACTGAAAAGTTGTAAAGCTTCAAGTAGGAACAAACTCCCTCGCATCTGCGGTTTTCATGTTATTGCGATTTCGATGTATGTAATTAGCATGTGTATCTGCGGTTCTCATACATTGCGATCCTCGATACATGCCGTCTAGTTCCTGCAAGGCATCCTACAAGGTATTCTCCGGGACTTTCTGCAATTCTTCTTGTCATTTTTGTAAATTTCGGTTTATTACTGAGAAATACAGTGAGGTACGAGCTGATCTTGAATAGTACCTGCTGGGTGTTTGAAGCTGAATGCTTCTGTCCCGACCTCTAGGAAAGAAGTGGAAGGTAAGGTTAATATGCGTGATAAGTGTTGGCTGCGAAAAAAAATAATGGATTCAACATTGACATCTTTTAAAATAGAAAGTAAAGACAAAATAACTGAAACAATTATTTATGAAATGAATGAATTGTTTCCAAACTGTAAACGAAGTGACCATCCGTCAGCTTCATTACAGTTTCAGTTGATAACGGACAACGCATTAGGCACAGAAGGATTTGAGATTTTAAGAAAAGAGAAGAGTCTCATCATTCAAGGAAATACAACGAAAGGATTGTTATATGGATTGTTTCGTCTGTATCAAGAATTCCTTGGAGGAAGTCGTTTAGATAAAGGGATTCGCTCAGTTCCAGATCAAGCGATTCGAATGCTGAATCATTGGGATAATTTTGATGGTTCAGTTGAACGTGGTTATGCTGGGAGATCCATCTTTTATGAGGATAATCAGTTCCGAAAGAATTTTGATACACTTCGAGAGTATGGACGACTTTTAGCATCAATTGGAATTAATGCGATATCTATTAATAATGTGAATGTCCATAAACGAGAAACTTATTTTATCACAGAAATACATTTAAGTGATATTAAAGAGATTGCTGATATTTTTCAGCAATATGGAATAAGTACGTATTTAAGTGTCAATTTTGCTGCACCGATCACAATTGGCGGCTTAAAGACTGCGGACCCTGTAGATAAAGCAGTTGAGAAGTTTTGGAAAGATACAGCACGTAGTATTTACTCCATTATTCCAGACTTCGGCGGATTTGTTGTGAAAGCGGATTCCGAAGGGGAGCCAGGACCATTTGTTTATGGTCGTGATCATGATGATGGTGCGAATATGTTGGCGCGTGCATTGAAACCTTATGGGGGCTTAGTTATTTGGCGTTGCTTTGTTTACAATTGTCTGCAGGACTGGCGCGATCGAAGTATTGACCGAGCTAAAGCAGCATATGATAACTTTATGAAGCTTGATGGAAAATTTGAGAGTAATGTCATTTTACAGATTAAGAATGGACCCATTGACTTTCAAGTTCGAGAACCTGTTTCTCCACTTTTTGGTGCATTAAAACAGACTAATCAAATTTTAGAGTTTCAGGTTACGCAGGAGTATACAGGCCAGCAGAAGCATCTTTGCTATTTATTGCCGATGTGGAAAGAAGTGCTTGATTTTGATACGAAATATCCGGTAAAACATTCGTTTGTTAAGAATATTTTATGTAATCAATCACCAAATACGAAATATTCTGGTGTTGCAGCTGTAGTGAATGTTGGCATAGATGATAATTGGACAGGACACAAATTGGCACAAGCAAATCTTTTTGGTTACGGTCGATTGATTTGGGATAATCAGCTTTCTTCTGAAACAATTGCAGATGAATGGTTGTCGTTGACATTTGATCTGGATACTGCCAAACAAGAAATGCTGGCAGATATTCTACTGACTTCATATCAAACATATGAAAATTACACAGCACCACTAGGTATCGGATTTATGGTCCGCCCAAATCATCATTATGGACCTGATGTTGATGGTTATGAATATGATCGATGGGGAACCTATCACTTTGCTGATCGTAATGGTATTGGGGTCAATCGTACATTAAAAGATGGAACCGGATACACACGCCAATACTCAGATAAACGATTTGAAGAATATGAAGATCTTGCTGCTTGCCCGGATGAGCTGGCACTGTTTTTCCATCATTTGCCATATGAACATGTTCTTCAAAGCGGCAAAACAGTTATTCAGCATATCTATGATACGCATTTTGAAGGCTATGAAAAAGTAGAGGAGTATATCAGAGTTTGGGAGCAGCTGAAACCTCATTTGGATGAAGCAAGCTATCAAAATGTTGCAGAGCGGCTGCAGGAGCAAAAGCGTTCGGCACGTGACTGGAAGGATCAAATTAACACTTATTTTTATCGTAAAAGCGGAGTACCGGATGATTTTAACCGGCAGATTTATTCTTAGAGAGGTTTATGTATGAAGTGGTCAAATGTCTGGAGCTACACTCAGCAGGATTATCGCTCATGGCCGTCAGAAATCGAGAATCAATTACAAGTCATACGTATTCGCTCAAATCATCATACAAAGAGTTTGAAGCTTCGTTTTTCTAATGAATACGGACAAGAAAATCTAATTTTAGAGCGGGTAAGCATTTGCCAAGTAGATTCAAAAACCTTGAAACGCGGGGAAAGAAAAATAGTTACAGTTAACTGTCAGGAAAAGATTTCTATTTTTCCAGCTGCTCAGTTAATTAGTGATGAAATTCAACTGGAACTTAATCCAGGCACCATCCTTGAAATTGAGACGGTTGTTAAAGAGAGAACAATTTTACGGAGCGGAACGGTATCTTATTCCAGAAGAGAACTGGCAGTTTCTAATTACCGGCTGAAAGACGGTAAAAAAGAATATGTTGAACAACAAACGCTTTTCCGAATGGTGAAAGAAAATGAGCGAATGTTTTATATTTATGGAATTAGCGGACTCGATTTTTTGGTGGAAGATACAGCAAAGACAATTGTTGCTTTTGGTGATTCGCTGACTCAGCAGGGTTTTTGGGTGGATGCTCTTAAAACACGCTTTTTTCGGTCCGGCATGCATGAGCTTGCAGTATTGAATCGAGGAATTGGCGGAAGTCGTGTTCTCAAGGGACAAAATCCGGAAAACGATAGATACACACGTCATGGGAACGCTGGACTTTTTAGATTTGAAAGAGAAGTGTTTATGTATGGAGCAGTGGATGTCGTGATCTGTCTTCATGGAATTAATGACATCATCTCCCGACATGATGGAACAGGAGAATATTCTTATACCTTGGAAGAACTGAAGAGTGGAATAGGTCAATATGCGGCTTTTGCTCATCAGCATGGAGCTAAGGTAATCGTTGGGACATTAACACCGCTGGGCCAGTCACTGTTTTACAGTGATGATCTTGAAAAAGAACGACAAAAAATAAATACATGGATTCGACGAAATAAAGATTTTGATGGCATTGCAGATTTTGATTTTGCAGTGATGGATTTGGAACAAAATCATAGGCTCCAACTGACCTTTGATAGTGGTGATGGTCTTCATTTATCTGATCTGGGTGGACAGAAACTAGCTGAAACAATAGATTTATCTTATATCAATTCAATTATTAAATAATGAAAAGGAGTAAATAAAATGAGAAGATGGCAAAAAAGAGTACTTACGGTTATTTCATTGCTTTCAGTTGCTGTACTTGCAACAGGCTGTAATGCAGGGAAAAAAAAGGCAGATACGGAAAAAAAAGAAGGAGCAATTGAAATCAGTTTCAGCTGGTGGGGAAATGATGACCGGCATAAGGCAACTCAAGATATGATTGCAAATTTTGAGAAGGAACATCCTGACATCACCGTTAAAGGAGAACCAAGCGGATTTGGCGATTTAGATCAAGTATTTACAACACGTTATGCAGGAAATACTTTAGCAGATATTACTACGCTGATGTATAACTGGGTACCTCAATTTGGGCAAAATGACGGATTTTATGATTTAAGCACAATTGATAGTCTGGATTTATCAACATATGACGAAGAATTTTTGAAGTTTGGGCAAGTGGACGGCAAGCAAGTCGCTGTACCTTATGGAGAAAATACACTTGTGATGTATCTGAATAAATCTGCATATGAGCGTAATGGTATTGATATTGAGACGCTTAAAACATGGGATGACTATGCCGAGGCAGCAAAAAAGCTACCTGAAGGATCATTTTGTATTGCTTCGCCAACCTGGCGTTTCCCTGTAACGGTCTGGTTGCAGCAAAAAACAGGAAAAGCTGAATTTGATGAAAAAGGGAATATGAATTGGACAGAGCAGGATTATCTGGATGCTATGACTTGGTATAAAGAAATGGCTGATGCTCGTGTGTTTGTTTCCCGCAAAGATTATCTTGAAAATGTTGGAACTGAGCCTGTCTCTTTAGCTACAAATAAAAAATGGTTAGAGGGCGAATACGGCGGCGGTATTGGTTGGAATGCTGGTATTACATCAGATTATGAATCCTTGAAAGAGATTGGTGATGAACTGGTGATTGTTGATTATCCGATTGCCGAAGGCGGCAAAGAAGTAAATCTGTTATCAAAACCTTCTCTGCTGTTTTCAGTGAAAAAGGATGAAGAGAATCCTGAAGAGGTCGGAATATTCTTGAATGATTTTCTTAATGGAAAAAAAGCAAATGAAATTTTAGGCTTATCACGCGGGGTTCCGGCATCTAAAGTAGCAGTTGAAGAATTAATTGCAGATGGTCAATTAACTGGTTTTATGAAAGATGGTTACGAGTATGCACAGGAAGCTGTGAAAATCAGCGAAACACCTTTCTACGAAGATGGTACATTGACTACAATCTATACAAATGAGATTGAGGCAGTAGAGCTTGGAAAAACAGATTTAAAGACCGCTGCTAATAATGTGTATACGAAAACGAAAGAGCAAGCAGCTAAACTTGCTAAAGACTATAAACTGCAATAATTAAGTACAAGAAGAAACGAGGTTGGGACAAAAGCGATCAGCTCCGAGAATTAAGAAGGAATATCCGAAAATTGTCAAGGAACACTATTCATAGAATGAATAGCTGTGAATTGATACACTACGCTGTGCTTCGATCACATCAACTTCTACGTATGAAACATACTAGAGTTGAAGGACCTGGAGTTTCTCATATTTTCAGGATAGTTCGGCTTAATTCCGAAGGAGTTGCTCCTGCGGTTACTCGTCGCAAAAAGAATTTTTGCTTTTGTACCACCGTTTATTCGGGGTTAGATAGGAAGAAAGTTTGAAATTTTATTTCTGTCCCACTCTCGTTATATACAAATCTTTTTGAATCTCATAATATTGAAAGGAGTGCAAGTATGAAAAGGAAAAAAACGGGATTGCTCTATATAACACCTTGGCTGATTGGTTTTTTAATATTAACCATTTGGCCTATTATTTCTTCATTTTATTATGCATTAACTGATTATTCTCTTGCCAGAGTTGGACAAACACCTGAATTTTTAGGATTACAAAATTATATCAATCTATTCAGGGATCAAACCTTCATTGAATCATTGAAGGCTACGTTAATTTATACTGTTTTTACTGTACCATTCCAGTTAGGGTTCGCATTATTTGTTGCGTTTATTTTAAACTTCAAATTGAAAGGAATTAATTTTTATCGAACAGCATATTATATTCCTTCGATTTTAGGTGGAAATATTGCGATAGGAGTTCTTTGGCGATCTATGTTTCAACCTAAAGGACTGGTGAATATATTTTTAGGAACATTCGGTGTTCAGCCGATTGACTGGTTATCCACTCCTACGGGGGCAATGACGGTGTTGATTATTTTAAAAATTTGGCAATTTGGTTCCTCCATGCTGATTTTTTTAGCTGCGTTAAAGGAAATTCCTCAGGACTTATATGAATCAGCAGGACTTGATGGGGCTTCAAAATTTACTCAGTTCTATAAAATAACCATGCCGCTAATTACCCCAACTATTTTTTTCAACTTGGTCATGCAATTGAATAATGCATTTCAAGAATTTAATGGTCCATTTATTGTTACTGGGAGAGGACCTCTTAATTCAACCTATCTTACATCAATGTTCATTTATGATAAAGCCTTTAAAGAATTTGATATGGGATATGCAAGTGCTGCTAGTTGGGTCCTATTTGCACTCATTGTTTGCTCAACGATCATTGTATTCGCCAGTCAAAAGAAATGGGTCTATTACTCTGATGGAGGTGGAAAATAAATGGAGGTTACACCAAGTTTAGCAGAAAAGAAACGGGCACAGAAACAGCTGATACAATCAATTGTCAGGTATGTTATTTTGACAACAGTAGCAATTGTCATGTTATATCCGATTCTTTGGATGATCGGGGCTACTTTTAAAACGAATAATGAAATATTTACTTCAATTGGATTCATTCCCAGAAGAATAGATTTCCAGGCATACATTGATGGATGGAACACAAAAGGGGATTATACCTTCACTTTATATTTTATCAATACATTTAAATATGTTATTCCTAAAATTTTGTTTACGTTGATCTCTGCAACAGTTACAGCCTATGGTTTTGCACGGTTTGATTTTCCTTTTAAAAAAGTTTTGTTTTCATTGTTGATGGCAACGATGTTTTTACCACAAGTAGTTACACGAATTCCTTTATATTTGTTTTGGAAAAATCTTGGTATGCTGGATACATACATTCCGCTTATTGCAAATTCATTTTTTGGACAAGAGCCATTTTTTGTTTTTATGATGATCCAGTTTTTCCGCTCAATTCCAAGAGATTTAGATGAAGCAGCGACTGTTGATGGCTGTAATTCTTTTGATATTCTTTGGCGAATATTAGTTCCGGCATTAAAACCAGCATTAATATCCTGTGTTATTTTTCAGTTTGTCTGGACGTTTAGTGATTTTCTTGGTCCTTTAATTTATATTACTTCTCAGGATAAGTACCCAGTATCGCTTGCTTTAAAACTAAATGTTGATCCATCAACGAATACGCCATGGAATCAGGTGTTTGCAATGTCTCTTATTTCATTATTGCCGGCAATTATCTTATTCTTCAGTGCACAGAAATATTTTGTTGAAGGTGTTACTTCGTCTGGAATTAAAGGATAGGAGATAAATCAATGTTTAATCATCAGTTTGATTTTATTACTGATTGGACCGTTTCAGCTGTTCAATTCAGTTATCGATTATTGGTTCAGAACACGTATTTCATACTCTCGAATAGCTTATTTTTAATTCTGTTGCTGTTTCTTCGTTTGACGATGAATAATTTTGTTTTTTTCATTGTTCCAATCTTTTTTTTGTTAGCTAGTTTTTCTGCTCAGTTTAAATCTATTCAAGAAAGCAAAGAGGACACAATTTCAATTGGAAGATACATTTCTTTGTATAAGGAAGTTTTAAAAAATGGTTGGCAAACTTTCTTGGTCTATACATTTTTTATCGTACTCATAGTGCTGGATCTGAGGATATTATTTGTTGCAAATTTAACAATGATGATGTATCTGTTGATCATTGTAGGCTGTTTCTTGTTAAGCAGCATGTTCTTTGTCTTAGTTATTTCAACAGATACACGGGTAAAAGCAATTTCTTTAAAGCGAAGATTGGTCTGGTCATTGTTTATCAGCTGCCGATTGCCTCTGGTAACGTTAGTGAATTTTCTTTATGTACTGCTGGCTATTTTTTTCCTTCAAAACTTTTCATTGGCTTATCTATGTTTTTTAGGAGGAGCAGTAAACTATTATGTGTATTTAAATGTGAATCGACGCTTTTCAATAGACTTGTTTTTTGAACAAATGAATCGATAGCAGAAGCAGGGCACACAAAAGTTGAACTTGTTTTAACTGGTGCTGACGGGTGTGGTTTTTAGTTTGGGAAAAACAGATTTTTGTAATTTCAAAGGTGATCAGTGCTGAAGTTGGATTGTTTTTCAATAAGTTCAAATTGAAAAACAACTCTGTTTATTCGGATTTTAATAAGGTTGACGTACTGTCAATGTCTCTGAGTAATTGAGTTTTTAACGAAAGTATTTGTCGGAAGAAAGGGGAGAAGGAGTACGTCTGTTATGTTTATTCATCATGATTTTTTATTGCAAACAGAATTAGCAAAAAAGCTTTATCATGAAAGTGCTGAACATCTGCCGATTATTGATTATCATTGTCATTTGGAGCCTCAAATGATTGCAGAAAATACAAGGTTTCTTTCAATTACAGAATTATGGTTAGGTGGAGATCATTATAAGTGGCGCGCCATGCGCGCTTGCGGAATCGACGAGAGGTATATCACAGGAGACAGCAGCGACTGGGAAAAATTCCAAGCGTGGGCTCAGACAGTGGAGCGTTTGTTAGGCAATGCATTATATCATTGGACCCATTTGGAATTGAAGCAGTATTTTGGTATTACAGAGCTTTTAAATACACGAACAGCCGAACAGATATACAACAGTTGCAATGAGTATCTGGCTGCTCATGAAGTCACTGCACAGTCTTTAATTATAGAGTCAAATGTTCAATATATTGGAACGACAGATGATATTTTAAGCGACTTGAGTTTTCATCAAGTAATTGCTGCATCCGATCTTCCTTGTACGGTAGCGCCAAGCTTTCGACCAGATCCGATCCTTGGGATTGAGAAAGCCGGATTTTCAAAATATATTCATAGGATAGACAAACAAACAAAGACACAGCTGACGACTTTTGAGGCAGTGGTGAAGTTTTTAGAAAAAAGGATTGACTATTTCCATAAGCATGGAGGCACGATTAGTGATCATGGGTTTACAGCATTCGTCTATGCTGAAGCAAGTGAGGAGGAACTGGATGCTATTTTGCAAAAAGCCTTGGCTGATCTGCCGTTATCTACCCTTGAAATTGCTCAATGGCAAGGACAGTTGCTGCATGCCTTAGGGAAAATCTATCATCGCTATGGTTGGGTCATGCAGCTGCATTTTGGGGCAGTACGTAGTGCAAATACCCGATTGTTTAATAGGGCAGGTCCAGATAGTGGCGGAGATTCTATTTATGATCAAGCGGAGCTTGCATGCCCATTAAACCAATTGTTGGACAGTCTGGATAAAACGAATCAACTGCCTAAAACAATTTTATATAATTTAAACCCCAATCAAAACGACCTTATTGCTGCAACAGCCGCTAATTTTCAAATGAATGATCATGGCATAAAAAGTCGAGTACAGTTTGGAGCTGGCTGGTGGTTTAATGACACCTATCGAGGAATGATCAATCAAATGGAGGCTTTGGCTGATGGAGGCATTCTAATGAACTTTCTTGGAATGCTGACGGATTCAAGAAGTTTCTTAAGCTATTCTCGGCATCATTATTTTCGGCGGATTTTAGCCAATTATTTAGCTGAAAAGGTTGAAGCAGGTATTTACCCAAATGATTATCATTTATTAACTCAAATGATTCAGGAAATTAGTTTTCTGAATGCAGAGACCTATTTTAATTTAAGAAAGCGGATTGAAGACTGAATGGAATTACTAAGATAGATGTATAAAAGTAGTAGTATGGGTTCTGGAAGAGTACCCGGAAATAGTTTGGGAGATTTAGGAGACACCACTTAACGTGTCAAAATACTTGAATTTCACCACCTTCATAGGAAAAAAATACAATAATAAAAAATATAAAGCTCAGCTGAATGTGCAGAGTTACCCTTAGAGGCTTAAAAAGTGAAGGCTTTATAAAAAAATAAACATAGAGAAGGAGAGCCAAATGAGTTACGTACTAGGATTAGATTTAGGAACCAGTTCTATTAAAGGATTGTTAATGAATAAAGCAGGTCAGATAGTGACTTCAAAGGTGTGTGGTTATCCTTTGGAAACACCTAAACTGGGCTATAGTGAACAGGATCCAAAATGTTGGTTGGAAGCAACAAAGAGTGTTTTACAGGAAATGCTGTATGAGGTGCCTGATATGGCTGAAAAGCTGGAAGGAATCAGCTTTTCAGGACAAATGCACAGCTTGGTTTTAGTTGACGGGGCAGGTGAGGTCCTACGAAATGCCATTTTGTGGAATGATGTTCGAACAACAGAACAATGTCGGAAGATTATGACGAAAATGGGAGAAAAGGTTCTTAAAATCACAAAAAATATTGCTTTAGAAGGATTTACATTGCCAAAAATTCTTTGGGTTCAGGAAAATGAACCGGATATTTGGGCAAAGGCGAAAAAATTTATGCTGCCGAAGGATTATCTTGCTTATTATTTAACTGGGGCGATTCAAATGGATTATTCAGATGCAGCCGGTACTCTTTTACTGGATATTGAATCCAAAAATTGGTCAGAAGAAATGTTGACTGCTTTCGGCTTATCTGGAGACTTTATGCCCGCTCTTATTTCTTCATCGGGCTTTCGAGGAAAGCTGTTGCCGGAGCTTCAAGAAACCTTTGGATTTAAGCAAGAGGTTAAAATTTTTGGTGGTGGAGCGGACAATGCTTGTGCAGCACTTGGTGCAGGAATTGTATCAGAGAATATCGGAATGGCCTCAATTGGTACTTCAGGTGTGTTTTTAAGCTATGAAAAGAATGCCGAAAAAGATTATCAGGGTAAGCTTCATTTATTCAACCATGTGATTGAGAATGCCTGCTACTCGATGGGGGTTACGTTAGCAGCAGGTGATAGCTTAAATTGGTTCAAAACAACATTTGCACCTGAGCTTTCGTTTGATGAACTTTTAAAGGAAGTTGATACTGTTGTGCCCGGGAGTGATGGCTTGCTGTTTACCCCATATATTGTTGGTGAGCGAACGCCGCATGTGGATAGTAAGATTCGCGGTAGTTTTATTGGCATTGACACCCACCATCAGTTGAAGCATTTTGCCCGTAGTGTTTTGGAGGGAATCACGTTCTCTTTACGTGATTCACAGAAGTTGATGGAGCATGTTGCAGGTAAAAACTTTACCAAAATTGTTTCTGTTGGCGGCGGGGCTAAAAATAAAGCTTGGTTGCAAATGCAGGCAGATGTCTTTAATACAACGGTTGTAAATCTAACTGCTGAACAAGGTCCCGGACTGGGCGCTGCAATGTTGGCAGCACTAGGCTGTAATTGGTTTGATACAGCGGAAGAGTGTGCAGCTGCTTTTGTTCACTATAAGGATGAATATCAGCCAATTCCAGAAAATGTTCAAAAATACAAGAAAGTCTATGCTATTTATAAGGATGTTTATAATGCAACAGCAGATTTAACGCATCGTTTACAGACAATCTTATAATATTTTTAAATGAATAAATAAAATTTTTGAAGAAGCTGTTCACTAGGGCGTGTCTGAAAAGTTAGTGGCATTCGAATTTTTCAGTGATTTTTGTTGAAATCAAGGAAGAAAATACAGCTTATGTGGTTCATAAGCGAGTATTTATGACGAGGAGTTCGATAAAAATCATCAAACTATTCGCTGCTTGAGTTTTCAGACACACCCTAATAATATAGGATGAAGGAGGCAAATTTTTTGATCTCACGAGAAGATGCACGAGTGCTTGCAAAAGAAATTGTGCAGGAAATGACGATTGCAGAAAAAATAGATCAGATAAATTTTCGAGCACCAGCTATTCCTCGCTTATCTATTAAAGAGTACAATTATTGGAATGAAGGGCTTCACGGTGTTGCCAGAGCAGGTGTGGCAACTGTTTTTCCTCAAGCGATCGGGCTGGCTGCCGCTTTTGATGAGAAGCTGTTGCAGGATGTTGCAGAAGTTATTTCTATTGAAGGTCGTGCGAAATATAATGAATTCGCCGCTTTAGAGGATCGAGATATCTATAAAGGGCTGACGTACTGGTCGCCTAACCTTAATTTATTTCGCGATCCACGCTGGGGGAGAGGGCAGGAGACCTATGGTGAGGATCCTTTATTAATTGCCCGATTAGGCAAAGCATTTATTCAAGGGTTGCAAGGAGACGGTGCTTATTTACGTTTGGCAGCGTGTGCTAAGCATTTTGCTGTGCATAGCGGACCAGAGAAAGATCGTCACTCCTTTAATGCTGAAGCAAGTTTGAAGGATTTGAATGAATTCTATTTACCGGCATTCCAAGCAGCAGTTGAGGAAGCTGACGTTGAAAGTGTCATGGGAAGCTACAATGCGATTAATGGTATACCTGCATGTGTCAATCAGACCTTTCTTCAGAAAATTTTGCGCCAGCAATGGCATTTTGACGGACATGTTGTGTCAGATTATGCTGCGTTGGAGGATGTGCACGAACAGCATCATTACACAAAATCAGCCAATGAAACAATGGCTTTGGCAATAAAAGCAGGCTGTCATTTATGTGCAGGAGAAATATCAGATGCGCTGTTTGAAGCGCTGAGCCGTGGTTTGGTTACAGAAGAGGAGATTACACAAGCGGTTGTTTCCTTGTATACAACACGTGTGCGTTTGGGTATGTTTGATGAGGACTGTGAATTTAATGCTGTCCCATATGAAATCAATGACTCTCCCAAGCATCAGGAAGTAAATCTTGAAGCAGCGCAGCGGGCGATGGTTTTATTAAAAAATGATCATTTTCTGCCAATGGACAAAAAGGAATTGACAAGTGTTGCAGTGATTGGTCCAAATGCAGCCAATCAGCTTGTTTTGAGCGGTAATTATTTTGGTACAGCTTCTAAATACCACACATTTTTATCGGGTATTCAAGACGAATTAGCGGACTCAGCACGTGTTTATTATGCTTTAGGCAGTCATTTATTTAGAGACCATGCAGAATCAGGACTTTCAAAACCGAATGAACGTGAATCAGAGGCGTTAATCGCAGCCAAATACTCAGATGCAGCCATCCTTTGCTTAGGATTAGATCCAACGATCGAAGGCGAACAGGGAGATAGCGGGAATGTTTATGGAGCTGGCGATAAAGATAGTTTATCTTTGCCTCCTCCGCAAAAACGGTTATTAACCCGTATTTTAGAACAAGGTAAGCCTGTGGTAGTTATTTTGTCTTCAGGCAGTGCGTTAAGTTTGGATGGTCTGGAGGAGCATCCACTAGTCAAAGCCGTAATTCAAACGTGGTATCCGGGTAGTTTTGGCGGCAAAGCATTGGCCGACATTCTATTTGGTCATATCAGTCCAAGCGGCAAGCTGCCCGTTACGTTTTATCAGGACAGCTGTGAACTGCCGGATTTTAAAGATTATGCAATGGACAATCGAACGTATCAAAATACTGAAGCACGGGTGAACTATCCTTTTGGCTATGGTTTAAATTACGGAAATAGTCAAATAACAAATGTTGAGCTGACAATATCTGATCGTATTCAGTTGACGATGGAGCTTGAAAATAACTCTGATTGGAGCATTGAAGAGGTTTTACAGATTTATGTTCAAATTCATGGTTCTTCATATGCTCCAAGGCATTGGAAATTAGTAGATTTTAAACGAATTCAACTGGCTGGTAGCGCCAATCATACATTGGTTGTTGAGCTGGAAAAAAATTGTTTGCAGGTTGTGAATGAACAGGGGCAACGGATTTTTGATGGTGAGCGTGTGACTTTCCATATTGGATTTTCGCAGCCGGATGAGCATTCTCAACGTCTGACAGGGAAAAAAGTAATCAGTCAAACGACCTTGTTATCAGAAATAACAGGCTAAGAATGGAATGAACCTGTGTCAATTATTGCTATTTGTAGGAAATTTATCGGAAATAACGGTTTCTTTCGATGGAAAAGTCATTTTGTTAACGCTGCCCGTTAGTTAATGAAACGTGAATGGATAGAAATGATCGGAATAATCAACAGATTTAAAAATATCATACCGCATAATTATCATTACAGAAATTTTTAAAGAGTCAGTTGATTGAGACCTGCCAACAAATGGAAAATTATTCTGTGCTATCTGATCTGCTGCTAAAGGATGAATGGCATTTCTTTTTAGGAGAGGATCGATTACTGGTCTCATTGATGATTTCGGAAATACTTACTCAAGGAGCTGAACTTATTATGAAAATTAAAAATCCTGTTCTGCCAGGCTTCAATGCTGATCCATCTATTATCCGTGTTGAGGACACTTATTATATTGCAAATTCAACGTTTGAATGGTTCCCTGGTGTTCGTTTGCACGAATCCAAGGACTTGGTTCATTGGAATTTATTGCCATCCCCTCTTTCGACAACCACGTTATTGGATATGAAGGGCAACCCTTCATCTGGTGGTATTTGGGCACCTGATTTATCATATGCTGATGGGAAATTTTGGCTTGTTTATACAGATGTTAAGGTTGTTGAAGGTGCCTTTAAGGATATGACGAATTATTTAACGACGGCAACAGATATCAGAGGACCATGGTCTGATCCGATTAAGCTGAATGGTGTTGGTTTTGATGCATCATTGTTCCATGATGACAATGGTCGAAAATATCTGGTTCAGCAAACATGGGATCATCGTGAGTACCGTCATCCTTTTGACGGCATCACCTTAACAGAATTTGATGTAACGACGATGAAATTAGAACCCAAGACAGCTCGAACGATTTATCAGGGAACAGAGGTGAAGCTTGTTGAAGGACCTCATATCTATAAAATTAATGGCTACTATTATCTTTTTGCTGCAGAAGGAGGGACAGTATTTACCCATCAGGAAGTTGTGGCACGTTCTAAAACATTGGATGCTCTTTCTTTTGAAACAGAGCCGAATGGTCCATTTATTACGAATTTCGATACACCAGCCTCTTATTTACAAAAACAAGGACATGGTGCTTTAGTAGACACACCAAGTGGAGAATGGTAT
This sequence comes from Enterococcus sp. CWB-B31, assembly GCF_020567645.1. Lineage (NCBI taxonomy): Bacteria > Bacillati > Bacillota > Bacilli > Lactobacillales > Enterococcaceae > Enterococcus > Enterococcus sp. CWB-B31. The sequence goes on from NZ_JAJDJW010000003.1 coordinate 38,135, forward strand.
TATGCTTCGCTTGTTTCACGTCCATGGCATCACCCGAATGAATCAGTAACCGATCCTCGCGGCTGGTCAACATTAGGTAGAGAAACATCCATTCAAAAAGTGGAATGGGACAGTGATGGATGGCCGCGAATTGTGGGCGGACATGGCGGAACAACCTATGTAGACGCACCAAAGGACGCACAACTGACCGAAGCACCAAAGGATCACTCACAGTATGACACGTTTGAGCAGTCAACGCTGGATTTGAACTGGAATACTTTGCGGGTACCCTTTTCAAAAGAGATGGGAACCATTGGAAACGGTGAACTGCAGCTGATTGGGCGAGGAAGTCTGACAAACAGCCACGAAACTTCCATGATTGCTCGTCGCTGGCAGGCCTTTTATTTTGATGCAACAACCAAGGTGAAATTTGAGCCATTTTCTTACCAGCAAATGGCAGGCATGACTAATTACTATAACCATAATCATTGGTCATTTGTTTTTGTAACATGGAATGAAATCAATGGTGCAGTTATAGAGGTTGCTGAAAATAATCGCGGACACTATACCTCATATTTGAAAGAGGCGGCGGTTAAAATTCCGGAAGGTACGCAGTATGTTTGGTTCAAGACAAAAGTTCGTAAGGAAAGTTACAGCTATGCGTACTCCTTTGATGGACAAAATTGGCAAGATCTGCCGGTCACATTGGATGCAGCTGTTTTATCAGATGATTATGTTTTACAAACGTATGGCGGGTTCTTTACCGGAGCGTTTGTTGGACTGGCAGCAGTTGATTATTCCGGCTATGAAACGACAGCTGTCTTTGATTATTTTGATTATCAGGAATATGGTGATGAGGCAAGCTCTGTTTAATAATAAAGGCTGAAGAGAAGATTCTCTATTATTACAGAAAATTATTTGGCTAATCCAGATGGATGTTAAATAAAAGTACTGAACTATAATCATTCAGAGAAGCACGATAGAATAACCCGAATGAGTTCATTTTGGAGGAGGAAATTTTTTCATGTACAAGCAGCTCAGGATTTATTAGATGCAGGTGAAATGAAAATAGGGATTATATGTGGTAGAGATTTTTGGCTAGAATTTAATTGATGAGTTATATTATGAATTAGAGAACCGATTACTCATCGTGATGATAAAAATAGATGGTCATTTGACGAAGGAATTAGTCGCTTCCATATCGGAATCGGCTAATTTTTTCATTGGAATCGGCAAACAGCTGTTACTTGTTTGGTTGAGATATTTAAAGCTCAGGGGTTTTAAATAGTGACGTTAATAATTACAGGAAAGAGCTGTGCTCCTGCGATTACTCATCGCAGGAAGAAGCTTTGTCACGATTTCTTTTCATCATAATTACTAATCATTAAATGATAGTTTATTCGGGTTGGGTATCACAAATCAAATAATAATTATTTCACATCAATATAACTGTATAAGGTATATTTTGAGATATTGAAAAAGTCGGCGACGTTATCATCTGATTTTGTAACTAAGAAAGCCCCTTTTTCATTTAGAAAGTCGTTGTCTGAAGAGTAACTTTTATTTGGTTATGCGACTGTATTCCTTTTTGTTCTTATATGCTATACTGGACAGGCGGTTAACTGGAAGTTGAATCATTTGATAATTGTATAGGACAACATGAAGAAAAAATTGGGAGAAGCTGCCGGAGGTATCAATAGAGGCAGACCATTCTGATTTTATTTTTCATGTTTTGATTTCAGGGAAGATAAGGAGTATCATTTTATGAAGAAGACACTTTTCATTGGCTTGGGAGCTATGACTTTGGGTCTGGGAACTCTGGGAATAGTTGTTCCGTTTTTACCGACAACTGTTTTTTATTTACTAACAGCATTTTTTTGGATGAGGAGTTCAGAAAAATTATATGGGCGATTTATTCAGTCTGAACGGTACAAGCAGTATGTGCAGGAGCCGATTGTTAAAAAGAACATTTCTACAAAGAATATGCTCCGTATGTTTATCGCCATTTTTATTGTTTTTTTGATTCCATGTATTTTTGTGGATAGTATAGTGATGCGCATAACCATGGCTTGTGTTTATATTGTCCATGTTGTCGGGTTAACCTGGTATTTAAAGGGGAAGAAAAATAGAAAGACAGACATGAAAACGAATCTGATTAAGATTGATGAGGGGAATAAAAAATAGCAAGCTGTCTCATAGAGTAAATGAAATGCTGCCTGAAGTGAACCTTTGTTAAAGGTCATTTCGGGCAGTATTTATAATAGTATTAGTACATTTGTGAAATTTTCTTATACTGCTGTCTTGAAACCGGACAGGTACAATTGTTTTTCAAATGAAGAATCCGCTGTGATTTATCCAGATAAATCACGTTCAGCCAGTTTACTAAATAAGCTTTATGGCAGCGTATAAATAAAGGTTCTGTTTTTTCAAGATTATTTAAAGTGGAACTGAAATTGAAGGCACCATCTTTTGTATACAATCGGATTCGATGTTTGCCGGGGAGTGTTTCAAAATAAAGGATATCGCTTTTTTTGACATTCAGTGTGGTGAAACGATTTGAAAAACGGATATTTTCATCTGCGCTTTTTTCATTTCGGGTATTCTGAGCATGGAGAATACAGGAAATTAACTGTTCAATAATTTTTTCTTCTGAAGAACTTTTTTCAATAAAATCCAGTGCAAAGGTCCGATAGGAAAATGCTTCTTTTGCCATAGCACCATGTGCAGTAAAAAAAATAATTGTTGCCATTTTGAACTCATGTCGAATTCTTGAGGCTAAAACAAGACCAGCCCGTTCATCTCCGAGTATATTGATGTCCAATAAAAAGATATCTTCCTCTGTAAAAAGCATTTTACTTGCTAGAAGTGATTCAGCAGAATCATAATAGTTCAGACTGGAAAACATCAAACCCATTTGATGCTGCAGTTTACTCAGGATATTGGCAATCCTGTTATGATGATAAAGTTCATCTTCCAAAACAAAAACATTCATTTAACATTTCTCCCCAGATAATATAAATAGAGTCTGCACAAATTTATTGTCAGAAACTGATGTTTTTAAAGTAATATTTGGATAAGCTTCCAAAAGATTATCCACGATAGACAAGCCTAAACCGGAATGTCCGTTTTTCCCTGAAACATACGGATTAGAAAGCTCCTGTACAGCTTCAATTTGAGTATGCAGACTATTGCCTATACTGATTATATGCCCGTTTTCCGTTTCAAGAAAACTAATTTCGATAGTAGAATTATCCATTTTTTCTGCTTCTTCTATCGCATTATCAGTTAAAATTGAAAGCATTCGAATCAAATCAAGCGAATGGATAGCTGCTGTCTCCATATCTGTTTTTACGTGAAGCTTAAGAGTGATATTCTTGTGAATAATTTCTGTAATTTTACTTGAAAGAAGTGATTTAAATTCTGGCTTTAAACAGTTTAGCTTGAAGAATACCGCATGGTTATCGGTCAACTGCTTTTTTGAAGGCAAGATGACTCTTTGATAGACTGTTTTTATTCCGGTAATGTTTTCTTCGTTGATTACCTGCTCTAAGCTTGTAAGAATATTCAGGTAATCGTGGCGAAAGCCTTGAAGGTTAAATAATGACTTTTCCAATTCCATGGTGTATTGTTTCAGCCCTTGTAACTCTATATCGTGAAATTCTTGTTGTTGCTGTTTTTTTAAACTGTTTACTGCCAAATCATGGAGGAGTGACAGCAGGACAAATAGAAAGTAAGCTAAAACCAGTATTCCTGTTCGTTCTATTTCCAATTGAGTGAGTGTCAGATAAAGGTAGAAGCTGACAAAAAGCAAGCTAAATAGGAACAGAGAAAGGTACAGCAGCTGAACTTTAAGAGCAGCCTTTTTAATATCAATGCTTCTTTTCTTCAACCCATCCAGCAATCCGCTATATCTAAAATTATTTTTGAATAAAAATAAGCCTAGCTGACAGAATATGAAACAAACGAATCCATATACCATAAGACTTGGGATGAAAGAAAGCACCTCAATTGATGGTGATACTGATGCGGAAAAAAGTAAAAATAAGAGCAAACCTGAATGCAGCATAGATATTGACTGTACATTTGTATTATTCAGCCAGAACAACTGATACAACAAAAGCGACAGAATAATTAATACAAATGACAGACACTTATCCAGCAGAGAGCCAGGCATCATCGATAGTAAAATCAACCCATACAACAGCAGCAGTAATTGAAACAGACGAAAGGCAGTTTTGTTCAGTGAAGCAACAAAACTGCTTAAGAGAAAAATTATTATAAATAAAGTTCCCAAAAATAGTTTCATCGATTTACCGCTTCAAATTGTCAATAGACAATTCATCCATTCTGGAAAGCTGCCAATAGCTATTTCCTGATTGTTTTTCATTTCCCGGCAAATACAAGACTAAACCTCGTAAATCTTTTTTCATGCTATTTCTCCTTTTTAATTCATTGTTATATATGAAGTTACTGCACCAACAGTAATCCAGATACTTTATTTCTTTTGCTGACGATGAACGCTCTAATGTAACATTTATTCCAAATGAAGACAACAAAGATTAGGGTATGTCTGAAAAGTTAGTGGAATTCGAATTTTTCAGTGATTTTTGTTGAAATCGAGGAAGAAAATACAGCTTGTGCGGTTCATAAGCGAATATTTATGATGATGAGTTCTATAGATACTCACTGCTTAAGTTTTCAGACACACCTTAAATTGCGGACTGAAAATTCAGCTCCTTTTTCAGCATAACTCTGTGAATCAAACAAATTCTGTTTTTTTTCTATATAAAATAACAGAGCTAAAAATTTTTCTTCTACTAATAATTCCTAGGATAATTTCTCGAGGAATTCAAGAGTTATTAATACGTTATGCAAAGTTTGGAATAAATTCGATAAAAATTAGTGACTTTTTATTTGATCGAAAATTGTGCATTTTCTGACAAGGTTGCAGAAATCTTCAATATCAAAAAACAGTCCCAAATAAAATTATTCGTTCAATCAGTTGAATGAAAGCAGGAATAATTATTTTAATTTAGAATAATTATTTCGCTGTTTATATTATTATAAATGACATTATATAAAAAATAAACCCGAAAAAAGGCATTTAAGGGTGCTAAAAAGGCACTTAAGGAATTTGGTGAATTTTTTTGAAATCTAAACGGTTGAATTAGCAGCTTTTCCAAAGAAAAAAATCAATCGTTTTTTTCAAAAAAACTTTTTAGGGCATTTGAAATACCTGTTGGGAAATAATGGACATTTTTTGTAATAAATATGATAACCTTCATATATCAAGAGAATAAAGCTATATATTAGAGACAGTTTTATTGATTTGGAGGATAGAAATGAAGATTATTGAACAGACAAACCGAACAATTGATTTTCAGGAGATTAATCCGGAAAAACCGGATCTGCTGACGCTGGTAGGCGAAGTAAAAGGGATGGACAGCTTAAGTGATGACAAAATAAAGGAAATAAATGAGAAGCTGGTTGTAAACAGCTTTGATGAGTTTATGAGTAAGTTTTCACCAACCGTTTATTCGTTTTTTAACAGTGCAAACGGAAAAATTATTTATACGCTGAAAAAACCGGAAGGTGTGCCGGAGGACAGTGTGACAGAAATTCCGATTAATGAAGAAAATGACTTTGTCAAAATGATTATTACAATGCTTGATGCTAAAAATGCGAATGGCCTGAAGAACAGTGATTTCAACTTTGAGAATATTACCACTATGATTTCACCGAAAAAAGTGATGGACGATATCCGGCAGGTGCGAAAAGAAATTCATTATCTTTATGATCAGTATGAAAATCTGGAAGAGGAAGATCCGAAAAAACTGGACGTTGGGGATAAGCTGAATGAGAAGTTTGAACTAGCCTCAAACAACTACAACAACGTTATGGCGATGCTGCCTCTGGCAATTGAAGATATTAAAACCCGTCTGCTTTTGGGACAGCCGGAGGATGGCAGCGAACCGGAACAGGTAACATTGGGTAAACTATCAATGGGCGAAAACGGTGAACTGAAAATCATTGAAGCGCCAAAAGAGCAGTCAACGGAATTGGCTCTTACTGATGGAAGCAATAATCAGGAACTATCTTTATTTTTTACAGAGGACTATGAAGCTGTTTCCGAAGACAGCAGTGAGTATGTGAGAGAGTTGGTTGTCCGTACATTCTGCCCTCTGCCTTTAGATGCACAGACAGAAATCAATTATGAGCTTGAAGTAAACAACTTTAACAACTATTTGAACTTCTATAAAGAATCAAAATCTGATTTCGTGAAAGTAGTCAAACCGCTGATTGAAAAAATAATCGGTGTGAAGCTGTACTTTGATCAGTACCAGTCCAAAGCAAAACAAATGCAGCCAAGTCTGCTGGTTACGAATACAAAACTGGATATGCTGACTAAATCAAGCAATATCATTCGTCTGGAAAAATATTTAAATACAGTGAACAATAAAAATGATTTTACCAATACTGTTTGGCTGGGGATTGCGACGAACGTTGCTCTGTTGGATACAAGCGAAGTGAAGCTGTCCCGTCAGCGCTTTAAAGGAAATACAAAGGTGGAAAAGAACAGCGAGAACTCAATGGAATCCATTGCGATTTTGCTTAATCTGCTGAAAGACTATAATGTTCAGCTGTATTTCAGCTTTGAAACAAGCGAGGAAACGACCTTTGATGATCTGGCGACAAACGGTGTCAGCAAATATATCGATCACTGCAAGCCTTTAATGAAAAAGGATTACAGCGCTTTTGCAGTTCCGTGTTATCCGAACTTTACGATCATTCCTAAAAATAAATCAGGTGTTTTACTCGACAGCAAGATGGTAATAGCGGGAGAGAATGCGGCAATGCTTTCCAAAGAGAAAGAGGACATGATGAAGCTTTGGCTGGAAGGCGTCTATATTGGTGCAGCATATGTGGCTGCCGGTATTACAGCTGCCTGCCAGTGTCCGTCTTATCTGTCCACACACTTTGAACGTGTGCTGAAGGATGGCCCGGGTATTCGATACGATATTGAAGCGAAGGACTACTCACTCCATACCCTGACAACCCTGACAAAAGAAATCAGCGGCTTTACAAATAATGTGAAGAATGAAATTAACCGCACGAATTTTGGTTTTTGTTTTGCTTCAGAAAATGCCAGCTACAAAAATAAAGAAATTAACAACGTAATGGTTTATAAAGCCAGAAGCCTAAACGAAGGTGCAAATGGCTTTGAAGAAACATACAAAACTTTGGTAAGCAGTTATATTGAACGTCTGCTCAGATTCCAGAGTAATGACTTTAAAATGGATAATATTATGCATTTCTTCAGTAACAATCCGGAAAGTACCAGAAGCCGCTGGATGGGACAGAAGGGCTTTGTGAATTCCATTATCCAAGAGGGGGACGACATTGATTATGTGATCAATGAAGAAACCAATCGCTGCCATGTCAATCTGATGTTCAACGGAAATGTGAAAAATCTTGAAGTTGAAATCAACAAAACAGTTAACATGGCCATTTAGTTCCGGTTACTTTAAGAGAGCGATCTCAATAATGTAATAATAAAAATAGAAGGAGTTGAAACAAATGGGTTTCAAACTAACGGTCGATGGACCAGACAAAATTGATTTGGGTATTGAGCATATTTTATCCGTTCAATTTGAAATGGATACACCAAATGATTCAAATGCACGCAGTACAGATGTGGGAACAACATTAGTGATTCGCGGCAAAATTCTTACGGCAATTGGCGGTGAAGCTGCCGACAGTACATTAAGCCTGGCTAAATGGTCAGTAGTACCAGCTGAAGCAGCAGATTCTTATCGTAACCTGGTTATCTCAGTCATCAGTGCAGAGCAGGTAGTACGCCAAATCAATTTCCCAAATGCTTTTGTGGTTGATTACATGGAAGACTTTGGAAACACAGAGGGAATTGGTGAATTCACTTTGCGTGTGAAACAGAAGAAAGATAAGATCAGCAGCGTAAAATTAGAAGGCGGCTACGGAATGTAACCCAGATCGAAATTCAGAGTCATAAAAAAAGCAGTCAGCTTTTCATACACTGATTATCGAAGATGAACGAAGTTTAGAGTCTGGGATTGTACTCTGATCCCAGACTTGTTTTGATTGTTGAAAGGATGAACAGCGATTGAACCATTATCAGATACTTAATCTCTCCCCGCAGGCCAGTCAGGAAGAAATCAAGCAGCAGTACAGAAAGCTGGCAAAAAAACTTCATCCTGACCGAAATCCGGATGACAGAGAAGCGGAGAAAAAGTTTTTACAAATTTCAGAGGCCTATCAGGTATTGGGAGATGAAGAAAAGAGAAAAACATATGATCAGCAGCTTCTCCGATCAGGAAAAAGCAGTCATTCGTCCGCTGCCGAACAGAAGACAGCCAGCCAAACCGCAGCAGGCTTTTCCAGAACAGACAAAGAAAGCCTGTTCCAGGCTGCAGCGAATTTTGAGCAGTTTTTTGGATTTAAGGAGAACGGCAGAAAAATCAACAAGAACTCATCTGAAAAGATGCCGGATGCTTCGATGCTGTTTGAACAATATTTTACAGGAAAAAAGAAAGGGTAGCGCATGAATAAGAATTTATTTTTGGAGCTCAGTCTGCTTGCTTTACTTCTGGCAGCTTCTGTCGCGGCTTTTTTTGGAGAATATGAAGTATGGCTCAAATTTTCACTATACGTTTGTACAGCAGGTGCACTTATTCTTTTTATTTATTGGTATGGGGTTAAAACGCAAAAACTGTTCCCAAAAAAAGCAGCGATTAATCATTTGCTTTTGGTCAATGATTCCGGCGAGGTTCAGAAGAACTGGCATATTCAGGGCGAGCAGTCGCTGATCCTCGGGAAAAGCTATAAAAGTCAGTCAGTGGATATTGATCTCAGCGAAACAGAGTACGCAGTTCTGGTTGCTAAAGAGCATGCCCTCATGAATCTGGTTGATGGTGAATGGTATCTGGAAGATCTAGGCAGCCGAAATGGGACCGGTGTGAAATCTGAACATGCACAGACCATTTATAAGCTGAAAGACAAACCTTATAAATTAAAGAAGAATGATTGGATTTATATTGCAAAAACAAAATTAATTGTTCAGTGAGCAGATACTAAGTGAATGGAGTTGGATAGGAATGGGTGGATTGATTCGTTGTGGAAACGGCCACATTTTCAGTTCTAGAAGGTATGGGAATATTTGTCCCTACTGCAATATGCATGTAAAGGAAGAGACAGCTCAAAAAAATGCAGCAGGAGCAGATACTACATTTGATGAAGACAGCGAGTATATGGAGGAGCTTGAATTAATCGATCCGGTTGTCGGCTGGCTGGTGTGTATCAAAGGGCCGCAGATGGGCAGAGACTACCGTATTATGGCTGAAAAAAATTTTATCGGACGTTCTGATGACATGCAGATTCAAATTTTAGGCGATAATCGGATCGCCAGGAGAAATCATGCGATTGTTGCGTATGATCCGCTGAAACGAAGCACACTGATTCTTCCCGGAGACTCTCAGGGACTGGTTTATCTGAATAATGAAGCCGTCTATACACCTGTCGAACTAAATCCGTATGATGTAATTCAGCTGGGGAACAGCCAATTCCTGTTTATTCCTTTATGCGGGGAACATTTCGAGTGGGAAAGTTTGAAATCAGGAGAGTAAAGGATGAATGAATGGAACGATCCGCTGGTGATCCTGCTTCTATTGATCGGCATATTACTTTGCGCAAGAATTTTTTCAAGCTATTTACAAAGAAAAAATTGTCAGGCAGCCGGTTTGATTTTTACCGATCAGGAAATGGAGAAAGTCACGACAACTCTTTGGAAGGACCAGGAATTTCTGGGAATTTTAACTTCAGGCGTGGGCCCTGTTAAAGTCGGGGAAGAAGCCTGCAGAATCACAGACACGATAATTTCGGATTATTTTTCCGGAAAAGAAGCCTTTGAATCTGAGCAGGATTTTATCAAACGTTGTCTTTTGGATAGTCATAAAAAAGTAAGCGAGCATGGCAATACTCAAAGCGGAGGCTGTTCCATTGCTCTTGTGTATGTGAAGAATCAGCACCTGTATTGGGCCAGCTCTGGCAATATTTCTATTTACCTGAATCGTGAAAGGTTGATGCGGCTCAATCAGAGAGACTTGTATAAATTTCGTTTGAGAGAAAAAATACTGGACGGTCAGATTTCTGAAAAGCGGGTAATTTCTAATACATTAAGAAATGAGCTCACCAGCTATTTGGGATTTGAAAATCTAAGAAGATTTGAGAGTAATCAACGGCCAGTCAAATTAAGAAAAAGGGATCAGCTGTTTTTGTGCAATCAGGAATTTGACACGCTGTTTTGTCAAATTGAAAAGGAGTCTATTCTAAATCAGCGAAAACCCGTTGCAGAGAAAGCTGCTGATTTTCAGGACAGACTTAGTCAGGCAGCTGCTTTGAATGGAAAACTGAAATTTTTACTGATCGAAAAATTTAGAGCATAGGGTTTCGGATTAATTGTGTCATTTGTATACCTAGTCTTCTAAGACCAAATAAACGGTGTTCCAGTCTCTGTATGCCTCTGTGATTACTTGAGGCAGGCAATGACTGCTTTGAGGATTGGGACACAGTTCTTCAATTCTTAATGGCTCTGCCATTTAGAAATTAATGAGATCGAAACAGCGTGTAGTGAGAGCTGTAGATACGTGCCGGCTAGTTCCTGCATGCTTGATTGATGTCCTTTTTATTGCGTTGAATCACGAAGAGCGAAGAAATTTGATGTTTTTTTGCCTAAATGTTTGTCATAGTTTAGAGCTTACAAATGGTGAGCATACCTGTTCTTGTTTTTCGGAGCTGAATGCTTTTATCACAACCTCAAGAGAGAAACCAGGCAAAATCTGCTGCAGAGCGAGATGAAGGAGTACAGTAGTGAGGAAAGAAAATAGTAATTTTAATACCTGTTATTTATCTGAATCAGGAAGACGTCTCGACAATAAGGACTATTTTGCTTTTGTGGAAGAAGATGACTTTGCCTGTTGGGTGATGGCTTCCGGAATTGACGACAGTGAAGCCGGCAGTGCAGAGCTGGCTGTAAAGACTGTTCTGGATTCTTTTATTATCAAACCGGGAATGACCAGAAAAATACTCTCTGACCTGATTAAGGAAGCACATGATACACTGATTGCGGAGAGTGTCCGTGACCACCTACAGGCAAGTATTATGATCGTTGTTTCTGATTATATGAATATTCGCTGGGCCAGTGCAGGGAATGTCCATCTGCAGTGTGTCTACAACGGGAAGCTGCGTTTTTCCAGCAAAGACCAAAGCTATTATCAGGAAATGCTGGATACAGGGGTGTTTCCGCTGGACCGCTCTCTGGGGTTTGAGGAACGGAATAATCTGACCAGCTATCTGGGGATGGCACGGCGGCTGAAGCCGTTTATTTCTGAAAAAAGAAAGCTTCACGAGCTGGATACGCTGGTGATGACAACCGTGGGAATGTGGGAGTATATCACAGATATAGAAATTCTGGATGCTCTTCATGAAGCAAAAAGCCCTCAGGAAGTAATTGATAATCTTGAGGACCTGTTATTGAGTAAACAGCCGGAGCACCTGGGTAATTACTCTGTATCGATTGTCATGATTAACAAACTTTTCGTAAAAAGCAAAGACGGCTGGAAAAAAGCGAAAAGAATCCTGCTGATTGCCATACCGATTGTATTGATTATCAGCATTATCCTCTTTGTCAATTACCGCAATCGGGTAGAACGGGAGGAACAGATTCAAAGTGTTCTGGCCATTGAGAAAAAGGCTGATGATTATGTGTTGGAGGAAAATTATAAGCGGGCCTTGGAAAGCTATACAGCGGCAATCAAGGAACGGGCAAAAATCAAAAATTATCCGCTGAAGCGGCTGGACAAAAAAGAAAAAATGTCTCAGTTAATTGTTGACGGCAATGCCAGCTCTGAAAAAGAAGATATTGAAATGGCTAAAAAGCGTTTTACTGCTGCCAGAGATTATCTGGTGGATCATGAAAACGCCCTGTCCATCTTTGATCCTAATTATATCAACCATCAGCTGGAATATTTTAAAGATAAGGCTTACGTCAACGAGCTTGAAAAACTTGGTGATACTCAGCTTGAGGCAGAGCAGTACGATTCTGCCATTGATTCGTATCAGAAGGCGAAGCTGGCTGCTGTAGATTTGGGTGATCAGGATAAAGTGAAGGACTTAAACGTCAAGCTGGATACAGCGAAATCAAAGAAGGATTTGGCGAATAAAGATGCAACAAAAGCAGAAGCAGATCAGGCGGCAAGTGAAGCAGATCAGGCAGCAGAAGCCGGTGAAACGGAGAATTTGGCAGATCGTTATGATGGAATTGCAGACCAGTATGATGCTGCTGGTTTTACCGATAAAGCCAGCCAAATGCGTGCCCAGGCAGAAAAAATCCGTGCTGAACAGGATAAAGCTGCAAACACCAAGCAGGAGGATGTGGCTATCAGTCTGGAAACCAGCGGAGATGAAGCTCTGGTTGTCTACGATTATGATTTGGCAGTGGAATTTTACAGAGGTGCACAGCTGATTTATCAGGAAATTAATAATTCCGCACGAGTAGCACAGGTGGAACGAAAAATTGAAACAGCCTTAAATCTGAAAACTGCTTCTCAGCAAAGTCTGGCAGCACAGCTGAATCAACAAGTCGTTCCAAACTAATCTGTGTCTGTACATCGTCAGGCTGAAAATGAAAGAAGCGGAGAATCTGCTGAGAAAAAGGATGAACAACGAAAGAAGGTAGCTGCGATATGAAAGAGCTGTTAAAAAGTCGACTGGATCGAATTGACGATTTAAATGACCGTCTGCTTCTGAAGCAGATTATCAACGGTGTGTTCAGCGGTTTGGCCGATTATACGGACACCCAGCTGCAGGAAATTCGGAATCAGGTATTTGATGAAATTCAAGACGATTTTGACCAATTTGATATTTATTATCATTTTCTCCCAAAGGATGAGGTGGACCCGATTTCTGATTTTTTCTTTCCTGTTGATGAAAAGGATTTAGAGGAGCTGGAAGAAATGAAGGAGCTGTCCGAGCTTGTTTCAGCCGCTCCGGAGGTCTTTCTTTCAAAAGTCTATCTAGACTGTGACTATCTGAACTATCAGACCTTCATGCAGAAAAGTGAAAATAGATTGTTCAAGGGAGAAATAGAAACAAACAACCAAACGTATGATGTAAAATTCAGAGTCAGACCCTATACAGGGTATATAGAAAAGCTGAAGCATTTGTATATTAATTTTACAGATAACGGCTTGCCATGGAAAACAGTTCTTCATCCGTATCTTTACAAATTTATCAGTATTCATCTGGCTGATCCGCTGCCTTTGGAAGAGCAGGAAATCATCTGCAGAATCAGCTTCAATCTGGAAGAGATGGAACCTTATCAGCGAATTAATCACGTGCCCTTATGGAATGTTCGGCAGCTGGAAATACGAAATGAAAGTTTTGCAGTTCCAGCGCTGGATCACATTAATTTTCAGCACACAGTTAATATTGAGAAATTCGGCCTTGCCCATGGGTATTTAGTTGATACGAGTAAAGCTGAAATCAGCTATGTTAAAAAAACGGAGAGTGCGATTACGATTATTTCTCCCAATGAACGAGTGCTGAACTGGCAGATTTACCAGTTTATTCAACCGGAAGCTCAAAATAATCCGTTAACACTTCAAAGCAATCATAGAAATGATTTCTTCACGGACCGATTTGCCCGCAGAGAAAATTTTACTATTCGCTCCATGTGTGAAATTTCTAGAATTATCAATACCTATCAGATGATGGAGAGGTTTTCTCTTGAAGAAATCCGATTGCTGGAGCAGCTGCCTACTGTTAGGGAAACCTATGAGGTAAACAGTTTTCTGGAGGATTATCTGCGGGAGGAGATGGATCGAACGCCGATGCTGCTTTCCTTTAAAAGCAAGAGCAGCATAACGACGGTGAGAGACGAGCTCAGTTTTTTGGTCTCTGAAATTCAACTTCATTTTCCTGAGTTTACTTGTATCGGAGAGCTGTTATGAATTACTTATGGGAATTTATGGTGAAAGCCAATCAGCTGGAGGCGGCAAAAGAAAATATTGTCTTTCAGTATCCCAAACGCTATTCGCCTTATCTGGAGCTGAACTTTGAAAATCTGAATGAACAGAAGCTTGCGGACGAGGTTGAAATTAATCCCTATTACCGCTTTTATTCCGTTTTTTATGAGATGTTTCCCCCTGACGATGAGGAGAATCAGCAGTTGAAAATGACACTGTTTGATTTGTTTATCCATTATATCGGTGAAATTGATGTCAATCGTGGGAACAACAAACGGGACTATCAGGTGAGCTTTGTTCAGGAGGATATGAAACATGGGCTGTTTGGTCGATTTGTTCAGGAAAACTATAACCGGTTTTCATTTAGCGAAAAGAAGCAGCTGGCACATAATCTGTTGCGGCTGTATCAAACCAATCAGGGCGTACTGATATTCAAAGAAACGATTCAATTCATCTATCCGAAAGCAATTCAATTTGTTCACTTGGGAGACAAGTATGAACTAACTGTTTTTTTACAGACAAAAAAAACAGAAGAGGAAGAAAAAAAGGTTGCTGTTTTAAAAGAATTGTTTTTACCATTTAAGTTTTCGTTGGATATTTATTATGAACATATGATTGGAATTTTAGAAGAAGAAGCCTTTATGAAAATGGAGCAGTTTGTGATTTTCTAGGGTGTATCTGAAAACATAAGACTGATTTTATGAAATAAAATCAATGGATTGAATCGAAAGTAAGGTCATACAGGGACTTGTGCCTACGCTTTACCGAATGCTCATCGTATGTCTGAGTGTTGTGTAAGGACGAGTTTAGGACAGAAATAAAGTTTCAAACTCTCTTCATACTCTAAACCCGAATAAACGGCGGTACAAGACATGACAACGCTTTTCTAAATAATGTGTTTGATGAGAACCGAACAAGGTGAGATGCGCAGATATAAGGTTTTTCTGCAGTATAAGGATTGGTATGCGTTTATAAAAGTGAAAGCATTCATCCAATGTTTAGCGTTTGTTTATTTCAACTTTTTCGAAAATAGTAATCACTGGAGTTTTTCAGATATGTTCTAAGCAATAAATAAATGAGGTGTAGTCAATGAGTCTGTATCAGTCACGTTTAGAAAAAAGCTACCAGAAACGAAATATGAATCGATACTCCCGGCCGGCGTTGGAACGCTTAACGACCTTGCAGCTGAGGGATATTTGTTATAAGGAAAAGCTTGTTAAAGGGATTGCCAATTCATTGGACCGGGACCGGTTTATTGAAACGATTCTGCATTTTCGCGGGCTTAATGAGGATACGCTGATTCAGAATTATGACAGCGCCGGCTTTTCCAGAGTGGAAAAATTGGTGGACAATCATTTGGGTGAAGAACTAAGCTCACGGGAAATGATTCTCAATCCGGCAAAACTGACTGTCTACAAAGGGCTGAGTGTAGAGCCGAGAGATCAATATATTGTAGAAACATCAGCCCCTTTTCTGCAAACCTCAAATGTTCTTTTAGTGAACGATCAAAAGCAGCTTTGCGGTATTTTTACATTGCGGGCCATTGACGATACAAACCAGACATTTGTTTTATGTATGGATAAAAGCATGCCCGTTACACCATCCAACAATAAAGTTTATCATCTGCTGTACTTTAAAGCGTTGGAGTCTGAATATCTATTTGATATTTATACGGGAAATGAGCGGCTGCTGAATGCACCGGTGGATTACTATGATGTACCGCTGTTGGATTTGGAAATTGCAGAGCTGCCTGTAACTAAACAGATTCTGGCGATTGATTTCGGGACCAGCAATTCGACGGCTGGTGTTTATATGGGCAGCGAATATGAAGAGCTGATGAATGCTCATGAGCTGTTAAACGGCAGTCTGCAGAAGGATCAAATTAATTATGTGCAATTTGAAACCGGGAATCAGCTGCCGGGAGAGTGGTCGTCTTTGCTGCCGTCAGCGGTCAGTGTGGAAAGCTGTCATCCAGATCAGCCAATTTCCTATTGCTTTGGTTATCAGGCCTTAAGCGATAGTCAGTTTTCCCGAATCGATGATCATTTTGGAACAACCTTTTATGAGCTGAAGCGTTGGGTTCATTCCTATGATCAGAAAGAACAGCTTGTGGATTTACTGGGAAATAAAGCCGAGGTTACTCGAGGTTCAATTATTCAAGCCTTTATCGAATACATGATTCAACATGCCGAACAGCAGTTCAAATGCCGCTTTGTTCATCTGCATGTTTCCAGTCCGGTTAAAATGAAGCATCAGTTTATTTCCATGTTTCAGGAGCTGTTTCCGGCGTATCAAATCGATCAGAAGCATGCCCTGGATGAAGGGATTTCTGTTCTCTATAATACGATTTCCAGTCAAATCGATCAAAGAAATTTTCTCCACGGAGAAGAGTATCAGGCACTGATTTTTGACTGCGGCGGCGGAACAACCGACATGTCTTCCTGTGTGTTCAAAATCGAGGACAGCCGGGTTTCCTACCGTGTGACCATCCAGACAACCTTTGAAAATGGGGATGTTAATTTTGGCGGAAACAATTTAACCTATCGTATTCTTCAATTTTTGAAAATCCGCTTTGCCGCTTTTTATATGAAAGAGCCATATATAAGCGTGGATGAATGGTTTCCGGGCGGCGCAGACGATGGTTACAGAGCCATTGATGAATTTGGTGTTCAGGCATTCTATCAGCGATTTGAGGCGCTTTATGAAGAAGTGGAGGAAATCTTGCCGACCCAATTTTGCAGATATAAGAATCAAAATTACGATACCTATAAACGTGTTCAAAACAATTACTATTTCCTGTGGAAGCTGGCTGAAGCGGTCAAACATCGCTTTTATGATTATTCCGACAGCTGGCAGCTAAGTATTGGAGCATCAGGACTGGAACAAGAAGAGCTGCTGCTGGGCGAGCTGAAAGGCTTTAAGTTGTCCGTCCGTAAAAATAATCTGCTGGATTATGTCTATCAGATTCCAGAGCTGCACATTAACCGCAATGAAATGAACAGCCTGATTAAAGGGGATATCTATTCGATTGTGAAGAAATTCTTCGAGGATCTGTATGAAAATCAGCAGCTGCAGGATTTTTCAATCATTAAGATGACCGGTCAATCCTGCAAGATTCCATTGTTTAGAGAAGCCCTAAAGGAATTTATAGCCGGTAAAAATATCGAGTTTCGACAGAAGAAAGACAATGCGCTGATGGAGCTGAAGCTGTCCTGCCTGAACGGTTCAATTCGTTATCTGGAGGATTGTAAAACAGCAATTATACGACCGAAGCTGATTAATGCGGTACCAGAAATTCCCTATACGGTTTATGCGGCGGATCATCATGGCGAGACAGTTCAGCTTTTGCTGCGCAATGACAAGATTACACAGGTCAGTGGGTTCATCTCCAAAGATCATAACGTCAGGGAAGTTCGTTTCTTTCTGCGCAGTGAGGAGCAGGAGGTGCATACCAGCTTCCTCTATCAGAATGAGTTGACGGCATATGTTCCTGTTGCTTATCAGGAGATTAACAGCAGCTATACCCGCTATATTCGACAGGATGATGTGGATAATATCGAGGATGAGGAAGTGAAATTCTTTGTGTATGCCAATGAAAACAACTGGGGCTTTTATGTCTTGCCGATTACCCGCCTCAATGGCAATCTGCTGCGGGGAGAGGAACAGTATTTTCCATTTGAGAATGAAAGCTGGGAAATCAATTTCTTTGATGGAATGAAATAAGGAGTGAGAAATAAAAAGGAAGTTATAAATAAAGGAATGATAGAAAAATAAAAATAGAGTTAGGGAGTTTGACGAAATGGAAGAAACAAATAAAGAAGTAACGAACAAAGAGGCAACATTGCCGGTAGGTATAAAGTGGGTTAGTTGGATTTGGTTGCTTAATGGAGGGATAACAGCAATTATGCTGCCTCGTTTAATTATAGAAACTATGAGTTTTGGCGCATTTTTTTGGTTTGGATTAGTGATGGGATTGTTGTCTGTGGTAGTAAAAATCGGCCCTTTTATTTGTATCTATAAAAGAACACCGCAAATGTATGACAATTTAAAGATTTTTTTCTGGTTGAATGTTGTTTTGCTTGTTATAACCACGATAATGTTTTTTAAAGTAACGGTTATCGTTTCAATCTTTTTACTTTTCTGGTTTTGGTCAGATCTGAAAACAGAGAGAACAAAGGCGTATTTTGCCTATGGGGAAGCAGCCAAAGCAGAATAAAAGAGAATCTGGTGCAATGATTTACAAAAAGAGTGAGATGACCCAGTGTTAAAGTTAACTAGAGTATTAAAAAAATGGAGTTGGATGAAATGGAAAAAAAGAAAAGCGAAATTATTTTACCTCTTGGGATACAGCTGATCAGTTTTATGTGGCTGTTATATGGGGTTTTTACAACAATTATTATTGTAATGACCATTTCAGCAGCTTTGAATGGACGAGAGATTCTTATTGGAGAAATCCTGGGAGAAGTGTTTACTGCTGTAATAAAAATTGCTCCTTTCATTTGCATATATAAAAAGGTGCCAGGTAGGTACAATCATTTAAGGCTTCTGCTCGGGCTAAATGCTGTACAGCTGATTATAAGCAATATCAACGATTTAAAAGGGCAGGCTTTCTTCTCAGCCTATTTCCTTATCTGGTTTTGGGCTGATTTGAGATCAGAGAAAGCGAGAGCCTATTTTGGTTATGGAGAATCTGTGACAACAGAGAAAGAAAGATGAGTTTGATTTTGGGGGATAGAAATGGATGAGCCAAAGCCATAGATAAAAAAGAAGTTACCGAAGCGGATACGCTGGATAAGTATCTTTTAGGTACTGGATGCGGGATTAATAGTGTTGTCGATGATTGGTTTTATAGGAATTATGTTGTCAGATGCTCTCTTTTTAATTGAAATAGTGTTTTTTTTATCTGTTGTGTATCATGGTAAGGCTGGGGACTGAAGTGTGTATTTTTATTGGGAAGCCGAAAATGTACACTCTTATGACAATATTTTTTGGTCTAAATATTGTCATTTCTATCATTAATTTTTCTCCCTTAGTCTCACTTAGAACGATGCTGCTGGTGACAAGCCTGATTATATTTTGGAGCGGCTTATCGCAGGAACAGACAAAAGACTATTTTGGTGTTTGGATCTCCGGGCAATCAAACTTGGAGAAGAGTGAAGGAGATAAATAAAGGCAGGGATGAGGGGAATTCTTTCGTTCTTAAATGTGCAAAGAATTCCCTAAGCTGCTTGTACATAATAAAAGAAAATAAAAAGTTGGAGCCGTTCAAGTATAAAGAAGCTTAGGAGTGAGAATATGGATCAGGCAATTACGTTTTCGAATATGAAGCTGGTGTGCAGCTTTTCTTATCTGCATATTGAAGCAGTCAACTATATACAAAAAATCAATCAGCATGCTGCAATGAATGTTTGTGTTTGTCTTGAGAAGGACACTGCTTTGTATCTTATGAATACTTCAACAGCGAATGAAGCCATTCGTCTCGAAAATAAAGAGACAAAAGAGGTGCTGTTTGCAGGATTAATTGAAAACATTAGTGTTTCTATGAAGAATCACGTGTGGCAGGCTAAACTGCAGATTTGTTCAATGACAAAACAGTTGGATATCAAGAGGCAAAAACGCTCTTTCCAAAACAAAGTACTTTCTTATCAGAATTTATATACAGCTGTTTTGGCAAACTATCCGAACAGTCAGTTTATTACAGTTCTAAATCAGAATCAGACAATCAATCAGATGATTCTTCAATATGATGAAACAGACTGGGAATTATTGAAACGATTAACGAGTAGAAATCAAGCATTTTTAGTTCCGGATATAAAAGAGTCACGAGCTAGATTTTGGATAGGGTTGAAGAAAGGAAAAGCTGTTTCCGTTCCGGCAACAGAATATTCGATTTCCAAATGTTATGAAGGCTATGAAAAAGGAATTCATAATTTCGATAACAATGAATCATTGACAGCATTTCAGCAGACAAGTTTTTCATCTTACAAAGAATCACATCTGGGTGACTATTTTTATCATAAAGATCAGCTGTTTTCAATCATTGAAAAGAAGGCGGAAATGAAATCAGGCTTGCTGATATTTACTTATAAAGCTGCTCCTGAACAATCGCTGGCTTATATAAAAAGTGAAGCGGTCAAAAATATTGGTGTGACAATCACTGGAACAGTATTGTCAGTAAAAGGGCATATGGTCAGGGTTCACTTAGATATTGATCAGGAACAAAAGAAGAATGAGGCAGTCTGGCTTCCCTATGTTACTGAAGGAAGTAACATTGCGTATTACATGCCTGAAATTGGTTCAAAAGTTAAGGTTTATTTTCCGCAGACTAATGAAAGAAATGCAATGGTTACTCAGGGGATACGTTCCAATACTGCATCATACAGCAGCCAGATGAGTGATCCGACAACGAAAATTTTAAGTAATTTGCAAGGCAAAAAAATCTCATTAACATCTGGAGATTTGTCAGTTGTTTCCAATGATGGCCTGTCCATTACCTTAACGGATAATAGCAATATTGCTATCAACAGTTCGAGTTCAATTAATATGCATTCTTCAGGGAATGTCAGTTTTTCCAGCTCTCAGTCCATTTCTGTCAGTGGGGATAAAGGAGTCACCTTGCAGGGGAAAAATATAAGTTCCATTATAGTGGCAGCGGATATTCAGCTGGCGAGTCCTGATCTTCAATATACAGGAGGGTCTGGTGTTAAAGCGATACATAAAGCATTAGAAGGAAATAATAAAAATCAGCGAAAGAAACGCAATCCCGATGTCACCCCTATACAGCAGCTGGATGCAGTCCAGATCAGCCAGCAGGTATTCAGTATGATTCCAGCAATGCTTGATCTAAACGCCTTGGATAAAGGGCAAAGAGCTCTTCAATCAGCCGCACTTTTGGCTAACAGTATGATTCCGACAATGAATAAAACAAAAGAAGTAAAAGCGGGGGAATCTGAAGAGAATAAAAAGAATAAAGAGCTCAAACCGCTTAGTTCGAACTTCCGAGCGAAATTATCTTTGAGCAACTATGTAATTAAAGCTGTGCCTACGAAAAATACTGAATTAAAAGCATTCCCGGTAAAACAAAATGGAAACTTGCGGGATATGGCAGTGGGAATCACACCGATTTTCAGCAACACATCAAGTAATTCTGCAACATTGCCAATTGCAGCACAGAAAATAGAGCGTGCATCTGTTTCAGTCAATGCTCCTGCTAAAAAAAACAAGCAAGCAACAATGACTAGGGAGATAAAACCAGTAAACAAAATGGCTCAGTCAGCTGTAAATAACAAAATTACTTTTGGCAACATCTCTTTAAAATCAGGAGTCAAAGCACGCAATACTAAAACGAAAATTGCTTCAAAAAAAATAGATGTAACTAGTACAAAACAAAACTTGCCGGTCAGTAAAATAGCTGCTGCAGCAAACAGCCAACAAACAAATAAAATTAATGTAATTCAGCCTGTTAAAAATGGTACTGCAAACAAATCATCTGGCGGAGGAAGTACATCCGGCAGCGGATTCGGAGTCGTAAATAAAGGAGCCAGTTCAGCAATTAGTCCGGTTAATTTGATCACCGCTCAAACGACACAATTAATCAGGCAGCTGAATCAGCAAAAGTCAGAGCAGTATATCAACAATCTGACATTGAAGAAAATCAGTTCTGGAAGAAGAGAAATCAAACCACTGGCTGCGACAAGGACTGAGGTCAAGAGCATCAATTTGGGGATGAAAGTGATCAATCAGAATAACGCACCAAAGATATGGAACAAATTGAATAATAAAATTCAATTATCCGGAATGGGCATCACACCACTGAGCATTGATACACCGTTGTTTAACAGTGCGGCATCAATGAAGCTGCATGACAGGGTGGAGACGAAGCACCTTGCAGCAGAAAAGCATCAATCCAGTTTTGAGTAAGGGGTATTCGATGAGCAGTCCAGGAATAAGTTCCAATGATGCATTTGATCGATAAAAAAATTCAACAATGGATAAGCATGAAATTGGATACAAGGTAAGTTACCCTATGTTAAAATTACTATTGACTCTGGTGACGATGAAAGCTTTGTAAATCAGAGAATAAAAGGAGAAGGAGAGATGAGCGAGGGAAAGATTTTTGGGCCAATGACACTGACAGAAAAACTGGCCGAGGCAACGTCAGTTTCTTCGGGATCAGGTGGAGGAGGCAGTCCATCCTTTGTAGTAGCCGGGGCAACAGTAACATGCAAAGAAGGAAGTAAAGAGGCTCATTTGATGAATATGAGCTTTGGCAGTGTAGACATCGGCATGATGCAGGGCTTAACCAAGGATGATAAGGCAATTCAGGAAAACGATTTCGGTATTTGTAAAAAGCTGTCAGAAAAGTATGAGAAGGAAAAAGACGAGAAGAAAGAGATCCAATGCAAGCCGGAATTTTTAGAATGGAGCAATACTGAAAGTCTGACAACCTTTACAACCATTGAAACACTGACATTGAACTCGAAGTTAAGCTGTGATTGTACGTCACCGGAAAGTATTTCGATCCTTGACAGTGGTCAGGGAGGCGGGGGAAGCAATGGAAACAGCATACTGCCTCAGTTAAATGATGCTGCATTAGGAATGAATCCACTTCAGCAATATGGGTATCTGGCAGTAGGAAGTTCAGGGCTGCTAATAATGGTAAAAGGTGCAGGTGGAGCAATTGTTTCTGCAGTGGGCTGGCCAGTTTTATTAGCAGGCGGAGTTATTTTCGTTTTTTATGGACTTTCGAAAATTAATAATGGTGTTACGGTGATGGGACCGCCGGCATGGGCAATGGGCTCAACAGGGGTCACGACAATAGGCAAAGTCTATGATCGAGATGGCAATGTAATCAGCAGCATTCCGGGATACACGAATCCTTATGGCAATGTTACGACACAAAATCCAGCAAAAGATGTAGGCAATGGTATTACATTAGGCCCACGCCCAGAGGATATGGCAGCGGGTGGGATGTATACTGGCATTTATCCATCAGTTTCTGGTCACCCGTTTGGTTTATACGAAGATGCACCTTATCATACTAATGTAGGTAATTCTGTGAAAAGTAAAAAGCCAATTGATGGGCAGCATGCGTTAGACAACTCTGTTCCGATTAGCTCAAATACTGATAGAAGAGTTGCTATTTCAAATGGAGAAATTGTAATAATAGATCAAACTTTACCTGGGCTTTACCATGGACATGTAGAAGAATGGGATGAAGTGAATGAAAAAGTGAAAGGACTTTTAAGAAAATTGGGATGGGTTAATAAAAAAGGAAAGATAATAAAAAAGGAGGACTAACATAGAGATGGAAGAATTTATTTTTTCATTAAATAAAACGAATAAAATTGTATTAAAAATTGATTCCAAAAATGAAGTTTATAGAGAAGGTATGATTCTCCACTATTTTGATCAGTGTGAGGTTTATCTAATTCTGGACAGAAAAGAGTACCTAGTTTTTAATGACTATCTTACGGAAGGAATTAAATCTTTTTGTAACACTTTGAAATTAGTATTAGCCAATGAATACCCTATTATAGAAGAACATTTTGAATTAGGAGAAGGCTATTTCACCAATGAAGATATTGACTCTGACTTTTTTTTACCTGTACTTTCTCCAATTTGGATGAGTATTGGGAAAGATATCCATGCATTGTGGTTATACAACTATAAAAATAAAATATATCTAGAATTGAGCCCAATTTATCCACATCATTCATCAGAGATTACACCTTGTAGTAAAACATATGATGAATTTAGAATGGATTATAGATTAGATTATAGAACTGAAATCGAACATTCTTTGCTTGAATGTTGGCTAGAACAAAGTCAGGGAATTCTAGACAGTCTGCAAATTTAAGTTATGTGTTCTCCTAAAGGAAAGTGAAGGGCATATTAATAATTCATGGCCTTCAAATACATTTAGAACTGATTGGGAATTAAGTTGGAAGGATGAAAAACTGCTAATCAATACAAAATGGTTTTTAGTGAATGGTGGCACAGAAAATCTTTTAGATACCTAGAAGTCATCTAAGTATTGAAAACCTGGCTGAGGCAACGTCAGTTTCTTCGGGATCAGGTAGAGGAGGCAGTCCATCCTTTGTAGTAGCCGGGGCAACAGTAACATGCAAAGAAGGAAGTAAAGAGGCTCATTTGATGAATATGAGCTTTGGCAGTGTAGACATTGGCATGATGCAGGGCTTAACCAAGGATGATAAGGCAATTCAGGAAAACGATTTCGGTATTTGTAAAAAGCTGTCAGAAAAGTATGAGAAGGAAAAAGACGAGAAGAAAGAGATCCAATGCAAGCCGGAATTTTTAGAATGGAGCAATACTGAAAGTCTGACAACCTTTACAACCATTGAAACACTGACATTGAACTCGAAGTTAAGCTGTGATTGTACGTCACCGGAAAGTATTTCGATCCTTGACAGTGGTCAGGGAGGCGGGGGAAGCAATGGAAACAGCATACTGCCTCAGTTAAATGATGCTGCATTAGGAATGAATCCACTTCAGCAATATGGGTATCTGGCAGTAGGAAGTTCAGGGCTGCTAATAATGGTAAAAGGTGCAGGTGGAGCAATTGTTTCTGCAGTGGGCTGGCCAGTTTTATTAGCAGGCGGAGTTATTTTCGTTTTTTATGGACTTTCGAAAATTAATAATGGTGTTACGGTGATGGGACCGCCGGCATGGGCAATGGGCTCAACAGGGGTCACGACAATAGGCAAAGTCTATGATCGAGATGGCAATGTAATCAGCAGCATTCCGGGATACACGAATCCTTATGGCAATGTTACGACACAAAATCCAGCAAAAGATGTAGGCAATGGTATTACATTAGGCCCACGCCCAGAGGATATGGCAGCGGGTGGGATGTATACTGGTATCTATCCATCCGTTTCTTTGAACTCTTTGGCAAATGAAGTAGCTAGTTCCCTAGGAGGAGTGGCTTCTCAATTAAAGAATGGTTATAAAGTTGAAATTCCAAATGGAAGAAAATCTATTGTTGTTCGAATTATGAATGAGGTGAGTGGTGGAAGAGGTAACCCCTATTATAGAGTTAGTATAGATGGTAAAGGTTCGTTGACGTCAGATGGGATAATTTCTAGTGATAGAGGATTAACTCATATTGATCTTAGCGAAAACTCCATGAGTGAGATCATTGATATAATAAATAATTATTCAGGAAGGAAGTAAACCAAAATGTCTGTTCAGCAACGAATGAATGAATTATTTGAATCAAAAATAGTAGCTTATTCAATGGATATTTTAGAAAATAAGTTAGTTTTGGTATTGGAATTGCTAGAAAATGAGGTAATAACGAATTATAGAGTAGAATTTTTGAATGTTAGTACATTTTACTTTATAAACAATACAACAAATGAGCGAAATGCAATATATCCACCTGAAAAAGAGGACTATTTAGAGCTCACAGGTATTAATTTATCAAATAATATAATCAATGTTTCCTTAGACTGTAAGGATGAAGCTTGGTTGAAGCAATATAATGGTTGTGGAAAAGTTATATTAGAAATTTGGAGTAAATTAGTAGTACTAGAAGCAGGTTGCGTAAAGATAAATAATGATATATATAATTTATAGTTTCAAAGAGAATATATGGATACTATAAAGATAGAAAAAAATTGGGAATATTCAAATTTATTAGAAATAAAAGTTAGTGCAAAATCTGAATACATTTCAATTTACCAATTATATTATGTCCAAACGGAAGATTTAAAAAACATTGGAAATAGCTGATAATGATGAACGCAAGCACAGGTGTTGTTTCTATGTACAAAGTGAAATCGGTCTTGTAGAACAATTTGGCAATAGATTGATCCAAATGTCAGTGCAAGATAATATAGATGAAATAAATTTGAATATTTAAAAAATAAAAAGGAAATATATAGCACTAGATGGGAATCAAGAAGGAAAGGTCCTAATACGCTCACTAATCAAGTTGTCAAAAGCTAGATGAGTGTTTTGAGTGAAGTAGAATAAGGGTTTAGATTTTTTAGCATCAAAAAAACTAGATTTTTTCAAAGAAAGGAGCAATGACTTATGTTCAACAGTAGCTGTTGCTCATACAAGAACAGTAAAGTGTTATCTGCTATAAATACTCATGAGAAATGTTCATTTTCCAATAAGATAGACACTCGTAACTTACATCCTGCTCTTCGTCACTTTGGTTTTGATCCTGTTGATCTAGTCAGCGGAGCCTGCAGCTATCAGCAAACCGATTTTGAAACTGAGGGTCAAGTTCCGTTCCTATGGCAATGGATGTGGGATAGTTCAAATGCAGGAGCCGGTTCTTTAGGTAACCGAGTGTCGTTTTCTTATGATGAGCATTTAGAAACAGATATAGAAGACGGTGTTGTCTACCATATAAAGTCAACAGGTGAAATAGCTGAATATTCATGGGTTTTTGAGGGCGAAAGTCTTGAGGATCTTGCTAAACGAGTAAGATTGTCTAAAAAAGAGGAAGCTTATTTTCTGTTTGACAGGGAAGAAAAAAAGACCTTTCACTTTTGTCAAAGTAGTCAAAATCCTGACTATTTTTATTTGAAGAAAATTGAAAATACGTCCGGCTTTATTCTAGAGCTCTTTTATAACGAAGTTGGACAGATTCAAGAAATAGTCGATTCAAATAAACAGTCTTTTACCGTGGACTACAATCAACAAGGATATATTCAGTCTTTTTCAGCAAACAATACTTTGTTAAGTAAGTACGAATACTCTGAGTCTGGCGATCTAATCACTGTTATAGACAGTGAAGGGGCAGGTGTTCACTTTGCCTATAATCAAAATCATTTATTAATAGAGCGCCGTGATAAGAATGGAATGAAATTTCACTGGACATATGATGAATTTGGCAGAGTCATCCACACGTGGGGAGATGGACATGTTGAAGAAGGCTGGATCGAATATATTGAAGAACAGGGCTGTAATCTTATAAAGGATTACTATGGAAATATCACTAAATATTTTTATAATCGCTATGGATTGGTGAAAAAAATTGAATATCCGACGGGTGGAAGAAAATTATTTGATTATGATGAGCTGTTTCGTTTAACCGCTGTTCAAATGAAAACCGGTCAGGTAATTACATATAGGTACAATGAGTATGGTTGGCTAACAACAGCTTCATACAATGGACAAACAAAAGAAATCTATGACTATAATCAGTATGGCGCATTAACCACATTTATTGATAGAGCTGGAATACACATTCAATATGAGTATGATCAGCTAGGTCGACTTAAAAAAATAGTGGAAGACAATACTGTTATTTTTGAAGGGGCTTATGAAGCTCGCACAAATCTTTTAACCTACTATATTGAAAATGGGAAAGAAGTCCAGTGTTTCTATGATGATACGGGGAAGATATCTAAACAAGAAATAAATAAAAATATGCAGCTGCTTTGGAAGTACAATTCTTATGGGAAATGCATCCTAAAAGAGGAGAAAGATTCTGATTACTATAAAATAGATAAGTATAAATATAATGCAAGACAACAATTAATCCAGATTGAAAAAAATGGTGCGATTGAAAAAGAATACACGTACAATCTTCTAGGCAATCTTATTCAATACAAAGATAAGGGGTGGGAGTGTCAGCTCCAATATAATTCCCTGAATAAAATTTCTTATTTAAAGCTGCCAAACGACATTGAGCTCAAGCTTACCTATGATTTCTCAGGAAAACTGGCAAAAATAGTAAAGAATGGAACGACTGCTTATCAGGTAGAGCGAAATGAATTGAGACAAATTTCGAAGGAACGTCTGTCTGGTTTTGGTGAGAAGCGTTTTGAATATGACTTTGTTGGTCGGACCAACAAAATAATTTATGGGGATAACAGTTGGGTCTTAGTCAACCATGATCGAGGAAATCATATTCATGAGGTTCTATATAGTGATGGAAACTGGGACAACTATGAATATGATGGCTTGGGACAGATAATAGAAGCAGAGAATGCTTTTTCAAAAATACGCCTTACTTATGATAAAAGAGGAAACATCCTTTCAGAAAGCTCCCATCTTCTGGTGAGTGAGTTTGAACCAGTATTTGTTGACTATACGTATACTTCTTCTGGAAAAATAGAATCAGTAAAAAATAGAGAATACTTTTTTGAGCGGATCTTTTATGGGAAAAATCAGAAAATGCAAAAGTTACTGTTTATGGACAATAATCTGACAATAGAAACCAGAAATTTCGGGCAAGAAGTTAGACAAATAATTGGAGAAATGGAAATTATTAAGCAGCTTGATCATCAAGGAAAACCAGAGAATTCTGAAATTACTAGCCCTAATTTTTCTGAAGTTCAAAATTACTCTATAGAATCTAAGAATATAAATCAGACAATAAAAAATCAGTTTAATTCGAATATCCAAAAAGATAGACGTGGGCACATTATTTTAAAACAAACAAATCAATCAACGAGTAGATATCAGTATTTGGCTTCTAATTTGATGCAGGTAAAAATTGATGACGGTATTCCGGAAGGATACATCTATGACTCTTTTGGACGTCTGCTTCTAACCATGTCCAATGCCGTTTCAAAAGTATTTATTTGGAATAAAAACCAGGTGAGTACAGAATTCAAGCTTGAAGATAATAGAGTCGTTGAAACAATCCAATGGATGAAGGATATGGAAACCGGTCAGAATTTTGCATTTATACATGATCACAATCAAATCAGCGAACTCTTTTATACGATACCAAGTGCCAAAGGAAAAATTCAGCATATTCTAAATGATAAGTACGTTTTGCTGGATGGAGCAGAAAGCGAATGGATTCAGCAGACTATACAGGCACTGCCCTATGCAGGTGTACTGACAGATGACAAAGATTTATATTCGGATTCAATAATAAAAAGTACTCTGACCTCTTTTTGCTTTGATCGAATGACTATTTTTATGGAAAATAACTCAGAACCGTTGAATTCTTCGGCTGATGGTCACCTCAATAAATTAATTGATTATAAAAGTGTAGAATTAAGACATCAAATGGAATGTCTCTATTCGCCTTATCCGATACTTGATTTTATTAAAGATATTGGCTGGAAGAATAGTTATAATCCTGTGGAGGGATTGGAAGAGTTTGGTATAAGGACTATTGAAGATTTAAAAGGAGTGGATGGTAAAAGGCTAGTAGAAAATTATTTGTCTGGCAGAAGGTTTCAAAAATCTGGTGTATTTGTAAAAATGCCCAAGATTCGATAATTCTCTCAGCTTAAAAGGGTTTAATTAATGGAAAAAATTCTCCAAACGAACTGATTATTTACGAATAATTGGGTTATTAAAGTGTAGTACTTCGGTAAAGTATTTAATTCTAATAGATATTTTATATTTTCTATGAGAATTAAATGTTTATTCGGATTCAATATAGTACAAAAATGCAATGTGAACAATAAAAAACAGCAGCTACAAAGGAGGGGGAGAACAGATGTTTCAAACAAAATATCCTATTTTTCAAAAAGGAAGAATTTTAAAAATAGAAATGCTGGAGGCAATGCGGGAGTTGCCGTTGTCTTTTATGAAGGGATCATTTTCGGGATATGAAAATGGGATTCTCCATGGGTTTGACTGCTTGATAGACGAAGGAAAACTGATGATTCAACCGGGACTGTTAAAGGTAAATGAGCAGATTTTAATTCTGGATAAGGAAGTGGAAATTCCTTATTTTGCTTCAGATAATCAACTGATTTTAAAGATTGCCAGCCCAAAAGCAACTGAAAATCAGGATATGTTTCTTCAGGAAGCAGTGATTGAACTTACGGATCAGAAACAGCTTGGAAAAAATGAATGGGAGCTAATACGGTTCAAATTGAAACCGGGAGCCTATCTCCGAAAAGAGTATCAGGGGTTTGAAGATTTGATAACGGAATATAATACGGTCAATCCAATCTATCAAACGATTTCTTTATACGGACAAAAAGCAATTTCCCCTCCAATGATGCAGTTGTTTTGCGATTACTTGCAGGAATTCAACAGTCAACATCCGCTGGACCAAAACTTCTGTCTGCAAATACTGCAAAGTCATGGGATTGTTGGAGAAAAAGCTCTTTACTATTATCTCTATCAGCGTCTTCAGCAGGAGATCGATGTCAGCGATGCACAACATGTTCATGCGCAGTTGAACAGTATTTTGATTGAGGTAAAAAACAACAGGTATCGGAAAGCAGTGGAAGTAAGAAAAAATCGGAAACTAATTGTTGATTAAGGAGAGTACAAAATGAAAAAAATAAAAATTCTTCTGGTAATTACTTTTCTTTCTTCTCTATTCAGCTGCAGCAGTTTAAGCTATGCAGAAGAAAAAAGTGGACAGGACATTTTATTTGTTGTTGATATCAGCTATTCCATGGCTGCACATGATCCCGGAAAACATGTATTTGAAGCTGTTCAGACAATGGCGTCCATCAGTTCAAAAGAAAATGACCGGATGGGGTATATCTTGTATAACGACAGTATTGTCAAGGATCAGCAGCTGACAAAGATACAAGGAGAGGGAATGTTAGCTCAGTGGCAAAATGTGTTTGCAGGAATCACTCCTATTAAAGGGACAGATGTTGGTTTAGGATTGAAAACGGCACAACGGATAATGAAAATTTCTCAAGCGAGAAAAGATCGCAGCATGATTATACTGCTTTCAGATGGAGATACGGAAGCTGACAGCGGTAATCCTAACAGGCTTCAAGAGGATATTGACAGGGATGTGAGAAATGCATTGGATGCGTTGGAATCTCCTTTATACATTATTCAGTACAGTGAACTGGAATATAGAAATAAGGAGCCGATGAATCAGTGGGCAGAACAGACTGGCGGGCAGAGCTATACTGCACAGAATCAGCAGGAACTAAAGCAGATTGTTACAGATATTTATAATCATCAGACAACTGTATCAGCAAAAATTGATCAGGAAAATGAAAAAAAGCAGAAAGAAACCTTTACATTCATAGTGCCGGTTCCGGCTGATGAGCTTGAGAAAATTGAACAGATCACAGTCACCATGAACGCAGAAAAGGCGATCGAAAATCTGACTTACGAAGAGAACGAAAAAACGTTGGTGGAAAACAAGGAAAATCAAGTGGTTATCACACTTTACCAGCCGATTCATGATGACTATACTTTTTCCTATCAGACTGCAGCAAACAAGCCGGCGAAAATTTCCACTGACATCAAAATGGCTGAGACCGCTAAGAAATCTACAAAAACTAAGAAAAATGACATTGTATTCTATTCATTCATTGGAGGACTGATTTTACTCATTACAGGAGGGATTGCTTTCATTTTATTCAGGAGAAAAAATCAGCTGTTTGATAAAAATGCCGACTATTTTTTTGCGGATGCCTTGGAAGGCTGTTTTACAAAGACACCTAATCAGGAAGATATTCCGATTCAAAACTGGTCGGCTAATATTTTCCAGCGTCAAAAAACAGTGACACTTTATGATTTACTTTATGAAGAAACTATTCGTGAGCAGATGCCGGTCAGCAGGAAAGTTCAGTTTAAGGTTGGCAAAGAAAATACATTGAAAATGAGAATAAAAGGAAAAGTGAAAGGCATTCAGCAGGGCAGAGAGATTCCCAAAGGAGTGTGGGTTACGTTGAGTGTTAGACAAGGAGCGTACTTGATTTTTAAAGAAGATGAGCTTGAATTGGATATTCATATCCGCAAGAAAAGCTCGTAAAAGAAGGTGAAAAGATGGATGAACTGGATCGTGAAGCAGCAAAAATGGAAAAAATAATGATCGAGCGAATGAAAGAAGATGAATGGATCACGCAGTTTGACGGCAAAGAAGTGGCGAAAGAAATAAAACAGCAAGGCTGGGTAGAGCTTCAGGGTGAAGCGTATCCATTTAAGAAATTGCTCTTAGATATATTCACCATATTTATTCCGGAAGAATTTGAGTTGATGGCTTTAGAGGATATTGAAAGGAAGTATCCTTTTACACAGCGAGCGGACTATATCTTTTCTGATGAAACAACATTATATTCCATTAACTTTACTAAATTAGAAGAAAAAATTGATGATGAACAATTTTTACAATTTGCCAATGGTGTGATAAGCAATTTAAGAAAGATACATCCAGATATGGATATATTAAGTGAAGATAGCGGAGAACTGGCTGAATTAGGCTATTGCTATTTTGATGCAGAAATTTCCAGTCTGGATGGTAAGCTGTATCTTTTCTTTGGTATTGTACTTGTGAAAAATGAAATGGGGCTATTTTCATTTTCCAGCCCTATCGCTAATGGTTTGAACTGGCGACAATTTTGCAAAGCCATGTTATTAACAGTTGAATATACTAGTGAGGGAGTTGAAACAAGTGAGTGATGAAAAAGAAAATTTAAAGGTTTGGAAGACACCTTCAAGTCTTGGAAGTACATTAGAGGAGCTCAGTAAAGGATCAAAGATAAACAATGAACTTCTAAGCGTAGAACCACTACAAGTGAAAGGTGAGGCATTAAGCAGAGAATCTGAGAATCCAGCAGAAAAGAAAATATATCAGGCGTTTAATCCGGCAACAAAACCGTCTCTGACACCAAGTTTTTC
This sequence comes from Enterococcus sp. CWB-B31, assembly GCF_020567645.1. Lineage (NCBI taxonomy): Bacteria > Bacillati > Bacillota > Bacilli > Lactobacillales > Enterococcaceae > Enterococcus > Enterococcus sp. CWB-B31. The sequence continues at coordinate 70,726 of NZ_JAJDJW010000003.1, forward strand.
GGTCCCATTAGTAGAGGAAATACAGAAAATACCTGCAAGTGAAAAGAAGGCAAACCTCCAGGTAAAAGAAGAAGAAACGTATATTCCGCAGATGCGTCAGATGATTGAAAAGGAAATGAGCTATTATCGAGTAACGACTGAGGGGGAACAGATTAGAAGTGAAAATATTCAGATAAGTCCATTTCAATTTATTTCTATACTTGAACTGACTATTATTCAGAGTCAGGGAGAACACTCTCAAGCGGAATTTAAAGGGATTGTTTCAAAAGAAGAAGCGGATCGAATTCTACAGCTGCATGATATAAAAGTGCCTATCAGTATTTCAAAAAGAAATGAATCTGGGAAGAGTTTCTCATTTTATGAAGGTCTTGCCAGTTCTATTGAAATAGTGAATGAAGGAAATGTTTATTATATTCATGGGATAAGCTTTTCCTACACATATCTAATGGATATTAAGAAAAAGAGTCGTTCTTTTCAGTATAAAAATCAGAGCTATGAGCAAGTGGTAAATCAGATTGTCAGTCAATATGAAAATGGGGCTTTTCTAGATACTATTACAAATGGTCAGATAACAGGGCAGTTTTTAATACAATTTGAAGAGACAGACTGGTCCTTTATCAAGCGGCTAGCTTCACATTTTAACCGTCAGTTGATTACTGTGGATCAATACAGCAATCCAAGATTCTACTTTGGAATGCCGGATACATCTGTTGCAGGGGAAATCCATACCGTGGAGTTTCAAATTGAAAAAGATCTGGCAGGATTTCGGCAAATTCAGGAAAACCAGGAAGTTACCGCATCAGAACAGGCCTTTCTACGTTATCAGGTGCAGACAAATCAGCTGTTCATTTTGGGAGACAAAGTGAAATTTCTTGATCAGGAATGGTATATCGCTGATCTGGAGCGTTATCTGGAGCGTGGCGCATTAAAAAACAAGTATCTGTTGACACAGGTTCAAGGCATTATGATAGAAAAGGCATATAATGAACAACTGACTGGTAGTTCAATCAATGGCACTGTTGCTTCGGTGGATCAGGATAAAGTTTTATTGAGCCTGCAAATTGATAATGGGGAAGGAAAGCCTGCTTATTGGTTTCCATATTCAACGAATTATACTTCTGATGATAATGTCGGCTGGTATATGATGCCTGAAATTGGTGAACTGGTTCGTTTATACTATCCGACAAAAGATGAAAAAGACGCCGTAGCAATGTCAACGGTTCGTACTGAAGATGATTCTTCAAATGCTCTTGATCCGAATATAAAGACACTACGAAATAAATTTGGAAAAACCATTACGTTGGAGCCTGATAAAATTACGATTGTTGGAAATGGCGTGGAGATCATCTTAAATGATAGCTCTGGAATCAATATCACGAGCAAGGGTAGTGTGAGTGTTACCGCTGAAGGCGCTTTATCGTTAAAAGGTCAGAATGTGGTAATGGATGCTTCTGACAGTGTCAATATCAGTTCTCACGGGAATACTATTTCTGTTAATGACAAGATTGCTTTGAACGGCAGTGAAATAAAAATGAATTAGGAGAACTCAGATGATTGTTACAGAAACAATAAAGCAATTTCAACGAGAATATGTAGAACCTCTGGTTATTCGCCTAATTCATCAACTGGATCAGGAGTTTCGTAGTGAAAAGGATCAGCTAATCAAGGAGTTTGAAAAGGATCTGATTCCTATTTTTATGGAGTTACATGAAAAACAGAGAAATCAAGAAGTTTCTGCTACATCGTTTTTAGTTTTTTCATGGCTTCGGGGAGAATATTTATTTGAGGAAGCACTGAACTATGAAGTACACAGCTATGGAGAAAACTGGTATTTCAGCACAAAACAATTCAGTCAGATTATCAAATTTGACTGGCTTTCTCCGTATTTGTATCAGTTTAAGGAGCAGCTGAGGATTGGACTTGAAGAACAAAAAAATCCCGGTTTGCTGGGACAGGAAGATTACTATTTGAACAGTTATTATGAGGTGTTCCAGCAATATTTTATTGCCTTACTTCGCTGGCTTTTCAGGAAAAATGGAGAAAAACTGCTTTCTTTAATGAGTATAAATAAAAGGCTGCTGATTTATGCTGGTGAATACAAAGATGCCTGCGAACGGATTTATGAGAAAAATGAAGATGTCATAGCACAGAAGGAATTAGACTATCTGCTTGATGTTAGTCAGCTGGACTTTGAAGCAAATAAGGTGTTGAAAAATAGTTCATTTAAAAACCAAGATTTCAGCAATTTGAATTTGACATGGGGAGACTATCATTCCTGTGATTTTAGAGAAACAAAATTGACTGAGGCATTACTGGTAGGCAGCCAGTTTAACTATTCAACGTTAAATGGAGCTGATTTCCGGCACAGTCGCATTCAGGATACATCATTTCGTTATGCAGAATGTCAGAATGCTGATTTTCAATTTGCCAGAGGCTCTGTTGCAAGTACGATTGAAGCGATTCCCTGTTATTTTGGAGTCGATTTTTCCCATGCGAATTTAACGAATGCTGATTTTCGAGGAGCAAAGATGAATGGTGCAGTTTTTGAGGGAGCAAAAATGACGGGAGCCCGTTTTTTTGAGTATGAGCGTACAAATTTGGTGCTGACCGATCAGCAGCAAGAGGAAATCAGGTGGGTGAGCGGATGATTTTTTATCAGTTAAAGCCAAAGGAAATACAGACAGATATTCTTACCTTTAATTATTTACCGGAAAGCTATAGGGATATTGAATTTCAGGAAGGAATTCGTGTGACTGTGGAATCATTGAATTCGGAAGTGATTACTGATTATTTTTCGAAACCTTTTCCGATTGTGTCTGATTTATTTGTGAATACAATTGGGATATATGTTGATTTTCTTCCTAAAAAATTTGTGTCCCTTTCAGATGGAAAAACAGACCAAATACTCACTTATTGGGCGCTGAAACCTAAAGTGATTGATTGTCTGTATCCAGATAGGATAAATGAGGGCAATCAAAAAAACGAAAAAATAATTCTTTCAGAAAAAATGATACAAAATGAAAAATTCTTTTCTGTTAAAGGACTGCAGGAAGAAAACTGGATTGTTAGTCTGGATGTTATGGAAAGCTTGCTGCGCAGACATTTGAATGGGTTTACAGGAGAGAAAGTCACAGTAATGTCATAACAAGTTAAGGAGAGTAAGAACTAATTCTTCCATAAATAAATCAGGAAGAGAGGAAGTTAGATGAAAAATAAAGGAATGCATTTATTTTCTTCACAGAAAAAGCCAAAAAGGATAACGGAAAAAGAGAATATGATTTCTTCTAAAAGAGTAAGAACGGATTTACTGGACAGTCACTATCGGCATTTTGATTTTGATCCGGTTGATGTGATTAGTGGTGCTTACAATTATCGACATATAGATTTTGAAACAAAGGGGCAGATTCCTTTATGTTGGAGCTGGTTGTGGGAAAGTGTAAATAATAGAACGGGTTCACTAGGCAATCGGATTAGCTTTATTTATGATGAGCATTTGGAGATCGATGCTGAAGAAGGTGTCATATATCATATTGACCAAGAAGGAAAACAGATTGAATTTCCCTGGTTGCTTGGTGATCAAGTTTACCATGCGTTGTTTCGGAGAGTGAAATTGAAGGCGGTCAAAGGAGCCTATATCCTAACAGATTACAAGCTCAAACAAGAACTAACGTTCATTCAAAGCAAAATTAGTGGTGATTATTATCAGCTGAAAGAAGTCAAAAATTTTTTAGGATTCAAGTTGGAACTTTTTTATAACGAAACAGGGCAGCTGGAAGCAATTATTGATTCTAATCAGCAAGAATTTTCTGTCCAGTTCAATAATCAGGGATTCATTCAGTCACTCTTATACAAAGGCAAAAAGCTTGCCGAGTATGAGTATTCTGATGACGGAAATCTGCTAAGTGTATCTGATGTTGAGGGAGAACAAATTCGTTTTACCTATAATGAGAATCATTTAATGACGAAACGTCAGGATAAAAATCTAACCAGTTTTCATTGGAGATATGATCAGTTTGGGAGAGTTATCCATACATGGGGAGATGGTCATATTAAGGAAGGCTGGATTGAGTATCATGAAAATCTAGGCTATAATCTTGTAACCGATTATTATGGTGGACAAACAAAATACCAGTATAACCGACACGGACTAGTGAAAGAAATTTCCCTTCCGACTGGAGGTTACAAACGCTATTGTTATGATGAAAAACAGCAGCTTATTCGTGAACAGATGGTTGATGGAAAAATAATCTCTTATTCATATAACGAATTGGGATGGTTAGTAGAAAAAGAAAGTAGTGACGGTAGGAAAGAGAAATATAGTTATGATAAATATGGCAGTCGCCAATACTCTGATGAGAAAAATACTCAAATAATTGAGTATAACAAATATGGTCAAATATTTATAGAAATACTTGATGCTTGTAAAAAGATAATGACGTATAATAACTTCGGCTATATAAGCAAATTGATTAGGATTAAAGGAACAAATAGAGATATTTTTTACTATAACTATGATGAGAAGAACCGCTTGATTACTATAAATCAAAATGATGATTTGATTCGAATGTATAAGTACGACAAAATGGATCATATCACACAGTTAAAAATCAAATCGGGAGAAATTGTTGAACTCAGATATGATAAAACTGGAAAAGTTAGTACTATCAATTGCAGAAAAATAAACTATAGTTTTTCTTATGACTTTAATGGAAGATTGTTGAAAGCAAAAAAAAGAAATCAAAGTATTTTGAAGTTGAAACGTAATAAGGCTGGCCAAATCATAGAAGAAGTATGGAAAGATACCCCAACTAAAAAATTTGAATATAACTATCAGGAAAGAGTGAAGAAAATTACTTTTTCCAATAATGATTGGGTAGCTCCCAAATATGATAAAAATGGGAATATAATAAAAATTATTTATAGTGATGGAACTTGGGAAGCTTACAATTATGATGATTTTAATAATATTACGGAAGCATCCAACTTATCCAGTAGTACAAGATTTAGTTATGATCACCAAGGTAGAATAACGAGTGAAACAACATCATTGGAAGATTTCAAGCTAATCAAGTTTCCGCTTTCTTATGAATATACTGAGAATAATCAATTGGAATCAGTAAAATTAGGAAATCAAATTAGAGAAGTGTATACAGAAAATTTTTTAGAGAAGAAAATTGATGTTTTTTTATCAGAAGAAAAAGAGTTTAGTATTCAAAAATTGGAGAGTGTAGCTGATTGGAATCAATATACTTTATTAAGTGCTAAAGGAGAACGCATCACTGATGTTGAAATTAGCGAACCGCTGATAATAAATCAAAAGAAGAAAATGAGTTGTCCAATCTTCTATGGTTCAGGATTACTTTCTATAGTTCATGATGAGGAAAGACAACCATTAATTTTCCAATATGATTGTTTTGGAAGATTAATTGAAATTTATACTAAAGATAATTTTTATATATTTGCCTGGGCACAGAATAAAATTATTTTTGAGATTGTGACTTATCGCAATGGATATAGAGAAATGAATCATCTGGTCAGTTATTTTGACTCAAAGATAATAACTGTGAAAAGAAATTTCTCTGAAAAAAATATTTTTATTGAAGATAGTTTGAATGCCAGAACGCAACTTATTAAAAATAATCAAGTAATGGCATCTAATGTAAAGAAAGACACTCGATTGATGCGGTCAAATGAAATTGATCTTTCTGAATTCGGAGTGAATTACCACTATCAAAATTGTTGTAAAGAGAAGCCAAATCAGTTTAGCAATACTTCAATAAGTAATAGCAATATGATGTTATCTCATTTCTTAAGTATACGACTTTCAGAATATTTAACTGATGAAAGTGTTATGTCATCACAAGTAAATCAGGAATTTTTGAAAAATCAATGCATTTTTTTAGTGATGATAAGCAAACGATTTTTTTTAAAGAATTTAAAGAGAGAGAATTATAATACTCAAGTAGAGAAATCTATTATCCCTGTACAGAAACTTGAAGGACTTCAAGCTTTTGGTATTCTTCGGATAGAAGATCTGTTAGAAGAAAATATTAGTAATAGAGTAAATAATTATTTTAATCAGGAAGGCTTGTAACAAGATTAATGGTTTAGTATTTGAAAAGATAGGGGGGATAAGATGGATTTATTTAGTTCTTTGCCTGGTTCGAAACCGTTGAATCAACAAAAAAAGAGTCCTTCTTTAACTGAATTATTAAGTGGAATCAATCTACCGGCATCCATGGGAGCCGAAAAAGAGTTCGTAGTGGAAAATGCACCAGCTAGCTGTAAATTTGGTACAGATATCTCTTTTATTCCTGCTTCAGGTGGTGAAGTAAAAATAGGATCACAACTCTTTTTAACAAAGGGAAATAAAAAAATTGAAGCACCTTACTTTGGAACTTGTTTAAAGCAGACAGCAGATAAGAAAAAAGAGGGAAAAGAGGAAGCGGTAGATTGCGTCCCCGATTGTGAACCTTATGAATGGACAAATCTAGAAGAAGCAACTACAGTTAGCGGAGAGGCAACTTTAACAGTTCGTTCAAAATTATCTTGTTTACATGCAGGTGTACCGGAAACAATCAATATACTTGATTCTGGACAAGGTACAGACGGCAAAGAAATGATGGAAAAATTGTTGGAGTATGATATATATGCTAAAATTGTATATGATATGGATGGCAATCCCCAAATTTTTTGGTCATTGGAACAAGATGGGCGCGGAGTCTATAATCCGGAAATGAGCAGATACTTAAAAAAAGTAGCACCTTACTTAAACTTCAATATCGTCAATTTCATCTCAAATGATGACTGGATCGAAAAAATTAATGAGGCAACAAGAAATGGTTATGACTATACAACCGGGAAAGATTATAATTGGTTTGTAAAATGGACAGGAATAGCCTCAATCTACGTGCTTGATGGTTATGAGTTTTTTACACAAACTGAATTAGGCATAGCGTTAATGACTTTAGGATTTGCATATGCTGATTATAGACTGGCGTATAATCAACCGAAGAATTTTAATGGAAATAAGAAAGCCAGTGGGGCTAATCAAAAAGTAGTAGAGGAAATAACCAATCCTGTTTTAGAAGCTCCTAGATCTGGAAGCGGACTGAAAGTTGATGATATTAAACCAGTTAAAGGGAAAGGTTCTGTTTATGATATTGACCTGTTAACAGGAAAACCACCTACAAAACAAACTCAAATTATTATAGATGAATTTCCTAATGTTCCAAAAGCACATGGTTTCTCTGATATTATTGATAATTATGCTGGTTTAGCAGAAGTCACGGATTTAGGTAATGCTAAATTATATCAAATTCAAGGAAGCCAAAATGGTGTTATGGGACGTTTTGAGTGGATAATTCAAGACGGAAAAGTTACGCACAGAATGTTTGTCAGAAATCCAGAATTGAATGGAGTGCCTATAAAATAATGAATTATATCGATGAATTTAAAAAAAATAATATTCCTTTTTCTTGGAATGAGCTTAAAATAGGTAGATTTGGTTATTCAGAAAACGAATTTTATTTACAGGGTATACTTGATGATGAATTTGTAATGAGGTACACCTTAGATTATCTATCTAAAAATGAAAATGAGGAAAATTCGTATGTGTGGGAGCTTGGAAGTCTATTTTCACCATATGACGAAAACGAAATATATAAGCTTCTTGATTTAATTGAAGATTCTAATGAAAAAGATTTGATGTCCTATTATAGATGGCGGTGGATTTTAGTCAATAATCTATTGAAGAAAATCTTAGATAAAGACTATGTAAATGCTTTGTTAGAAATTAGTGAATTCTGGCTTGATCTGAAATCCCCTTTCGATATGCCTTATCAATATCAAGGTGTGGAAAATGAATTACCCCCACAAGAATTTTATACTGAGGAACACTTATCTAAAGTTATTTCTGACCATAAAAAATGGTTGGAAGATGAAAAAGAGAAGTTAAATTAATAGTTATCAAAATAAAAAAGGCACTCTACTATCTGATTGGAGTCGGATAGTAAAGCCTTGACTAGTAAGCGTGAACTCACTAATCAAGTTGCCAATAGCTAACAAAAGCTAGCTGTATTTATTGTACAAAAATTCAGAGGACTTTTCTAGTCTTTTTGAATGTTTATTAAGTGTACAGTCAGCTAAATTGTAGACTATTGAAACGGTATTAGTGAGGAACAAACCACTGATACCGTTTTTTCGTGTATCAAAAATTGAAGGAGTGAAGAAAATGATTCAAACAAAAAATAAGCAACCAATCAAAGAAATTAGCCATCAAGATATTTATGAAGTCTATGATGTGTGGGAACAACTACAATCATGGCAAGAAGTGTTGCCTGTGCTAGAAAAATTCTTTGAGGATAAAGAGAGACCCGTCAATAAGCAACAAATCGCTAAGAAATACTATGCGTGTTCACAAATTTTTACTGTCTTTTATCTGGATTTTAGTCAAAGTATGAAAAAAATGGAGAAGCAACTACTAGAATTACGAAGCAAGAAAAAGGTCTGATGGTTTCGGAATGCTATTTTGCTAGATTCTGAGGGTGAATAAAGAAGAATTTAGAAGAACAGATTTTAATGTTAAAGCAAACGGTAGGCATGTTACGCTAAAAAAGCTCGAGGAACTAGCCAAAGTGATAGCTATTTTGTGAGTTCCTCGGGCACTGACAAAGGGGCATGCCTATTAATGAAAGTCAATGGCGATGAAATCGACGAAGTGAACCATTTACTTTTATTAGAGTGTTATTTAGTTGGTGGATTGATAACTATATCCATATCTAAATTCGATTTGTTTTGATTTTCGGTTGTTCGGATAATATTTTCAGCTAAATCATTGGCATAAAAATCAACTTCTTTTTGAATACGTTTATCATAAAGATAAAGAATCGCTTGTTTCAATTCAGATTCAGAAAATGTAGAAATTTGTTCTATGAAAAATTTGAAAATTTCATCAGTGAAATGCTCGGTCATAATATCGTAATGAGCCAAAAATGAAGCTTTTGATTGAACTGAATTAAGCAATTCCAGTTCTGAACGAGATTGAATGTTTTCTCTGCCAATTAATTGTTCAACGGGAGTTTCTAACACTTCTGAAATTTTTGATAAACGGTTTCCAGTTGGAAAAGTATTTCCTTTTTCATAATTAACAATGCTTTGTTTGGTTAACCCAATTTTTTCAGCGAGTTGAGATTGAGTGAGACCGCGTTTTTTACGGAGAAGTTTAAAGTTTTCTGCAAAGGTTTGAAATTCAGGATTCAAGTTAGCACCTCCATGATGATTTTATTATATTTTAACTTTAAGAAGAAAAAAAGTCAAAAAAAACTTTAATTTATTATTGACTGTTAAAATATAATTATGATAAAGTTTATTCGTAAGTTAAAATATAATTTTACTTTCCGTTTGGTCGTGGTGCCATGCGCGCGACGCCATCAAGGCAGGAGCGCAAGCAATGAGTGCCAACGACCAAACCGAGCGAAGCTCGTTGAAAGGGCGCAAAGTAACACCGCCCTGACATTTACTAAAATTTGAACAAAAATACTGATAGAACAGTATTTACAGCTCTTTGAAAACTGCATAAAAGGAACAAATTTGAAAGGGGGTGAGAAAATGAAGACAAGTAGAAAGAATTTATCGGTGTTGATTGATTGGTTAACGATTATCTTTGAAGAAACAGACGCATTCACAGTGATACAAAATTATCTTGATTTACCAGTTGAAGCCTTTGAAAAGGACTACAGAGGTGTGCAATACAAAGAATATGATACTCGTTATACATTTGGGCAAATTGTTCTTTACAGTATCGAACAACAACCCGATAAACAAGAATGTTATCTGACCTTAAGTGGGGAAGGCTGTCGACAAGTTGAGAAACACTTGAAAAGAAATCATCAGACATGGGAGTCCTTTTTTAGAAGCTGCTTTTCCTATTCAGATTCTGTTGTTCGTATGACACGAATAGATATTGCGATTGATGATAAAAACAAAGTACCATTCTTCACTATCAAAGAACTATATAAAAAGTGTGAAAATGAACTATATCAGTCAATTAGCCAAACGTATAGTTACACAGATAGTAAGTTCTCTCTAAATGATGGTGCTAAAACACTCTACATTGGGGCTAAAAAATCACGTGTTCGCTTTCGTTTCTATGATAAGGACAAAGAACAAGCCTTGAAACAAAAGCTACCAATGGACAATTTAAACAGTTGGAAACGGACAGAAATTCAATTAAGAGACGAATACGCCACACAAATGTGTCGACAGATAGCATTTAGTCAAAAGCCTTTAGGCGCTCTGATTTTTGGATTTTTGAAAGAGAATTTGACTTTCTACACTGAAACAGGTGAGTTATTTCGCCCGTGGGAACGATTTATTGGAAGTGTTGAACCACTGAAACTAAAAGCGACCAATGAACTCACGACTTTATGTGATACGCAAAACTGGTTAGAAACTGGTGGCGTATTAGCCATTCTAAAGGGCTTCAAATTATTAGAGGAACACAACGCTTTAGGCAATCTTCAATCCGTTGAACAGCTTTTACCACAAGCACTATTTAGTCGTTCCTTTAGTCAAAAACTCGTTGCCCATGTCTCTATGCTTAATCGAATAGACTTGGTAAAAATGATTCAAGACAACACAAAAAAAGCAGAATTTTAAAGATAAGAAACGAATTTCTTAGATTCAAAACTCTACCGTAGACAAGTTGAGTATACCACAATTTAAGAAATTCTCCAATTCAAGAAATGGGATAGGCTGACGCTTTCTTGCCCACTGCTCGCAACTTTGAGTATGTAGAGGCTTCAAACCGAGATTGCCACTCGTTGATTGAATAGAACTGGAGGACTATGGACAGAACCAAATATTTGTATGTAGGTATGGACATACACAAAGAAACGCATACCGCTGTATTACTGAATTATTTAGAAGAAAAACAAGGTGAAATCACCATTACGAACACCTTACAAGGATTTTACAAGCTAGAAAATTATGTATTGAAACAAAAAGGCGAACTGATTCCAATTTTTGGATTGGAAGATGTCACGCATTACGGAAGAAACCTCTCTATTTTTCTATTAGATAAAGGCTATCCAGTAAAAGAAGTCAATCCCTCCTTGTCTTTTATGGAACGAATGAGCTATGCCAGTACCAAGAAAAATGATAGTTGGGACGCACAATGTATTAGCGCTGTTCTCATGAGACGTTCACATCTTTTACCAGATGCCACACCACAAGATTATTATTGGACAATGCGCCATATTGTAAACCGAAGAAATGCGCTAGTCAAAAATTTAGGTGGGCTGACACGACAATTCCATGAACAACTACAAGTTGCTTATCCAAGCTATAAACAGTTTTTCCATGAATTAACCTGTGCGACCTCACTAGCTTTTTATGAAAGGTTTCCATCAGCTAAGTATTTAGCACAAGTATCAGAGGAAGAATTAGGAGCATTTTTGCGAATCCCAAGTCACAACACTTGTTCAATTAATCGGGCGAGAAAAATTCTTGATTTAGTCGCACAAGAGCAACAGCTAACTTTAGATTATCAACAAGAAAGAGATTGTCTTGTCCGAAGCATTGCCCAACAAATTCGCTTTATTTTAAGAGAGATTTCAACTATTGAGAAACTCGAAACGAAAATGTATCGACAATTAGGGTATCAATTGGAAACAATTCCAGGTGTAAATATCGTTACCGCCTGTTCCTTAGTCGCACATATAGGCGATATCCATCGATTTTCCAGTCCACATAAACTAGCAAATTATGCGGGAGTAGCGCCCTTACATTTTGGATCTGCGGGAAAAGGTAAAGATGTACAGAACAAGTCTCAAGGGAATAGAAATCTATATTCTACGCTATACTTTTTAGCCATACAACAAATCTACTTAACGAACAAGGGCGAAGCAAGAAATCCAGTGTATCGAGCGTACTTTGAGAAGAAAATATCAGAAGGAAAAACCAAAATACAGGCATTAATCTGTATCATGCGAAAGCTCATTCGAATTATCTATGTGATGATGAAGAAAAAAGTCGTCTATGAATTACCCGAACTGAAACAGAAGTCTGTAAGTTAGCGGAAATGTGTTAGAATATTGTTAAACCAATGTTCTAACACAAATTCTTAAAGGTAGATTTCAGCCCAGAGAAAGCTAGTGGGGCTAATCCTCCTAAAACAGATTTTGGCGCAGAGAACCCTGTATCTGGAAAAGATTGGAATAATTATTTTAAAGATAAATATGGTGCTGGAAATGTTCAGTGGAAGAATCCCGTGAGTTCAATAAGTGAACTAATGGAGAATCCTAGCTCTTTAATTAACGTTAACCCTGCAGATGTTGCTGGTTTTGTAAAAAGAGAAGGATGGACGGTGACGCCTCTGAAAAAAGGTGGAAGTGCAGGTATTCCCTATGAAGAAGGCGGAGGATTTAGTATGAATCCTCCCAAAGGAACTAGTGGAGGTTCAAGATATATTCAGTATCACCCTGGAAATGGTCACCATGGAGAAGTTCCTTATTATAAGATATCACAACCGAATAAACCAACAGTTAGAATTTATATGGACGGCAGATATGAAATTGACTAGGGAGGAAATATTTAATGAACAATTATAATAATGTGGATGATTTAATAGCTATTCATGATTTACTTATTAAAAATTTGCAGATTTTTTCTAGTAGTTTTAAAATTCAAAAGGAGAAATATAAACATGCCGTTTTATCGGACGAATTAGCTTCTGATTTTTCCGATATTGATATTGAAAGAATGAAAATCTTATTTGAAAACGGCTGGATAACGGAAGAACAGTTAAATTTAGGGGAAAAAATAAACTCATTTTTGGAAGAAATGAATAAGGATAAGAGTTTATGGACGGATGAAGCTGTGAAAAAATCTTTGGAATGGGAAAAATGTAGAGAAATGGGATTAGAATTATTAAAATCTTTGGGATATTAAAAGAATTTTGGTTTGAATGGAGTAAAAATTCATAAAATAAAAAAGGCACTTTACCATCCGATTGGCGTCGAATAGTAAAGCCTTGATAGTAAGGTATACACTCACTAATCAAGTTGCCAATAGCTAACAAAAAGCTAACTGTATTTATTGTACAAAAATTCAAGAGACTTTTCTAGTCTTTTTGACTGTTTATTTGAAGTACAATCAGTTAAGTTGTAGACTATTGAAACGGTATTAGTGAGAAAACGACCACTGATACCGTTTTTTCGTGTATCAAAAAATAAAATCTTGGAGGAAAAGAAAATGAACACAACAAAAAATAAACAACCGATTAAGGAAATCAGCCATCAAGATATTTACAGTATTGTGGATTTGTGGGAACGTTTGAAATCGTGGGAAGAGGTGCTAATCGTGTTAGAAAAATTCTTTGAAGGGGATAGCCGCCCATTGAACAAGCAACTGATTGTCCGCCGTTATTATGCTTATTCGCAAGTATTCACGTTGTTCTATCTGGATTTTAGCCAGTCCATACAAGAGATGGAGAGCCAGCTTGTTGAGTTGCGCCAACGCAAAAAGGTCTGAGTGTTTTGGTCTTACAGCCTATTTTGCTAGATTCTGAGGGTGAAGAAAGAATATTTTAGAAGAACAGATTTAACTGCTAAAGCAAACGGTAGGCATGTTAAGCTGAAAAAGCTCGAGGAACTAGCCAAAGTAATAGCTATTTTGTGAGTTCCTCGGGCACTGACAAACGGACATGCCTAATCCCGTAAGTCAATAGCGACGAAGGAGAACGAAGTGGTCTATTGACTTATGGGATAGTGTTACTCGTCGAAATGGTTAAGAATAATATCCATATCTGGAACAGACTGATGGTTGCTTTCTGTTGAGTCAACAATATTTTGAGCCAGTTTTTTAGAATGAACGGTTGTTTTTTCAAGTATCTCTTTTTCATGTAGATATAAAATAGCTTGATGTAACTGGCTGGTTGAAAAATGTGAAAGAACATCTAATAAATAACTGTGTAAATCTTCAAGAGAGTATTCAATTGTAATATCATATCCAGCAAGATAAAATGCTTCATTCTCCACGGCTGCCAGCAAATCCTTCTCAGATTCCATCTGAACATTTTCTGTACCCAGTAACTGTTCAGGAGTGATTTCTAAGGCTTCTAAAAGCTTGGCTAAACGATTGCCAGTAGGAAAAGTATTTCCTTTTTCGTAATTAATGATACTTTGTTTAGTTAGACCAATTTTTTCAGCTAATTGCGTTTGAGAAAGTTTTCGTTCCTTGCGGATTAATTTGAGATTTTCTGCAAATGTTTGAATCTCAGGGTTCATAATGAAACCTCCTTATAAATGGTTTGTAAATATTTTACCTTTAAAAGTAGTGGGAGTCAAAAAGGTAAATAAAAAATAATGACGGGTAAAATAATATTATGCTATATTATCATTGTAGTATCTATTAGGTATGTTAAAAATATACTATCTGCTCGTGTTCCCGAGCGCGCGATGTCGGAGACAAGAGCGCTAGCACGAGGGACAAACGATCAGAAACGAGCGAAGCTCGCAGGAGGGCGTAAAGTAACACCGCCCTGACATTCATCGGAAATTGAATAGAAACGTTGATTTATCAGTATTTCCAGCAATTTAAAAAGTGCATTGAAATGATCATTTTAGGAGGTGGTTCAATCGAAAAAAAATAAGCCCCCACTACTAATAGGGGGGCTAGGCGTACAAAACTATATGATTACGATTTAGAATTAAGTCAATTTGTAAATCAAAAAAAGCAGAGTTTCAAAAATAAGAAACGAATTTCTTAAATTTAACACTCTACCCTCGCAAGTTGAGTATATCATAATTTAAGAAATTCTCCAATTCAAGAAATTAGATAGGCTGACGCTTTCTTGCCCACCACTCCGTTAGGAACGGTAGAGACTTCAAACTGAGATTGCCACTATTTTGATTGAATAGAACAGGAGAAATAATGGACAGAACAAAGTATCTTTATATTGGTATGGATATACATAAAGAAACTCATACCGCTGTATTACTGAATTATCTAGAAGAAAAACTAGGAGAAATCAAAATCAAGAACACGCTACAAGGTTTTCATAAGTTAGAAGATTACGTACTGAAACAAAAAGGAGAACTGATTCCAATTTTTGGATTGGAAGACGTCATTCATTACGGAAGAAATTTATCTATCTTCTTACTCGATAGAGAGTATCCAGTAAAAGAAGTGAATCCGTCACTTTCGTATATGGAACGAATGAGCTATGCTAGTACACGAAAGAATGATACATGGGACGCCCAATGTATTAGTGCTGTATTAATGAGACGCTCTCACCTTTTGCCAGACGCCAACCCTCAAGACTATTACTGGATAATGCGCCATTTAGTCAATTGGAGAAATGCACTGGTCAAGGCAAGTACAAAATTGATGCAACAATTTCATGAACAGATACAAACAGCATACCCGAATTACAAAGGATTTTTCAAAGAATTAGACTGTAGAACCTCCCTTACCTTCTTTGAACACTATCCGTCACCAAAATACTTAGAACATGTATCAGAGGACGAATTAGGCGCATTTTTGAGAGTTCCTAGTCATAATACCTGTTCAACGAACAGAGCTCGTAAAATCCTTGATTTAGTGGCACAGGAGACGAGCAAAGAACGAGACTATCAATTTGCCCGAGATACAGTCATTCAAAGCATTACACGGCAATTGAGAGCCTATCAATGAGAAATTAAGGAACTAGAACGTACGGAAAAACTAATGTATCAAGAATTAGGCTATCAGCTTGAGACAATGCCAGGAATTGATATCGTAACGGCATGTGCCTTAGTTGGTCATATAGGGGATATTCAACGATTTAAAAATTCGGATAAACTGGCGAATTATGCAGGTGTCGCACCATTGAGATTTAGTTCAGCAGGTAAAGGAAAAGATTTTCAAAACAAGTCACAAGGGAATAGGAAACTGTATTCGACACTGTACTTCCTAGCGATACAACAAATTTACCTGACGAATAAAGGAGAACCACGAAATCTAGTGTTTCGGGCTTATTTCGAGCGAAAAGTGTCAGAAGGAGAAACAAAGATACAAGCGTTGTTGTGTATTATGAGAAAATTAGTTAAGATAATTTATAGCATGATGAAACAAAAAAAATGTATAAATTGCCTGAAATTGAGGAGAAAATAACAAGTTAAGAAAAATAGGTTAAAACGTTGCTATATCAGCGTTTCAACTGATTTTTAAACAGAGTGCTTCCCCGCCCCGAGAAAGCTAGTGGGGCTGATGTGCCAAATAGTTCGAAGAATATCACCCAATATCAAAAATATAAGGATGAGCTGATGAAAGGTGATATACTAGACAACTCAACACCTATTATATCAGGCTCTGATTTAAAAGACCCTAAGTTAGTTTCTGAACTTACTAAGAATGGGGACTCTATGACAGATTGGGCTAAAATGGAGTCTGCATATAGTTATGAAACTACAATGGGGAAAGGTAAGATTCACTATTATAAAAATTTAAAAACAGGTGAAATTAATTTCTACGATGCGAAAATGAAGATCCCTATTCCTAAAGACCTTAGAATTAGAGAAGGAATTACTGATCTTTTTTGGATCGTAGACTTGGATAGTAATTTTATACCACAAGGGGTTAGATAGTATGATTGTAAAAGCTGTTTCTAATAAGGATAAGAGAGATATTACGATTAATAAACTTTATCCAGTTGTTTTAAAAGAAAATGAAGTAATAAGGATAGTAGATGATTTTGGAGGGTTATCAATATACAAACTTCAAGATTTCAAAGTATATAAAGAAAATATCAGTTCATATAACAAAAGGACAAATTCTTTAGTTTATAATTTAGTTGACTATGCAACTTTTTTAGAAAATTACTATAATAATGAAAAGAAAGCTGTGATTGATTTATCTAATAGTCAGTTAAATATATTTGAAGAGGATTTAAATTCAGATGAACTAGTTGAGTTGATCATTTCAAAAGATTATTCAAGTGATGAGAAAGTAGTATTTATTGAAGCAATTGAAAATAAAATAACTAAGCATTCAGTTAAAGTGTTGGCTAAGTATTTCCAAAATGTTTATGACGTAGAGCCAGAATTATTATTGTCAATTTGTAAACTTTTATCTAAATATCAAAATCAAGAAGTATACGATCTATTTTTAAAGTATATCAGTGATGATATGCTTGATAATGGCATGGTGCAAAATATGCTTGTTGAGTATTTTAATAATTGTAACTAAAAAAGGCACTTTACCACTTGATTGCAGTCGAGCGGTAAAGCTTTGAGTAGTAAGCCAGAACTCACTAATCAAGTTGCCAATAGCTAACAAAAAGCTAGCTGTATTTATTGTACAGGAAAAGCAGGGGATTTTCTAATCTCTGTGTGTATTTCCTGTACTCTAAAAGCTGGAAATATGTAGTTATTGAAACGAGAGTGGGACAATAATCAGTTTTTTTTCTGACTATTCTCCTACTATGCACCCATGGAGGAACCATTTCCATCGTGAGAAATGGTCAGGGAGGGCTGTTTGATTTTGGGAGTCAGATGGGAGAAGATTGGTATAATTTCCTGTATACTGTATTGCCGGCAGAACAATGGGATCGATTCTGGACAGGAAGAGATCAACAGACACTGGAACCCCTGAGTGATGCAGAACGTCTTTTTTCTTTGGCTCTTGTAGTTCTGGAAATCTTCGGACCAAAGCTTAGTAAAGCCTACTCAAGTTATCTGAACAGAGCGGATGATTTTTATGAGTTTCGTAAGATGGCAGAGATGTATAGATATTACGATGATGTGTATGATGTGGCTAATAGTGCTAAGAAAGTCAGTGGACTTGATTATCTAGACGACCAGCTAGGAAGCATGAAAAATAATGTAAAAGTTAATAAATATGAATCAGCCGAAAATGTTAATAATTGGTGGAAAAATCAAGGATATACGGAACCGCCATATACTTCTAAAACAGTGGTTCAAGATTTAAATTTATTAGATGAAGGAAAATTTGTAAGAGTTTATGACAAAACTAATTCTAATTTGCATGGAGGATGGCTTATGAAAGCAGATGATATTAAAGGGTTAACTCCTGCTCAAATTCAAGATAAATTTGCTCTCCCTCATTTACCAGAATACGTTGGAGAAGTAACATTACCAAAGGGAACCAATTTACGAATGGGTGAAGTAAATCCATTGTTTGGACATAAAGGTGGAGGAGTTCAATTTGACTTGAAAGGTCAATATGTTGGGGATTTTAAAGAAATAGGAACTATTAAAGAATGGAGCGGATTAAAATAGATAATAAAGTTGAATACGTGAATAATGAATTAACAATTTCAGGAAAGAAAATAGTATTTCAATATAATATATCTGAACTGAAATCAAATAATAATTATATTTTTGTACGGTTAGAGATTCCTTCTGGACGAAAATTAACCGAAGAAGAGTTTTGTAATGTTGTTGCTGTTGATGAATCTGGAAGTATTAAGTGGCAAATAAAAAATATTCCTCCAAAAAATAATCCAGACTATATTTGTGCTCCAATAGTAGGGATGAATCTAGATGTAAATAATATATTATTTGTTACTGATTTTATGGGAAGAAAATTTCAGGTTAATCAAGATACAGGCGATTTACAACAAATTGAAATTGTAAAATAAAAAAGGCACTTTACTATCTGATTGGAGTCGGACAGTAAAGCCTTGAATAGTAAGGATAAACTCACTAATCAAGTTGCCAATAGCTAACAAAATCTAGCTTTATTGTAGAAGCTGAACAGAAAATGATAAGGGATGTTGATCCTTCACTGGACTTTACCGTCATCAATGACCTGTTTTTTCAGGTAATTGAACCGTATCAGGATGTCCGAGATGTCTTTGTTCTTATCTCGATAAATTTTGTGAATGGCTCATTGGAATATGGTTTGTTGGTAAGTGGGGACAGAAATTTTTCTCGTCACAAATTTAGTTCCTGTGAAGAGTTGGCAGTGTTTATCAAAAACGAGGATACTGCTCCCAATATCTAAAAGTCAGCAATCCGCTTCCTGGTTGAGAAGTGAACTGCTGACTTTTTTTCAACGATTACTGATCTTCTTTTTCCTGATCGTCTGTATATTGAGCATCAGAATGTTCCGGTTGTTGATAAGAATCCGGTTGCGGAGAATAGTCATTTTCAGCTGTTTGCTCGTTGTATTGATCTGTTTGATTGTATTGATTATTTGTATACTCAGAATAGCGGTCAGAGTGACCGTATTCGTTTGTCTGATTATCATATGACTGATTATCGTACGGATTTTCTGTTTGCTGACTATCTTCATATTGATGATTGGTCGGGCTGTCAGAGTATTGGTCAGGTTGTGAATAATAATCATTTTGCTGTTCAGAATAGTAATTCTGATCGTAGGAATTCTCAGAGGTTTGCTGCTCATACTGGGTTCCCTGATCATAATGCTGCTCGGATGAGTAGTTTTCATTCATCTGATCGTTTTGATAGTATGTATCATTAGGATAGTTATCCTGATAAGTATGCTCTTGCGGCTGATTCGTATAATAAGCGTCCTGATTGGAATAAGCTGTCTGATTTGTCTGTTCCTGTTCAGCTGTTTCGTCATTTAGATAGACGTAATTTTGCTGATCTGTCGGCTGTTGCGGCTGGGCAAATTTTTCAACAATTTTATTTCTCAGTCGCTCTTGTTTTTCTTCTCTATCTTTTGTCAGTGTTAAGTAAATAATCAGTATAATCATGATGATGGTTAAAATGATCAGCCCAATATATTGACCGAATGATATAAACATGATGACCTCCTCAGTCATTTTGATTTTCTTTCAGAGTCTAGTGTATCAAATGTTTCTTTTTCCGTCACCCTTTTTAAAGTTATTTTTAAAAGACTTAAGGTGCAAGAGGGCTATTTTGATGGGCTGTAAGTCTAAAAATGGTCGTTCTTTTATTTAGACAGGATACATTTTTGCTTCAAATAGTAACAGCGAGGCAGAAAATAAATGAAGATTTCTGAGACTTTTTCCGGGATTTAACGACTATAACGGAACCGTCATATAAAGTTCAAAATAGAAAAATAATTTGTTCTCAAAATCTTCACAACTTCAATGTATTATGAACTCATACCAATAAACAAACCCTAACAAACACTTTTTCATTTTTAACTCCTTTCCCACCCTCCCCCAAAGGGTGGGTAGTTTTTTGGGCTAAATTAAGCAGAAGGGATGAGAGAGGGGATATCTATTTATTTTAGAATTAGCAAAGGCGTCGTTAGAACTGTTCATTTTTAACGAATTTTACTTAAGATAGTTTATGAGCAGCTGCTGTCTGTGTGGTCATATACGGGCTGATTTTACATTTACAGCTAAAGTTTTATCAGATTATGTCAAGACAGCCGTTAATTATTTATTAATAGAGACAAATAAGTTTGGTTAGAGATATTGAGTGTGGTAAACTATAGAAAGTAAGCATTTTGGAGGAATAATTTTGAAATCAAAAGAGATGTTAAAGACTATATTATTTTTTGTCGGACTTGCATCCATTCTGTTTTTATTGAGACAGTTTGTATTCATGCCGGTAGTTGTAAAAGGTCATTCGATGGATCCGACATTGGCAGACGGGGAACGGGTGATTGCATTAAAAAATACTGGAGTGGATCGATTTGATATCGTAACCTTCCCGGCTCCCGATGAAGAAAATAAAAATTACATTAAACGGGTGATTGGACTTCCCGGTGAAACAATTGAGTATAAAAACGATGTGTTGTATGTGGACGGTAAGGAAGTAGATGAACCGTATCTGGATCAGTTTAAGAAAGACTTAACGGACGGCGGTCCTCTGACCTATGATTTTTCCCTGGAACAGCTGGACGCAGAGAAAGTACCGGAGGGTGAATATTTTGTGCTGGGTGACAACCGCAGAAATTCAAAAGATGGACGGATGATCGGCTTTGTAAGCGAAGAAAAGATTTCCGGAAATGTTAAATTCGTCCTATGGCCGTTCAGTCGATTTGGAACGATCTAGAGCTGGAAAGAAGCGGCTCGTTTTCAGCAGATTGATATTTGTTAATAGGCGAAATAAATGAAGAACATTGATAGTTAATCTATTTTTGACAATACTAAAACTGGGATCAGCAGTGTTCCCGGTTTTTTGTTTGGAGTAAAATGAAAAAATAAAGCTGATTGACTTGTATTCTGCGTATTTCATTTTGATCGGTCATTATTAATCAGAGTGGGATTGTATTAGGATGTGTCAGAAAACAATAAAGGAAGCTGGAGCAGCAATGCTTTAAAGTTCACTCATTTCATTATTTCGAAACTAGTTGCTGCTAGAGTTTTCAGACTGGTCCTAGTCAGTATACTGAAATCAGTTGTATAATAAGAGAAGTGTAAAATGCTCAGAGGATGAATGAAAGGGTGTGTCATATGTCATTACAGTTTATTCGAGGAACGGGCGATAAAAATCTGGAATCAGTGATGGTTAGTCAGGCATTGGAGTGGCTGGCTGCAGATCAGAAAAATCAGGTTTTTTATCTGGTTCCCAACCATATAAAATTTGAAAAGGAAGTTCAGATTCTTAAGGAAATAAAAGAGCGGATGAATCCTGCCATGAAAACAATGGCAGCCATGCGTCTGCAGGTTTTCAGTTTTCAGCGGCTGTCATGGTATTATCTGCAGCATACCCCATATTATCAGCAGGAAGTACTTACCGATGTTGGTGCCGCAATGATTTTTCGAAAAATTCTATCCGAGTATGCAGAGGATTTAACGGTTTTTCGCGGGGAGATCAATAAATCTGGTTTTATTCAACAGCTGTTTGCTCTTTATCAGGAAATGAAAGATGGAAATGTTGTATTGGAGGATCTGGCGCTCCTTCTTGATAAGGAACAGTTTTCTGAAGGGCTGGATACAGCACAGAAATTAAAGGATATTCGTTGGATCTTTACAGAGTTTGAACGTCAGCTGCAGCGGCATGGTATCAATGAAACTGAGTTGATCACAGCTCTTTGTGCCTATTTGGCATTTGAAGATTTGAGCAGCGTTATGTTTGTTTTAAACGGATTTGATCATTTTACAGCAAAAGAGCAGCAATTGCTGCAGACTCTCTTGAAGCAGGGGGCTGAAGTGAAAGTATCGTTGATTCTGGATCGTGCATACCCTGTTGAAAAACCGGCAGCTGTTGATTTGTTTTATGGAACAGGAACAACTTATTTTCAGCTGTACCAGTTGGCTCGTCAGGTAAAAGTACCTGTACTGACTGACCATGCAGAAAATGACCTGTCGCAGATTCGCTCTGAGGGCATCCGCCAGACAGCAGAATATTGGGTGCAGACGAGAAGAAGCTTGAATGACGGGAAAGCAGTTCCGAAAAATATTGAGAGTATCCAGCTTTGGTGTAGTGAAACACCAAAGGAAGAGCTGAATGCTGCAGCAAAGGAAATTCGCAGATTGGTTTCGGAGGAAGGCTATCGCTATAAGGACATTCAGGTAGCTGTCAGAGAATTTGATAAGTATCAGCCGTTGTTGAAACCAATCTTTCGGCTGCATGATATTCCAATATATATCGATCAGGATATGTCGATGGAGCAGCATCCTCTGGTGGAATTTATTCAATCGCTGTTCGCCGTCAGCAACTATCATTTCCGTTACCGTGATGTTTTGAGATTTTTAAGGACAGAGCTTTTTTTTCCGGGCTCTGTGGTCAATGATGATTTCGATTGGGAAGTTCAACGAAATGAATGGCGCAGAAGAATTGATATCACTGAAAATATTGTTTTGGCTTATGGATATGAAGGGAATTCCTGGACACGGGAAACAGATTGGCAGTTTCTCCGCTATGATTTTGAAGAGGAGAAGCAGGACGATACTTCTGATCTGGAAGTCGAATCCAATAAAGTGAGACAGGCAGTTCGTCAAATCCTGCCGACATTTTTTAAAGCATTCAAGGAAGCTGAAACCGGCGAGGATGCGGCTGTTTTGTTCTATCGATTTTTACTGGACAGCGGGGTTCAGGAACAGATGCAGAGGTGGCGGAATCAGGCAATCGCTTCAGGTGAACTGGAAGAGGCACGGAATCATGAACAGACCTGGGATGCGTTGATGGCGCTGCTGGATGAATACGTGATGATTTACAAGGAGGAACCTTTTGATTTTGATGAATTTCAGGAAATCTTTTCCAGCGGACTGGAGGGTCTGACTTACAGCAAGATCCCAACCTCTATTGATCAGGTACAGATCCGTAATATTGATACGCTTCATCCGGGACAGGGGAAAGTGACCTTTGCAGTTGGTCTGACGGATCAGGTCTTTCCTAAAAAAATGGAAAACAAAACACTGCTTTCTGATGAAGAACGTGTTCGGATGAATGAGAGTTTGGATGACGGAAAATTTTTCATGCAGGACACACGACAACGACTGGCTCGCGAGCCTTATGTTGCTTATATCATGCTGCTGTCGGCAACAGATAAGCTCTACTTGTCTTATCCAAGAATGGCGGATACGTCCTCTGATGTCAAGCTGTCTTCCTATTTAACGATTTTGCAGAAAAATCTGCAGCTGCCGATGATGGAAAAGGCCAGCTTGTCAATCTCAGATGATGAGCAGACCAGCTTGGCACACGTGGGGACTTATCGAACTTTAATCAGTGATTTGACTAATTTAAAACGTCAGAAAATAGAAACCAATCATGGCTTGTCCGGCTTCTGGCTGATGCTGGAACGAGCATTGGGGAATCAGCCGCTGGCACCACTGGCAACTCGGATTTTTGAAAGCCTGAATCATCAAAATATACCGGAATCAATCGGAGAAGAGCTGGCTGAAGAGCTATATGGGAAGCATATTCATACCTCTGTTTCCAGAGTTGAAAGCTTCTATCGCTGTCAGTACCAGTATTTTTCCAGATACGGACTGAGATTGAGGGAACGGGATGTATTTGGCTTGTCTTCTGCAGCAACTGGAGAATTTTTCCATGAAGCCCTTGATCAGTTATTTAAGGTTTTGATTAAAAATAATCTCAACCTTTCTGATTTGTCAGATGAAGAGCTGAATCATGTAACTGAAGAGGTCCTGCAGGTGACAATGGGCGATCAGCGATTTGATATACTGAATTCGTCTCATCGAATGAACTATATTCGCTATCAGCTCCATCAGACGATTAAGAAGGTAAGCTGGGCATTGAAAAAACAAAGTGAACGAAGCGGGCTTTCCACTGTACAGACAGAGGTGCTGTTTGGACAACTTGCCGGAAAAACAGGGATTCGCGGCTTGGAGCTGCCGCTAAATAGAGACGGACAGATCAGCGTTCGCGGGAAAATCGACCGTGTGGATCAGCTGGAAATCGATGGAGAGACGTATCTCGGGATTATTGATTACAAATCCAGTCATCGGAAGTTTAATTTAACAGAGGCCTATTATGGTTTGGCAATGCAGATGCTGACGTATTTGGATGTGGCTCTGATGGATGCTGTGGATTTAGTGGGACAGCAGGCAAAAGCAGCAGGCTCATTGTATCTTCATGTCCATAATCCAATGCTGAATTATGATGGAGAAGACAATCAGGAACGACAGCTGCTCAAAAAATTCCAGTTTGACGGTCTGTTGTTGAATGATGCCAAGCTTCTGGAGTATTTGGATCGCTCACTGGAGCCAAAACAAAGCTCGCTGGTTTATCCGATTGAAGAATCTGCCAAAGAGCTGATCAAGCCGGGACGAAGACAGGAAGATAAGTTCGTCACACTGGAAGAATTTGAGACACTTCGAGATCATAATCGAAATAAATATACAGAGGCGGGAAATAAAATCATCAGCGGTGAAGTAGATTTGGACCCAGCCTATCAGGGAAAAGAGCGGATTGCCTGCAAATTTTGTCCGTTTCGCAGTGTCTGTAATTTTGATGTGATGCTGAAAGAAAATAATTATCATCGAATGGAATCAATGAATAAGCAGGAGGTTCTGGATCGTATGAGACAGAAAGATGGAGAGGGGGGACAAAGCAATGAGTAGAGAAATTCCATTACGCCCTGAAAATGAACTGTTTACAGATCATCAGTGGCAAGCCATTTTTGATGAAGGACAAAATATTTTGGTCTCTGCTTCGGCCGGATCTGGAAAAACAACGGTTCTGGTTCGGCGCGTGATCGAAAAAATCAAGAGCGGGACGGACATCGACCGTTTGCTGGTTGTAACCTATACAGAAGCTGCTGCCAGAGAGATGAAGGAACGGATTCAGGCAGAGCTTCAAAAAGCGCTGAATCAGGTTAGTGATTCAGCGCAGAAACAGCATTTTATCAGACAGCTTTCCCTGCTGCCGACTGCGAATATCAGCACACTTCATTCCTTTTGCTTATCTGTCATTCGCCGATTCTATTATCTGATCGACATGGACCCGGTGTTTCGCTTGTTAACAGATGAAACGGAAATGCTGCTTCTTAAGGAAGATGTTTGGGATGACCTGAGAGAATCGTTGTATGAACAGGGAGAAGCAGCATTTTATCAGCTGACAGGCAACTTTTCCAATGACCGCTCAGATGACGGACTGACTCGACTTATTTTTTCTCTATATGAGTTTGCAAAAGCAAATCCTGATCCGGAAGAATGGCTGGCGAAGCTGCCTCAGACGTATCAAATTGAAGGAGACATAGGGGAATCCTCTTTATATCAGGAAACCTTGAAGCCTCAGATATTGGAAAGTCTGCAGCTGGTTATTGAGCGCTGCAATCGTGCGCTGGACGTTTCAGCTGGTCAGGAGAAAATGGAGAAGATCGCTGCACTGATTGTCAAAGAAACAGAGTGGGCGCAGCAGTTTGCTAAGTATCTTGAAAACAATCAGCTTGAAGCTGCCTATCAGTGGAAGGAGCAGCTGGTGTTTGACCGTTTTCCTACGGTGCGGGTTGCTGAGCTGAAAGAAGATGTGGAACAGATCAAAGCGCTGAGGGATCAGAATAAGAAAGCAATCAATGAGTTAACGGCTTCGCTGTTCACCTTATCCCCATCTAAAATGAAAGAAGTTATGAGTAAAGCGGCTGATCTGGTCAGCAAAATGGCCGAGGTTGGTGCTGCATTTATGAAGAAGTATGGCGAAGAGAAGCTTCGTAAAGGTCTGGTGGATTTTAACGATCTTGAACATTTTACGTTGAATATTCTGGCACAAAAAAATGAAGCAGGCTGGGAGGCAACAGAAGCTTCCAGCTATTATCGAAGCAGGTTTGATGAGGTGCTGGTGGACGAATATCAGGATATTAACCGGCTGCAGGAAAGTATTTTATATTGGCTGTATCGTTCAGAAGACCCTGAAGGAAATCTCTTTATGGTGGGGGATGTAAAGCAGTCCATTTATTCCTTTCGTCTGGCAGATCCAAGTTTGTTCATTGAAAAGTATAACCAGTATGGTCGTCAGGAAAATGGCAAACGTATTGTGCTGGCAGAGAATTTCAGATCACGCAGGAATGTACTGAATTTTACCAATCTGGTATTTGAACAGCTGATGGATGAACGTGTGGGTCAGATAATCTATGATGAAGATGCACAGCTGGTAAACGGCTTTCAGCAGTTTTTGGAGGCAGAAAACTATGATGCAGAACTGTTGATTTATGAGAAGAAAAAAATAGTGGAAGACATGCCGCCTGTGGTGCTGTCAGAGGAGCTGCTGATTGAGGATAAAACGGAAGGCGAGCTGCATATGACTGCTCTGAAAATCCGTGAAATGATTGATCAGGGCTTCCAAATCTATGATAAGAAGCTAAAGGCTAACCGTGCTGTCACTTATAAGGATATTGTATTGCTGACGCCAACGAAAAAGAACAACCTGACTATTTTGGAAATCTTTAAAGCCGTTGGTATTCCTCTGCAGGTGAATGATGCACAGAACTATTTTCAGGCAACGGAGATACGGACAATGATTTCTCTGCTTCAGATCATCGATAATCCTTATCAGGATATTCCGCTGGCTGCTGTTCTGCGGTCGCCGCTTGTCGGTCTGAAGGAAACAGATCTGGTTCAAATACGTCTGACTCAGAAGGAAGGTCTGTACTACGAAGCGTTTCTTAAATTTAATGACAAAGCGGAAAAAACTGCAGAAGAAAAAGAGATCGCAGAGAAGACGTTTCGGTTTGCAGATAGTCTGGCACGGTGGCGGGAGATGGCACGCAGAGTTCATTTGTCTGAACTGATCTGGAAAATTTATGAAGAAACCGCCTATCTTGATTATGTCGCCGGGATGCCTGCAGGCAGGCAGCGGCAGGCGAATCTGTATGCATTGATTGACCGGGCAGCAAATTATGAAAAGACGAGCTTCCGCGGGCTGTTTCAATTTATCCGTTTTATCGAAAAAATGCAGGAAAAAGATAAGGATCTGGCAGAGCCGGTTATTTTGGAAGATGAAAATGCGGTTCGGGTAATGACGATTCATGCCAGTAAAGGATTGGAATTTCCGGTTGTGTTTATTTTAGATATGACCAAGGAATTTAATCTTTCAGATTTGAAAGAACGGTATATTTTTGATGATCGGCTAGGTACGGGTATTCGGTATCTGGAAGAAGAAACCAGAATATTGTATGATACGCTGCCGTTTCTGGCGTTGAAACAAATTAAGATGAATAAGCTGCTGTCTGAGGAAATGCGCAAGCTCTATGTGGCACTGACGAGAGCAGAACAGAAGCTGTTTCTTGTAGGCTCATACAATGATCAGGAAGCAGCCTGGAAAGAATGGGGCAAAGCCAAAGAGATTTCAACCGTAGTTCTGCCTCAGGAAAATCGACTGCAAAGCAAAAGCAGCCTGATGAACTGGATTGGCATGACACTGATTCGGCATCCAGATGCGAGCAGGCTGCATTCCTTCTATGAAACCACAGCAGTTTCAAAAGTACAGGAACATCCGGGAAGATTTAGTGTGTCCTTTTTTGATGATCAGCAAATTCAGCAGGCATTTGTTTCACTTCAGGCGGAACATACGGCTGAACCAGTTGAATCGTCCAGACAGGAAAGCCAGGTACTGCTGACTAGAGGCTTAAAAATTTTAAATTATCGTTATCCATTTGAAGTGGCAGCAAAAACTACAAATTACCAGTCTGTTTCGGAAATTAAACGGATATTTGAAGATCCGGATGAAAGAGCCATAAGTAAAATGGAAATTTCGGATTTAGCAGGTTCTTCAAAAGAACAACCTGTTTCAAAACCTTTGATTGGTCGGGTGAACCCTAACAGTCAGATTGTTCATCGGATGACAACGCAGGAGTTTAGCAAACCGGCATTTTTAGAAGAGATTCAACAGCCCTCTGCTGCCGAGATTGGAACAGCGACACATTATCTTTTACAGCTTTTGGATTTAAATACATCACCTTCAATAGAAAGTTTGGAACAGCTGGTGAAGGAATTGACTGATCAGGGACTACTTACGGAGAATATAAGTAAAAAAATTGATTTAGCCAAGCTGCTGGACTTTTTTGACTCTGAACTCGGACAGTTAATGCTTGCAAATCCGGAAAAAGTAAAGCGGGAGCAGCCGTTCTCCATGCTGCTTGAAGCAGATCAGGTGATTAAGGATTATCCCGAACAAACTGGTGATGATTTGCTGATCCATGGGATTATCGACGGGTATGTGGAACTGGACGAAGAATGCATTCTGTTTGACTATAAAACAGATTTCGTTAAGAATGTGTATGACCCCAAAGTACTGGATAAGATCATCAGTCGTTATCAAGGTCAGTTGAGACTTTATCAACAGGCACTAAGCCTGTCTTCCGGGAAGGAAGTCAGTCATGTTTATATGGTTTTGTTAAACGCAGAAGTGATTGTGGATATGCTGGATAGAAAAGTTATTGAAATAAGGAAAAATTAAGATGAAAAGCAGATTGACTTACAAATAGTAAGTTCTATGCTATACTCATTTTATGAGGTGAGGAAAATGGAGCAAGTAAAGACAACGGATTTTTCCTTATGTCCCAAGTTTGAAAAAGCTTTCGGTATATTGGGAAAAAAATGGAATGGTTTGATTATTGATGTTTTGTTGGAAAATGGTCCTCAACGTTTTGGAGAACTTAAGAATAAGATTCCAATGCTTAGCGACCGTCTGCTTGTTGAACGGTTAAGAGAGCTTGAAAGGGAGCAGCTTGTTACTAAAGCAGCACGATGCGATGATTCTTCAAGGCTTGAGTATATGCTGACGGATAAAGGGCAGGCGTTGGAGCAGTCAATGAAGCAGCTGCAGGCTTGGGCAGAAGAGTGGGTCACTGAAGAAGAATGCAGTTGACCAAACAGAAAAGTTCTTGTAAACTAAAGTCAATTGGATAATAAAGAAACGTTGATGGAAGCAAGTAGTTTGGCTGATTCGTATAAGGGAAGACCTGTCATGGACTGGAAGCAGGTCACGAAATCGAAAAATGAACATTTCACTTCCGGAGTTTGTTTAGTCTTGATTGACTTGACCGGCAAAAGCCGTTAAAAGATAGAGTGCATGACAGTTATTTGTCGTGAATGAGGATGGTACCACGAGAGCTCGTTCCTTTTACAGGAACGGGCTCTTAGTTTTTTCCTGGAAGAAGCAAGCCGTTGTTTTGTCTTCGTGCTGTCATTTTCCTGATAAGCTGCTATCTGTTGGGCTGCTGGGGTCAAGTGCAATCATAAAAATAATTGTTTATAACAGGAATGGATTGGGAAACCGCCCGCTGTCGATTGTTTCTGAACAGAGGCTCAGGAAGGAACGGAGCGGTCAGCAGTGTCAAGCCTGTAATAGGAATGCAAAGAAGAAAGGAAGAGAATTATGTCACTACAGTCCCAATTGGAAGTGCTGAAAGATGAAACACTTATAAAAATCAATCAAAGCAGTGATTTAAAAGTGTTGAACCAAATACGCGTAGAAACACTGGGAAAGAAAGGGCCGATCACAGAAGTACTTAGAGGGATGAAAGATCTCTCGCCTGAGGAACGTCCGGTTGTCGGCAGCTTTGCGAATGAAATCAGAGATTTGTTGAGTCAGGCCATCGAGGAACGAAAAGAAATATTGGAGCAGGAAGCAATGAATGCTTCTCTGGCTAAAGAAACGTTGGATGTAACGCTTCCCGGCAGACAAATGACAAGAGGAACCCGGCATATTCTATCTCAGGTAATGGAAGAAATTGAAGATATTTTTGTTGGAATGGGCTATCAGGTGGTTGACGGGTATGAAGTGGAGTCTGACCATTATAACTTTGAACGGATGAATTTGCCAAAAGATCATCCTGCCAGAGATATGCAGGATACTTTCTACATTTCAGATGAGATATTGATTCGAACGCATACATCTCCGGTTCAGGCCCGAACAATGGAAAAACACGATTTTTCTAAAGGGGCGCTACGTATGATTTCTCCGGGGAAAGTGTTCCGCAGAGATAATGATGATGCAACGCACAGCCACCAGTTTCATCAAATTGAAGGGCTGGTCATTGACAAAAATATTACAATGGGCGACTTAAAAGGAACTCTGGAAGTTGTTATGCAGAAAATGTTCGGAGAGGATCGTAAAATTCGTCTTCGTCCAAGCTATTTTCCGTTTACTGAACCATCTGTTGAAGTTGATGTCAGCTGCTTCAAATGCGGTGGAGAAGGTTGTAATGTCTGCAAGCATACCGGCTGGATTGAAATTTTAGGTGCAGGGATGGTGCATCCGGATGTGTTGCAAATGTCAGGTATTGATCCGACAGAGTATACTGGATTCGCCTTTGGTTTAGGACCTGATCGTGTAGCGATGCTTCGCTATGGCGTAAATGATATTCGCAGCTTCTATCAAAATGATCTGCGGTTCTTAAATCAATTCAAGGAAAGGAAGTAATGACCCATGTTCGTTTCATATAAATGGTTAAGCAGATATTTAGACTTAACAAAGGTAACGCCTGAGGAATTGGCGGATAAAATGTCCGTAACAGGAATTGAAGTGGAAGCTGTTGAGATCCCTGAAGAAGGCCTGAAAAAAATTGTTGTAGGAGAAGTGAAAGAATGTATTCCGCATCCTAACTCAGATCATTTATCCATCTGTCAGGTCGATATTGGGGAAGAAGAGCTTTCTCAAATTGTATGCGGAGCACCGAATGTAAAAGTCGGCATTAAAGTGATCGTGGCACTTCCAGGTGCTCGTATCACTGGGAATCAAAAAATTAAAAAAGGTAAAATGCGTGGGGAAGTGTCGAATGGTATGATTTGTTCCCTGCAGGAGCTGGGCTATTCAGATAATGTTATTCCTAAGGCTTATGCAGATGGAATTTACTACATGCCTCAGGATGCTGTCAATGGAGAGGCTGTCTTTTCCTATTTAGATATGGATGATGCCATTATTGAGCTGTCTATTACACCAAACCGGGCAGATGCATTGAGTATACGCGGAGCAGCTTATGAGGTTGGTGCAATTTACCGTCAGACACCAAGGTTTGATGAGATCAGGCTTTTGGAAGATACTGGCGAAAAAGCAGAAGAATATGTTTCTGTAGAAGTAAAAGATCAGGCAGATGCGCCTGCTTATCAGATTCGGATCATTAAAAATGTGAAGATTCAGGAAAGTCCTCTTTGGCTGCAGACTTGTTTGATGAATGAGGGAATACGTCCAATTAACAACGTAGTTGACGTGACGAACTATATCCTGCTGCTATTTGGACAGCCGCTGCATGCTTTTGACTACGATAAATTGGGAAGTAAACAAATTTTGGTGCGTCGCGCTGAAGAAGCAGAAGAAATGGTCACACTGGATGGCGAAATGCGTAAGCTTTCTCCAGAGAATATCGTAATTACAAACGGTCAGGTTCCAGTTGCTCTTGCAGGAATAATGGGTGGTGCCAATTCTGAAATTACCGATGAAACAACGACGGTTGCATTGGAATCTGCATTATTTGACAGTCTGTCCATTCGCCGAACCTCTAAACAGTTTAATCTGCGCAGTGAATCCTCCAGCCGTTTTGAAAAAGGAATCAATAAAGGTACAGTGGCGGAAGCAGGAGAAGTGGCGGCAGCGATGATTGCTGAGCTTTCCGGCGGAACAGTTGTTTCCGGCAGCAGTGTGGGCAGTGAAATTACTCTTGAGCCAGTTTATGTCAGTGTATCAGTTGATCGTGCCAATCAGTATTTAGGAACGGATTTAACAGATGCAGATGTTGCAGAAATATTCACGGCATTAGGCTTCGACTATACCTCTGACAATGGTATTTACACAGTTGAAGTACCTTCGAGAAGATGGGATATTACAATTGAAGCAGACCTGATCGAAGAGCTTGCCCGGATTTATGGGTATGATCGGTTGCCTTCCACATTGCCTAAAGGAGAAACAGTTGCCGGCAGTCTGACAAGAACCCAGCAGTTTATGCGTCAGCTGAAAGGAATCCTTGAAGGCTATGGCGTCAGCGAAGCAATCAGCTATGCATTGACGACAGAAGATAAAGCGGGACAATTTAGTTTGAAGCAAAGCAGCCCAACAAAACTTCAGTGGCCAATGAGTGAGGAGCGTTCAGTTCTTCGTATGAACCTTATCTCAGGACTGCTTGATGATGTACACTATAATATTGCCCGTAAGAATAATGATATCGCATTGTATGAAATCGGACGGGTCTTTTATCAGGAAAATAATCCATTGAAAGATCTGCCTTATGAGGAAAATCATTTGGCGATTGCTTTGACTGGAAATTATACTGAAAAAGACTGGCAGACCAATGCTTCTCCAGTTGATTTCTACACAATCAAAGGAATGCTGGACAGCTTGTTTGAGCTGACAGATTACGCGAAAGGCATCACGTATGAAGCAACACAGGACGTAAAAGAAATGCATCCGGGAAGAACCGCTTATATCAAGCTGAACGGAGAAGTTATCGGATTTGTCGGACAGATTCATCCGTTAACTGCAAAAGCCTACGATATTCCTTCTGCCTATGTTGCGGAATTGAATCTGCAGGGGTTGCTGACTGGAGAAAAAGAAGCGTTTGTCTTTGAAGCAGTATCCAAGTTCCCAGAAGTAAAACGGGATATTGCGTTACTGGTTAAAGAAACAGTGACCAATCAGGACCTGACTGCCTGCATACAGAAACATGCAGGGCGCTTCCTGAAAAATATTCACTTATTTGATGTGTATCAGGGTGAGAATATTGAAGTTGGAATGAAATCCGTGGCTTATAGTCTGACATTTGCCAATTCAGAAGCAACACTGGTGGATGAAGAAATTAATGGGGCGATGAACAAAATTGAAAAAGCTCTGGCTGAGACTTACGGAGTGACAATAAGATAAAATGAACTGTGCATCAAAAACACGAACTGTTTTTGATGCACAGTTTTTAAGTAATACTGACAATTCGTGATTCAACAAAAAAGGAACAGGGAAAATAGTGATGCATTTCCGGTTCCTTAAGTTTAGCTGTTTAGTTAATACCCTTTTGCCCAGTTTCGAGACAGCCATCTTGAAAACTGTGAAATGGCAAAGTTGACAGTGAAATAAATTAATGCGACCAGTCCGTATATGGTGAAGACCTGCGCAGTCTGTACATAACGTCCCATAAGGATATAGGATTTTCCGAACAGCTCCTGCAAAGCAATAACAGAATACAGAAAACTGGTATCTTTTATGACTGTTACAAACTGTGAAATGATGGCAGGCAGCACATTGCGAATTGCCTGAGGCAGTACAATATACAACAATATCTGGAAATTACTGAAACCCTGAGAACGTGCCGCTTCTTTCTGTCCTTTATCCACTCCGTTTAAGCCGCCGCGAATTATTTCCGCCAAAGCTGCAGTGGTGAAGACTGTAAAGCTGACAATACCTGCAGGGGTAGATTTAATTTTAAAAATCAGAAAAATGACATAGATCCAAAGCAGGTTTGGAATGTTTCGAACGACTTCAATATAAATACTTGCCAGTAATTTCAGCGGTCCGCCTTTTTTATTACGTAAAACTGCCAAAATTGTTCCAAAAATTGTACTTAATGCGATAGCGGAAAATGAGATAAAAAGAGTAAGTGAAAGTCCGTCCCATAAAAATCGCAGATTATTTTCAGTGAAAATTTGACTAATTTGTTCTGACATCATTTACCCCCTTATCTGTTGTAAGCTTTCTTATTGTTTTCCTCAAGACGTCTCGCAAGGGTTGCCAGCGGGAAGCAAAGGATAAAGTAAAGCAAACCGGCAACTGTAAAGGCCGGGATATAATTTAGATTGATTGATGACCAACTGTTGGCAGTAAACATGATGTCCATGCCTGAGATAATTGCAACTGTCGCCGTATTTTTGATTAAGTTAACCACCTGATTTGTCAGCGGCGGCAGCATGATTTTCCATGCCTGAGGCAGAATCACATAGCGCATGGTTTGAGCCGATGTAAATCCTTGAGAATATGCGGCTTCAAATTGACCTTTCGGTACAGCACCAATTCCAGAACGGACGACTTCGGAAATATAGGCTCCATGGTAGAGTCCGACACAGAGAATAGCAGTTGTAGTTGCTGAAAATGTCAGAAACTGATACCCAAATAGAGGCAAGCCGTAATAAACAACAACAAACTGAATTAACAGCGGCGTATTTTGAAAAAACTCAACATAGACACGGCTGATTATTTTAAGCAGTATATTCTTGGTTGTTGAGAAGCTCCCAAAAAGAACGCCTAGGATTAAAGCAAGTGCAAGTGCTCCAAGTGAAATCATAATGGTATACAGGAAAGCATCTGCGAACAGACGCCAGTCTCTGATAACCGCCTGCCAGCGCTGAAGGGCAAAAGGCCCTTCCTCCAGCCAGGATGCAGAAATGATAAATGACATAAATAAACCCCTCCTAAATTCATACAAAACGATGTAGAATCAGAAAGATTATTTCAAATTCCAAGTCGTGTAAATCTCGTCCAGTGAACCATCTTCCTGCCATTTTTCAATCAGATTGTTCAAGTAGTCGTTTAAGTCTGAGCTTGATTTTTTCGTAGCAATACCATATTCCTGCGGAGAGAAACCGTCTGCCAGAATTTCAGTATCATCATCAACGTATCCAGTCAGAATAGATTTATCTACTGAGAATGCATCAATACGTTTAGATGTTAAAGCTGTTTTCAGTTCAGGATAAGAGCCAAGCTCCTGGAAGTTAAATGAAACGCCTAAAGAATCACCTTCAGCGATAATTGCTTCCTTGGTTGTTGCTGACTGAGCAACACCGATAGTTTTTCCATCTAAGCTGGCTGTATCAGTAAAACCGTCAGATTTTCGTACTAAGAAGCCAACTTCATCCTGATAATAAGGAGTGGTAAAGTTGTACGTTTCTTTTCGTTCATCTGTAATAGTAAATGTTGCAATAATCATATCCACCTCGCCGTTATCCAAAAGTGGTCCGCGGGTTTTTGCAGTAACGCCGACAAATTCAACATTGTCTTCACTGCCGGTTAATTCTTTTGCAATTTTGCGGGCAATGTCAGGCTCCATACCTTCATTTTTATTTGTGTCCGGGTTCATATAACCAAAATTAGGTACGTCTTCCTTAATGCCGACTTTGATGACGCCTGCATCTTTAATTTTGTCAATAGCAGAGCCGCTTGAAGTAGCTGCGTCTTCAGAGCCTCCACAAGCTGTGAATAGCCCAAGTGCTGCTAAAAGAGTCAGTCCGCCTAATAGTTTTTTCATTTTTTTCATAAAACATCCTCCTTGTTTTAGTTGATTATGCGTCAAGAATAAGAGCCGGTAATATGTGTCGGGTGCAGTGTAAGCAGGTGACAGAAGCGGCAACGGATAAACAAACCATAGTGTTTAAGAATTATGAATAATTTTGCTGAGAAACTCTTTCGCACGTTCATTCTGAGTGTTCGTGAAGAAATGTTCAGGGGTACCGGTTTCGACGATTTTTCCCTCATCCATAAAAATAACCTTATCTGCTACCTGTCTGGCAAAGCCCATTTCGTGAGTTACGCAGATCATGGTAATGCTTTGTTTGGAAAGATCTACCATCACGTCTAAAACTTCCTGAATCATTTCGGGGTCAAGGGCTGAGGTAGGTTCGTCAAAAAGTATGACTTCCGGGTGCATGTTCAGGGAACGGGCAATTGCCACCCGTTGCTGCTGTCCTCCGGAAAGTTGAGCCGGATATGCTTTTGCTTTGTCGGCTAGTCCGACACGTTCAAGATATTCCATCCCTGTACGGGTTGCTTCCTCTTTGCTGACGCCTTTTACCTTAATCGGTGCGAGTGTTAGGTTGTCAATAATTGTTTTGTGTGCGTAAAGATTGAAGCCCTGAAATACCATGGCTACTTTTTTACGTACAGATTGAATGGGAGCTTTTGGCTCAGTGATGTTTATCCCGTCCACAATAATTTTTCCGTCACTCACTTTTTCCAGACGGTTGATACAGCGAATTAATGTACTTTTGCCGGAGCCGGAAGGACCGATAATAACGATTTTCTCTCCCTGATCGACTGAGAAGGAAATATCCTTTAGTACATGATGATCGCCAAAGTACTTGTTTACATGTTCCAATGAAATCATAGTCAATCTCCTTTATTTATTGAAGATAATCTTCCTCTTTAACGGTAAATGAGGAATCGTTCGTTATCTCCTTTACTTGTTCAACAACCAGAGTCATTGAGTACCAAAAAAATGAGACGTGTTGTTTTCTTTTATAACGAGAAAGAAACATGGTTCAATTCTAAGGTATGTTAGATTAAATAACCAGTTGGAAAAATAAAATGAGTGGATAAAAAATTTTAATTTAGTAAATTACTGGGAAAATAGCAGAAAAGATCATAATTTTTAAATAAATACGTCTTTTTTCAACAATATAAAAACATTTATCCTCGTAATTTAATCTTATGCTCATAATTCTTTCCTTTCGTTAATGTTAGAAATTATAACATAAGTTTTGAGTGATTTCCAGTTTTTTATCAAATTATTTATTGAGCAGTTAGGATAACTGGATAGGCTGTTGAAAAAATAAATGGATTGCCGAATAGAGAATAAAACTTGAAAAAGTCCATAAAAAAGTGGAGAATAAAGGTATTGAAAAAAATACTACTATATAAAAGGTTTGAATAAAAGATGAATAATGAAGCAATTGGATTTATAGATTCCGGTGTGGGTGGTCTGACGGTAGTGAAAGAAGCAATGAAGCAGCTGCCGAATGAACGTCTGATTTATTTGGGAGATACTGCACGCTGTCCATATGGGCCACGTCCAGCTGAACAGGTAATCCAGTACACGTGGGAAATGACGTCGTTTCTTTTGAAGAAGAATATAAAGATGCTGGTGATTGCCTGCAATACGGCGACTGCTGTCGCATTGGACGAAATCAAAGAAAAGCTGAATATTCCGGTAGTCGGTGTTATTCTGCCAGGCTCCCGGGCGGCAGTTAAGGCAACCAAAAATAATCAAATTGGTGTTATCGGGACAATGGGAACAATCAAAAGCGGTTCCTATAAAAATGCGTTGAAAGAGAAAGTCCCTGTTATTCATGTGACAAGTCTTTCTTGTCCTAAATTTGTCCCTATCGTAGAAAGCAGTGAATATCATTCTTCTGTTGCAAAGAAGGTAGTGACTGAAACGCTGAAACCTCTTAAAACCAAGGGATTGGATACACTGATTTTGGGGTGCACTCATTACCCGCTGCTGCGGCCGCTGATTCAAAACTTTATGGGAAACAGAATCAAGCTGATAGATTCAGGTATGGAAACTGTGAGTGAGGTCAGTGTTCTGCTGGATTATTTCAATTTGGCAGGAAGACCGCAGGAACAACCACCATTGAATAAATTTTATACAACTGGTTCAGCAGCCATGTTTAAACGAATTGCCAACGACTGGCTTGAGTTGGAAACAGTCAATGTAGAACATGTAAATATAGGAGGAAGCAAGTTTGATTAGACACGATGGAAGAAACGAGCGCGAATTGAGAAGGATTACAATTGAAACAGGTGTTTTTAAACATCCCGAGGGATCTGTTGTTATCTCTTTTGGAGATACCAAGGTTATTTGTTCTGCAACAATTGAAGAGAAGGTTCCTCCCTTTTTGAAAGGGCAGGGGACTGGCTGGGTAACAGCGGAATATAGCATGCTTCCTCGGGCAACCAACACGAGAAATAGGCGGGAAAGTGTAAAAGGAAAGCTTTCTGGCCGAACGATGGAAATCCAACGTCTTATCGGGCGTTCTTTGAGAGCGGTAGTTGATCTGGAAAAATTAGGAGAACGCAGTATTATTGTTGACTGCGATGTTATTCAGGCAGATGGCGGAACGCGAACCGCCAGTATTACAGGAGCTTTTACAGCGATGAAGCTTGCTGTTGAAACCCTTTTAATTAAAGGAAAACTGACTGAAGATCCTATCAAGCAGCATCTTGCGGCAGTCAGTGTGGGTATTTTGCCGGATGGGCAATGTGTGCTGGACTTGGATTATGAAGAAGACTTTGCTGCGAAAGTTGATATGAATCTGGTTATGACAGAAGCAGGGGAGTTTGTTGAAATTCAGGGGACCGGCGAAGAAGCAACTTTTTCAGGAGATGAACTAAATACAATGCTTTTTTATGGAAAAACAGGAATCAGCGAGCTGATAGCTGAACAAAAGACAATTTTGTATCAAGCAGCAGAAGAGCCGATTGATTCAGATCAGAAGACGATTGTCATTGCGACAGGGAATCCTGGAAAAGCGGCAGAATTTAAACAGTTGTTTGCAGCGAAAGGATATGAAGTAAAAACCCTTTTAGATTATCCGCAGCTTCCCGATGTGGAGGAGACTGGTGAAACTTTTGAAGAAAATGCCCGGTTAAAAGCAGAAACAATTGCAGGGATTCTTCATCAGCCGGTTCTTGCAGACGATTCAGGTTTAATTGTAGATGCATTAGGCGGCAGACCAGATGTTTATTCTGCCCGGTTTGCAGGAGAAATAAAAAGCGATGCGGCAAATAATGCCAAGCTCCTGCATGAAATGACAGATGTTCCGGAAAACGAGCGGACTGCACGTTTCCATTGTACACTGGTTTTTGCTGCTCCTGAGAAGCAAAGTCTGGTAGTTGAAGGAGAATGGGAAGGACGAATCGGAACAATTCCAAGAGGAGAAAACGGCTTTGGATATGATCCTCTGTTTTATGTTCCAGAAGAAGAAAAAACAGCAGCAGAAATTTCTCCAGAGCTGAAAAATACAATCAGCCACAGAGGAAAAGCTGTGAAGCAATTAAAAACACAATGGGAGAATTGGCTGAACAGCTGATCTGACAGGAGGAAAAGAATGAGGTATTTAGTTGTAAGCGATAATCATGGAGATCGAGATATTTTAGTACAGTTAGTCAAGCAGTATAAAGGGAAAGTCGATGCATTTTTTCATTGCGGAGATTCTGAACTTGATACTTCTGATCATTTGTGGGATTATTTCACAGCAGCTGTAAAGGGAAACTGCGACTATGATCTGGGATTTCCGGAAACAGCAATAAAGAATATAGGTGAAGATGTTATTTTTCTGACACATGGGCATCTGTCCAATGTACGTTTTGGACTGACACAGTTGGCTCTGCAGGCGGAAGAAGCCGGAGCCAATATCGCTTTATTTGGACATACGCATGAAATTGGCTGTGAAATGCATCAGGGTATACTGTTTTTAAATCCGGGAAGTATTCGTCAACCTAGAGGACCAATCCAAATTCAGTCATATGCAATCATTGACAGTACAGAAGAGCAGCTGGATGTTCAATATTATGACCGCAGCTTTTCACTGGTTCCCGAACTTCATTTCAGCTTTAAAAAATAATTTATCTATTTTACGGATGTTACAGAAAACCTAATCAATCATTTTTAAAACAGCTCTAAATCGTTTGTTCCGACAGGAGTCTAGATGATGATTTAGAGTTTTTTCTTGTTGTAAAAGGTGAGATCGGGACAAAAGCAATCAGCTCCGAAATTTGTCAAGGAATACTATTTATAGAATGAATAGCTGAGAATTGATATACTTCGCTTCGATCCCATCAACTTCTATGTATGAAACATACGAGAGTTGACAGGCTTCACTAGGATTGCTTTAGCAGAGTAGATGAAGTCCTGTTACCTACTCGGTGAAGAAGCTGCTCCTGCGGTTACTCGTCGCAAAAAGAATTTTTGCTTTTGTTCCGCCGATTATTCGAGGCTAGATACGAAGTAGAGTTTGGAACTTTATTCTGCCCCACTCTCTTTTTAAAATCCGGCAGTACGAACTGAATTGTAAAAAACTTTAAATGATCTATGAAAAAACTGCGAATTTAGAGACATTCCCTGTCGTTTTTTGTACAATAAAGAATGTAGTGAAAAACGAATGGAGGCACTCCAATGATTGGAAATGCTGTTAAAGAATTATTGTTAGAGAAACAAGATACATTTATGATACCTGGTGAGAATGTTGCCAATGTTATGTGTTTGAACCCTTTAAATCATGCGCTGCTTGTTTTATCTCAAGTAAGATATTCAAAAATTCCCGTATTGGATAAAGGAGACCGCTTTGTCGGCTTGATCAGTCTCTCAGATGTGGTAGATAAAATGTTTGACCTTACCTCGATTGATTTGGAAAAGCTGCAGGAGTTCACAGTCGCTGATGTGATGGAAGTAGGGGTTCCTGTAATCGGCGAAGAATGGGATTTGGAAGATGTGCTGCACTTGCTGGTGGATTCACCGTTTCTGCCGGTTGTCGATAATAACCAGTGCTTCAAAGGTATTATTACAAGAAAGGAATTGCTGAAAGCGATTAATCATATGGCACACGAACTGGAAAGGCATAATATTGTGCTGCCGAAAGTCGAGGAGGACCAGGAAAATCAGGCAATTTGATTTTTTAAAATTCACATTTCTTTTTATTTCTGTTATGCTGTTTGTTAGAAACTGAAGGGAGTTGTGTAAATGGATGCCCATGAAATAATCAATTATATCGGGAGCGCTAAAAAGAAAACAACAGTGAAAGTCACACTTAAAGGAAAGCTGAAAGAAGTGGTTTATCCGGAAGAAATAAAGGCTTTTACAAACTGTAAAACGGGAACTTTATTTGGCGAATGGGCTGATATTAAAAAATTTTTAGAAGAAAATCAGGCAGTTATTGATGATTATGTTGTAGAAAATGATGGTCGGAATTCTGCGATTCCTTTATTGGATACGAAAGAAATAAATGCAAGAATTGAGCCTGGTGCAATTATCCGTGATCAGGTTGAAATAGGTAATCAGGCAGTTATTATGATGGGTGCCATAATCAATATCGGAGCAGTGATTGGTGAAGGTTCGATGATTGATATGGGCGCCATTCTCGGTGGAAGAGCAATCATCGGCAAACATTGTCATATTGGTGCAGGAACTGTACTGGCCGGAGTGATTGAACCGCCAAGTGCAGAGCCGGTTGTGATCGAAGACAATGTGATGATTGGTGCGAATG
The DNA here is from genome assembly GCF_020567645.1 of Enterococcus sp. CWB-B31. Taxonomy (NCBI): domain Bacteria; kingdom Bacillati; phylum Bacillota; class Bacilli; order Lactobacillales; family Enterococcaceae; genus Enterococcus; species Enterococcus sp. CWB-B31. Next base: position 112,037 of record NZ_JAJDJW010000003.1, read on the forward strand.
CAGTAGTTCTTGAAGGTGTTCGTGTAGGTAAAGGTGCGGTTGTTGCTGCCGGAGCAGTTGTTATAAATGATGTGGCACCGAATACTGTTGTTGCAGGAATTCCAGCAATAAAAATCAAGGATTTTGACGAAAAAACCAAAGATAAAACAACGATAATGAAAGAATTGAGAAATCTTTAAATCCAGTTATAGAGGATGGAGAAATTTTTTGATTGTTTCGATGATCTGTCAAGAGATGAACTGTGGTCTGCGGTTGCCGAATGTTACAGCTTGAGCAGGAGAACAGTATATCGAACACTGAGAGGTTAAGAAAGGACAAAGACAAGCGTGTGAACTTTATTTGTTCCATGCTTTCTTTTCTGTATATAGAAGTTTTTTTGAATAGGAGATTGGTCCGTGATACAAGAAAGGTTAAGTGAAATTAGAAGAGCGCTTCACCGGATACCGGAAATTGGTCTGGAAGAAGTTAAAACGCAGCGTTGTCTGCTGGAAGAAATAGAAGGAATAAAAAAGGAATATATTGAAATCAAAAGCTGGCAGACAGGAATTCTGGTTTTTGTTTATGGCAGCGACCCTGAAAAGACTATAGGCTGGCGTGCGGATATTGACGGACTTCCCATTACTGAGGAAGTTTATTCAGATTTTCGTTCTACTCATGAAGGGAAAATGCATGCATGCGGTCATGATTTTCATATGACTATTGGTTTGGGGCTGCTGGAAAAGATAAGTTCCAATCAACCAAAAAATAATTATCTTTTTCTGTTTCAACCGGCTGAGGAAAATGAAGCTGGAGGAATGCTGATGTATGAGCAGGGGGCATTTGGCGACTGGCTGCCGGATGAATTTTATGCCCTGCATGTAAATCCGGATTTACCAGTGGGAAAAATTACAACTAGAAAAGGCACATTATTTGCGGCTACCTGTGAAGTTCGTGTTCATTTTAAAGGAAAGGGTGGTCATGCTGCATTTCCTCATGAATCAAATGATATGATTATTGCTGCCACCAGCTTTATTCAGCAGGCACAGACAATTATCAGCAGAAATGTTAATCCTGTAGATGGTGGAGTAATCACATTTGGTACATTTAATGCAGGCACAACAAATAATGTGATTACAGGTGAAGCAAAAATTTCAGGGACGATTCGGACTTTATCAGAAGCGAGCAACCAGCTGACACAAAGGAGAATCCGCGAACTTGCACAAGGAATCGGCCAGTCATTTAACTGTGAAGTGGAGGTGACTTTGGATCAGAAAGGCTATGTGCCTGTTGTCAATGACCAGAATATAACAGAGCAGTTCATTGAATTTATGAAAAATAAGCAAGGTGTTGCTTTTGAAAACGCACCGGCAGCAATGACAGGTGAGGATTTTGGTTATTTGCTTTCCAAAGTTCCGGGAACTATGTTTTGGCTTGGAGTTGAAAGCCCATTTGGGTTGCATTCTGAAAAATTTAATCCAAATGAAGACGCCCTGACTTTTGCAGTAGAGCATGTAGGTGATTTTCTGCAGTCTTTGGATTTGAAGAAATAAAAAAACGAGTTTGGGACAGAAATAAAGTTCCAAACTCTCTTCATATCTACACCCGAATAAACGGCGGTACAAAAGCAAAAATTCTTTTTGCGACGAGTAACCGCAGGAGCAAAGGTCTTCATGCGACGAGTAACCGCAGGAGCAAAGGTCTTCATGCGACGAGTAACCGCAGGAGCAACTCCTTCGGAATTAAGCCGAACTATCCTGAAAATATGAGGAGCTCCAGGAAGGTATCAATTCACAGCTATTCATTCTATGAATAGAGTTCCTTGACAATTTTCGGATATTCCTTCTTAATTCTCAGAGCTGATCGCTTTTGTCCCGATCTTCTTTTACTTTATTGCATATTAATGGGTGTATTTGGAATAGTGAATCCTTCGGTTGAAAGTGCTGAAACATACTGCGCCAGAAATTCTTCCCTGATTCCAGATTGTTTTCCGTTTAAGACATACATCGTGGTACGAATTGCGAAATTACCATTGCCTAAATCGACCATGCCGAAAAGAGTAGGGCCGTTTTGGATGTCTTCATCATGCTTTTCTGCCAGACGTTCGTTCACCCCGGAAATCAGCTCCTGAATCTTTTCAATACCTTCCTCCGGCACTATTCGGATGTCTATGACGACCTGAATGTTGGAACGAGACAGATTGCTGATCGTGGTAATATTTCGATTAGGGATAAAATGAACGGTTCCATCAAGTGATTTCAGCTGTGTTGTTCGCAGTCCGATTGAGGTGACTGTTCCTTCAATATCAAGACTGAGCAAACGTATATAGTCACCTACATCCATCTGCTGCTCCAGAATAATAAAGAAGCCTGTAATGATATCGTTCATGAAGCCCTGAGCACCAAGACCAATGGCAACCCCCGCAATCCCTGCTCCTGCAAGCAGCGAGCCAATAGGAACCCCCAAAACACTTAATACGGAGTATAGAAAGAAAAAAAACAGAGTGTATTGAAAAGCATTACTGGTAAGCAGATGAAGCGTGTTTACTCTGCTGTTGCTGAGTGACTGTTTTTTGGAAATCTGATTTTTATATAAATGATTGATCAGCACTTTTCCAATTTTATTGATTAAAACAAATAACAATATAAGAAATAAAAGATAGATAGTCTTTTCAATAAGTACTGCGGTAATCTGATCCCAGTTGATTGACTGCCAGTAGCGTTGAAGCGCACTGACTTTTTTCACTGTTTCTTCTGTCAAAGTAACTGAAGAGGAATCTACTGTACTTTCAATACTTGATGTTGACTGCTGCAAGAGAAACATAATGAACCACCTTTATAAAGCATTTCTTCTATTTTACCTAAAAAAGGGAAATCATTCCAGTACAGTCTGCTTTATTATTTTTCAAAAAAAGAAAATCATCAGGTTTCTTATCAGAAAGAATCTTGGTATAAAATCAGTTTCCAGTGTTGAACAGCAATCTGATCTGAACCTCGACTGAAATATTCTGTTAAAATTTCCTTTTTATGATTTTGAAAGTGAATTATGAGAAAAATCTAACAATTCAGAGGATAATATGATACAATATTCTGAAAATGGAAGGGGAACACAGGATGATCGATTGGGAAAATTTAGGGTTTAAATATATCAAAACACCATTTCGTTATCTTTCTAAATGGAAAGATGGAAAATGGGATGATGGGCTGTTAACAGAGGATAATACGCTGCATATACACGAGGGTTCAGCTTCTCTTCATTATGGACAGCAATGTTTTGAAGGATTGAAAGCATATGGCTGTGAAGATGGTTCAGTTAATTTGTTTCGGGTGGAAGAAAATGCAAAACGAATGAACCGCAGTGCTGAACGTCTATTGATGCCTCAGGTTCCGGAGGAAAAGTTTGTAAATGCAGTTAAAGAGGTAGTGAATGCAAATAGAGACTTCGTACCGCCATATGGTTCGGGCGCTACTTTATATATTCGACCTTTGCTTATAGGGGTTGGAGAAGGGATTGGTGTCAGTCCAGCCCCAGAATATCTGTTTACAGTTTTTTGCATGCCGGTTGGTGCCTATTTCAAGGGCGGTCTGACGCCTACAAACTTTATTGTATCTGACAGTGATCGGGCAGCACCGCATGGAACAGGAGCTGTGAAAGTCGGTGGAAATTATGCAGCCAGTTTGTATCCTGGAAAAGCAGCTCATGACAGACATTTTTCGGATTGCATCTATCTGGATCCGGCAACACATACAAAAATAGAAGAGGTTGGTTCTGCCAATTTCTTTGGAATTACAAAGGATAATCGTTTTGTTACACCGATATCCCCGTCTATTCTGCCAAGTATTACGAAGTACTCACTTTTATATTTAGCTGAACATCATTTGGGGATGGAAGTTGTTGAAGGGGATGTTTATCTGGATGGGCTGGATCAGTTTTCAGAAGCAGGTGCTTGTGGAACTGCAGCAGCTATCTCTCCGATCGGAGGCATTCAAAATGGTGATTCGTTCCATGTTTTTTACAGCGAAACAGAAGTAGGTCCTGTTACGCAAAAATTGTATGATGAACTGACAGGAATTCAGTTTGGCAAAATCGAGGCTCCGGAAGGCTGGATTCAAAAAGCCTGACAAAAAATAAAAAAGAAAATACTTAATCGGCGTATTCTATTAAAAGGGTACGTCGATTTTCTTTGTGTCTATAAATATAAAAAAATTTTGTGGTTCAATAATTTTTACAAAAATTGCGTATATTACTTTTGAGCGTGCCGTTTTTAAAGATGAATTGAAAGGTGAAAGGCATGAAGCATTTAAACTAAAAAATTGGAGGAATGAATGTGGCAGATTTAACGGTAAATTATCAGCGTTTAGAAGAATTATCCGGAGTTTATGGAACAAAGGCAGAAGAAATCAGAGGGATTTTAGATCACTTGACTTCAGCGCATCGTGAGACGATGAATGAATGGAGAGGGGAAGCAGCGCAACAGTTTGATGGACAGTTTATTGAACTGACACCCAAAGTCCAGCAGTTTTCGGAGCTTTTGGATGAAATTGACAGCAGATTGAAAAAGACCGCCAATGTTTATGAAGAAACCGATCGGCAGCTTAAAGGCATGCATGGATTTCAATAGCAGATGACAGCGATGAGTAAATACAATTTGGAAGGTGAATTACTTTAGTGTTTAAACTATAAATCAGCTTGCTGAAAAAGAGAGCAATGACAAAGGAGCAGGAGTGATGATGAATAGAAAGAAACTTATTTACATATTAAAAGCTGTTTGGATATTGCTTGTTCTTCTCATACTGCTGCTGTTTATAAATAAAAAGTTCAGTACTGTTTCATCAAATAATGAAAAGGAGACTGTACGGCTAAATATTGCCTTAGTGAACGAAGATCAGGGAGTAACAAGCAACAATAAGTTGTATCAGCTTGGATCGGACTATGTAAAAAAAGTTGAAAAAGAGACAACACATGATTGGTATACTGTCGCAAGAGGAACTGGCGAGAACGGACTGAAGAACGGTTCTTATCATCTACTGATTATTATCCCAAGTAATTTCTCTGAGAAGCTGCTTGATTTGGATAATCCTTCACCGGAAAAACTACGGCTGAATTATAAAGTCAATGGGGACGGGAACAGTACGTTTGAGAATGAATCAAAACGAATTGGACAGCAGATTGTAAATGAATTAAGCAAGCAATTAGTAGATATGTATGTAGTCAGTATTATTGATAACTTATATACAGCTCAAAAGAATATTGAGAAAGTGTATGGCAGTGAACAAGATCTGGAAGAGGGATTCAAAAAAAACATGTATCTGCCGGCAGCTCATCTTAAAGAGTCTTTTCCACAAATTTCTACTCAGATTGAGGAGACACAGCAGGCAAACCAAATGGTAAAGGATCATTTTACTCATTTAAAAGAAACGGTTGTTTTTTCTGAGGATAATTTTAGTGGGTTCGAAACAGAATTAGAAAAACTTTTGGCTATGCGATCTGAAGGAAAATTGACTTATGAAGATCTTGTTCAGTCATTGATTTCTTTGGATAATACTCTTTTGAGTCAGGAAACAACGGAACTATTTTCCGCAATCAATAAATCGAGTAATTTTTTTTCTGACTTGTTTTTCTCAGCAAAAGAAGATCAGTATTTTTATCAGGCAAAAGCATTAAGTTTCAATTTATCAGAATCCAGGCAGCTTATTCAAGATCAGATTGAACAATTGATCAGGCTTCGTACTGATTTTTTTAACCAGAATAAAAAACAGTTTTACCGAATCTTTGGATATGATGAAGCAGAACAGATGGAAAACGGTCAGAAAATTACATTAGGAGATGTAATAACCAAAAAACGTAAAATTGATTCAGGATCAGAAAGTATAGAAACGGATTCTTTTCTTAATCAAGCTGTAAAAGTAAACAGAAGGCAAATTGAAAAGCTGCAGGAAAGGTTGAATTCATTGCCGATAAGGAACACTGCTGATCATTCAGAATTTCTAAAGATATTTCGATCTAACGATAGGCTGTATGGAAAATCAGAGGAGCAAGAAAAGTGTTTGCTCGATGAAATTGACAGCTTTTTAACTGCAATCCAAGAACAGGTTAATCATATCAATTTGCGAATAGATGAATATAATAAGGGAGAGGGAATATCAGCTGTTGAAAGTACTGGAATAGAGCTGCCCTTATTAGACTGGAGCACTAACAATTCAACAGTTTTGAAAGAACCTGACAGTTATTATAAAAATTTTGAATCTGCATACTATTTACTAGCTGAAGAAAAGGAGAAGCTTTGCAGCAGAACAGCTTCATTTAACATTCATTGGGAAAATAATAAGCGAAGGGCACTGTTACAACTAACTGTTCCTGAATGTGTAGATTTTAAATCGCTCTCAATGAATGGAGAAGGAAGTACGCTTGTTTATGTATCTGGAGATAGATATATCTATGAAGTTGATGAATTTTCTGATAAACGAATCTATACAATTACTTATCGATTAAAAGGAGAAGGAGAGAATCTGGCAGTTACCAATAATTTTTTGATAAGCGTTTCTCAGATGACAGAAGAGATGAACGAGAAAGAGCTGGGAGTGAGCCCATCACCAAATGAAGAAGCTGACACCGATTCTCCTACTTTAAAAGCAGCTAAACCAACTGAACAGGAGTCTGGTAAAGAAATTATTGTTCCGAATCCGAATATCGATCAAATTGACAGGATTCTGGAATGGGCGCTTCCAGTAGATGTTTCTTTATTCTTGACTGAGGATTTCCAGAAAATAGCGAATGCTTATTCAGAGCAGGCTGGAAAGATAAAAGAACTGTATGAACAGGTTGTAGATGAACTTACTGCCTTTGAAACTGAGTCGTTTTTAAATGAGCAATCATATTTAAATATGGACTTAACAGTTTTTTTCAATATAGTTATAGATGAATTATTTGCAAGTAATGGCGGTGATTTTGATAAACAGAATCAGAATCTGCATGAGCTTCTGAGAATAGCTGATTCAATGGCAGAGAAAAGCAGTGACCTACAAATTATGTTGGAAGAAATACAGAAAAATACTGAGAACTTGAATACAATGGTCGGCAGACAGCTGCAAAAACTAAGTGATTGGCAGAAAATGACACAAACTGCTATGGGGGAAAAGGGACCGGCGGATGTAGTCAATGAACAAACAAATTCCAGTATTCCAGCAATTGACGATTCCTTTATGAAGCTTCTCACGAAGTCCGAAGAAGTGAGAGAAGCCTCTCAAAAGATCATTCAGGAGACTTCAGAAATAGAAGGAGCTTTTGATTTGTTTAACAGAGAGATTCAGGAGGCTCAGAAAAACAGTATGAATCTTTCTGCCAATGCAGAAAAGTTTAAACAGGAGATGTCGGGAGCATTTGCTGGCAACCGTGATTTTTTTGAAGAGTTTACGGATGTATTAAACAATGTTTATCAGGAGGGAATGCCTAACAATACGCTGTTGGAATTTATATCAGATCCGGTGTTCGGAAATTTAGAGACAGCTGTTCAAACAAGCTTGACTAATCAATCTTTTGCATGGGTTTTAATCATGTTTACAGTAAGTTTGTTTCTATCCTTTGTTTTTGTATTTCAGCCGCCAGTTCAGAGACTTAAGGTATTTTATTCGAAGCAAAAATGGATTGGTCAAAACATAGTAGATACCCTGTTGCTTTGTGTGAGCTGTCTTATTTTGGGAATCATTTTGACAGCACTGAGTATCAGTGAACTTCAAATTCCAAAAGATTTTCAATTTATTTGGGGAGTAGTGCTGCTAATTTTTTTGACACTCTTTACTTTGATAAATCATTACTTATTAAAACAACTTCACCTTGCAGGCTTTGCTGTAAGTCTCTTTATATTTGTCAGTTATATATTTTCTGTCAGCTCGTTTGGCAATGAGGCTGGTTCTAACTGGATGTTGGATGTATTACAGCGAATAAGTCCTCTTGAGAATGGTCAGGCAGTTCTAAATGACGTTTTATCAGAGAAACTATTGGATAGTGCAAAGTTATTCATCTATGGGGTGGTTCTTTTAGAACTGGTCCTATTCAATATTTTTATTTGGAAACCGCAAAAAAATTTGAAAGAAGAAATAGGATGAAGAAAGCGGCTGTTTGTGTCGGTATTTTGGGTTGTATGTTTTTTGAAATGTCTATCGGGCAGGCCAAAGAAGGGTTTCAGGAAAACAGTTTGAATATAAGAGGGGAACGTTTAACGGAAAACCATACAAATAAGAGTAAAAAACAAAGCAATATCATTCAAGAAGACTTATTTGTACTGGAAACAATGGACGAGCTTAGACAGAGAAAAGAGATGGCTGACAGGGAGATGCGGCAGGAAAAAGCACAATTATTTTTAAAAGAGTTAATAGCTGTTGAAACACCTGATTTAGAACTGTTATTTACTGGGAATGAGCAACTAAAACTAAGGGCATATTCAGAAAAAGGTTCGTCAGACTTGTTTTCTGCCACTTTCGTTCTCCCTGCGATATTTATAGCAGTTAATCTTGGAGGAATTACAGGGGTATTCTTATTTTATGCTAAAAAAAGAGGAGGTTAGTGTGAATATCAGCAACGAACATATAAATATCACACTTTCATATTCAAATAATGAAAAAGCAGGTGTGGATTTGCGAATTCCTGTTACCAGCAGTGTTTATTCTCTAATCAGGGAGGTGAACGAGATATTTAATAAAGATATTTTATTAAAAAAATATCAGCTCAAGGTTTTAAATAAAGGTATTCTTTTGGGAGAAGAAGACAGGCTGAAAGATTACTCTTTAACTGATGGTGACAGGATTGAAATATTGGAGAATGAAGCATATGAAAGAAATGACTAAGAAATGTATGATTACTTTTGAAAATCACAGTTTTAGATTTGCTAAAACAAAAAGTAAATGGCTGCTAAGTATACAGAAATCAGATGTTCGAATACAATCCCGTCAAAAACTGACTTTACTGGAAATTTCTCATCCTCTGCTTTTACCTATGAACTGTCATCAGAAAGAAGAAGCTGTTATAGAAATTTATACTCTTCCGTATGAATACTTAAATTTTGAGGATTTAAAGAAACATTCACATGAAGATAAGTTAAGAGCAATGGTTAATACTGCTTCGATAGAGGAACTGCTCGATTTGCCTCTGACATTTTTTTTGCATCCGGACAATCTTTTATTCAATCATAATCTGATTCCCTCACTAGCATACAGAGGACTAAGGGAAAAGATGCCGCCTTTTATCATCAATAAGAAGAAGCTGCTGCGTCAGTATAAATGCCTGATCCTTGAATTGTTTGAAAAAAATCAGAATTTTTCAACTCTTTATGAAGGACAGCTGGAAATAAAGAATGGAAATTCTTTTATTCAGACAATTATTCAATTGGAAAGTATAGAGGAAATCAGAGCCTATTTAATGGATACTTATCTCCAGACCACAGCATATTCAGAAAGAACGATGTGTAAAGTCAGCAAAGTAAAATTTATGTGGATGAAACGGATGGCATTATGTATGTCCATACTGTCTGTGGTTATGTTGGGTCCGCTTATCTATGGCAGCTTTTTTTACATTCCGTTTCTATATCGGATGCAAGAGGCAGATACTGCATTTTTGAAAGGAAATTATGAAGAAGTAATCACTACTCTTAAAAATGAACAAATAGAAAAAATGCCGTTTACACAAAAGTATGAACTTGCATACAGTTTTATTCAGGGAGAAATTTTGCAGGAAAAACAACGAGCTGTTATTTTAAACAATATTACCTTGCGTTCAGAGGAAGATTATCTAAACTACTGGATTGAAAATGGTCGGGGGAATTATGATGAAGCTCTGGATATTGCAAAAAAACTTGAAGATTCAGATTTAATTCTATTTAGTATTATTCAAAAAATGGAACAGGTGCGAAATGACGGAAGTCTGAAAGGAACAGAAAAGGAGGTATTTATGATGGAGCTGGAGGAAGATTACGTCCGCTATCAAGAAAAGCGCAGCAAAATGATGGATGAAGCAGTAGAAAGTTTTTCTGAGGAGGTGGAGAAATAAATAAGTAAATGGCAGATAATTTTATATTATGGCGAGTTTCGTTATCAGTTATTTTTAGATAAAACACAAACCTACTACTTTTCAGAAGAGGCTGCAGCAACCCTTCATCTTCCATTACCGAAAGAAAACAGCTTTTTTCTTTGTTATAAAAATGGCTGGCAGCTGTCACATAATTTTACAGAACAGGTAATAGAAGTCAATGTTTTCTATACCTTTTCTGTGACTGCAGAACAAAAGCTTACACTGATTGTTACTCCTGCAAAAAAAATACAGATTTTTGATTTACTTGATAAAAAAGAGCTATTGATCAGTAATCAAAAGAATGTCGGATTAACTATTACTGATCATGATTTTTCCGCCCTTCTCAAGAAAATAAACGCCAAGTGGCAGCTGATTCTGATAAGCGGATCAGGTATGTTGAATAATCAATATATGATAAAGAGTGAATATCTTTTGAAAAAAGGAGATGAAATATCTTTTGGCATCCATACATTAAAAATCTTTCACCGGGAGATACATGCAACTTTTGGGACTGTGATTGACACTGAACTATGTGAAATTGATATTTCCCGTTATGAAGAATATACAGAGTATCCTGATTTTCATCGTTCGCCGAGAATTATTTATCGCGGACAGAAAGAGGAAATAACAATAAATTCTCCGAGTGCTCCTCTAAAGGCTCCAAATGACCAGCTGATTAAAACAATCCTTCCACCGATAACTATGCTTGCAGTAACCGGAGTTATGGCATTTTTCCGTTCAAATGTATTCTTCATGATGGCAAGCGGCATTACCACCTTGATGACTGTTGGATTTTCAATTCACAGCTATTTTAAAAACAGAAGAGAGTATAAAAAAGACATGGAAAAACGCGATGAAGGGTACAGTCGCTACTTGACCGATAAAGCTATTACACTGTATCAATTGAATGAGAAACAGAAACTGGGACAGCTTTATCATTTTCCAGATATAATAGAACTGCTGAAAATGGGGCGGTCATATAACGCCCGAATTTATGAAAAGATACCCGGACATTATGATTTTTTGTTTTATCGTCTGGGCTTGGGCAAGATAAGCAGTACGGTCAAACTTACCTATGCTAACAAAGAGCGTCAGGGGGAAACAGATGCTCTTGAACGTCAGGCTTATGAGCTTTATTCGAAGAATCTTAAGCTCGAAAAAATGCCGATTTTATCTAATTTAGTGAAAGCCTCTGTGGGGTACATTGGTCAACGAGAACTGGTATTGGAGCAGCTGCATCTGCTGATACTGCAGCTGTCTTTTTTTCACAGCTATCATGATTTACAGTTTATTATCGTTTTTTCTGAAACAGAAATGGATCAATGGTTCTGGTTGCGCTGGCTTCCGCATATCAAATTACAAGATGCAAATATCAGAGGTTTTGTTTACGATCAGAGAAGCTGTGATCAGGTGATGAACGCTTTAAATCACAGGTTAAAGGATCGGAAGAAGATGGTGGAACAGACTGGGAATAATAAAACTGCTAGCTTATTTACACCTCATTATGTATTGATAATTACAGATGAAAAATTAATTCTGGATCATAGTATTATGGATATCCTAAATGAGGAAACCGGTAAACTAAGCTGTAGTGTCGTCTATGTAAAAAATGAATTAAGCAGTCTGTCTGATTATATAAAAACAATTATTGATATTCGTGATAAAAATACAGGAATTTTGCTGCTTGAAGAGGGGGATTTAAAAGAAATTTCATTTAAGCCGGATCATTTTCCGGAAGAATTTGATTTCGAAGAACTGCCACGGCTGCTGGCACCGCTGAATCATCTGCAAACTATCCAATCAGCGATTCCGGAAACTGTTACTTTTTTTGAGTTGTATGGTGTAAAATCTTTTGAAGAGCTAGGGGTAATTGAGCGCTGGAGGAACCATTCTCCGCATAAAACACTGTCAGTGCCTATAGGAATGCGGGGAAATGAAGAAAAGCTGCTTCTTAATCTTCATGAAAAAGCCCACGGACCACATGGGCTGATTGCTGGAACAACTGGGTCCGGCAAATCTGAGCTGTTGCAGACCTATATTTTAAGTTTAGCAGTCAATTTTCATCCGCATGACCTTGCATTTCTTCTTATTGATTATAAAGGCGGAGGACTGGCAAATCTTTTCAGTAAGCTTCCTCATATGCTTGGAAGTATAACAAATTTGGATGGCTCCCAAAGCAGAAGAGCTTTGATGTCTATCAATGCAGAGTTAAAACGTCGGCAAAAGTTGTTTGCAGAGAATGACGTAAATCACATTAACCAGTATCAGATACTTTATAAAAGAGGTGTCGTCCTAGAACCTCTGCCGCATCTGTTTTTGATTAGTGATGAATTTGCAGAATTAAAGTCAGAGCAGCCTGAATTTATGAGTGAGCTGATTTCTGTCTCACGTATCGGGCGCTCCCTGGGAATTCATTTGATTCTGGCAACACAAAAGCCTTCTGGGGTAGTTAACGATCAAATATGGAGTAATTCCAATGCCAAACTCTGTTTAAAGGTTGCGGATCGATCAGACAGTATGGAAATGCTGAAGACTCCTGATGCATCAGAACTTGTTCAGCCGGGTCGGGCTTATTTGCAGGTTGGGAACAATGAAATTTATGAGCTGTTTCAAAGTGCATGGAGCGGAGCTGGTTATCAGCCGGAAAAAAAGAAGCAGCAAGATGATGACCATAGAATCTACCGAATCAATGAGCTGGGACAATACGAGCTGTTGAACAGAGATTTAAGCGGTCTGGAAAAATTTGAACATATAAATCGAAATCCTACACAGCTGGAAATAATTATTGAAGGAATCTGCACTATTACTAAGGTCAAAAAGATTCAGGAGATTCCAAGACCATGGCTTCCTCCGCTAAAGAAGAGATTGTCAGTCAATGAACTGCATCCCGCAGATTTTAAACATTTATGGCTAACTGAAAAGCAAAAATTAGAACCTGTCCTAGGTGTTGTTGATTTACCTGGAAAACAAAGGCAGAAATTGTTGAAGATTAATCTAACAGAAGAGGGACACATGGTTGTCTACAGCAGTCCGGGATATGGGAAAAGCACCTTGCTGCAGACGGTGGTTATGGATTTGGCTCGCACACATAATCCTGAGCATCTAACCTTTTATCTTCTGGATTTTGGAACAAATGGATTGCTGCCTTTGAAAAACCTTCCTCATGTTGCTGAAATAATGGAATGTGATGAGAATGAGAAGATCCTCAAGTTTATGAAAAGAATCAATGGTGAATTAAAAAAAAGAAAAGTATTGCTAAAAGAATATACAGCTGCCAGTCTTGAAATATATGAGGCAGCAAGCGGCAAGGTTGAGCCGACTATCTTGATAGTAATCGATAATTTTGAAGGTGTGAAAGGATCGGATTTTGAGGGGGAATTTGAGATGATGCTTAATCAGACTGCTCGTGAAGGTGCGGCAGTCGGCATTCATCTACTTCTTTCTGCCGGACGTCAAAATTCGCTGCGTATGTCGTTGTCAGGAAATATCAAAGTTCAGATCCCCTTACATCTGATTGATGATTTTGAAGCAAAGTCAATTGTTGGAAGAACAAGTATTGCGATAGAGGACCTCCCTGGAAGAGGGTTAATCAAAATGGAAGAACCAGAATTATTCCAAACAGCTTTGCCTGCTTCAGGAGAAGACACATTGAAACTCATTGAAGCAATTCAAAAGGAAGTCAATGCCATGAATACTTACTGGATGGGAAAACGACCCAAACCTATTCCTATGGTCCCCATGCTTCTCAGCTTTGACAGCTTTAAAGAAATGAAAGCTGTTCAGCAAATGGTGTGCCAAGGACTTCTTCCACTAGGCTTAGACTTTGAACAGGTTGAACCTGTAACTTTTGAGTTAAATCGTCAATTGAATCTTGCATTAATCGGTGACTCGCCCAAACCACTTCTGACATTAAAATGTTCAATGTTATTGTCTGTGGAACTGCTGACCGGTCAAGTTAATACTGTTGTTATCGATTCCGGAAAGATTAGTACAGGAAAGAATTTATCCGTTCATTCGTACAGGGATCAACCTGCAGAATTTATCGAATTTAAAGAAGAATTGTTGTGTGAAGTGAGAAGGAGAGAGCAGGCTGGATGTCACGGGCAGAAACCTTGGCTAATCTATATTACAGAGATGGAAAAGTTTGAACAGACAGTTCACCTGACAGAAGATGAGCTGAAAAAAATATTGTTGTCAGCTGAGCAGACAGGCATCCATCTCATTATTGCCGGAGATCATCGATATATGGCTAAAACACGAGTCGGGCTTCCCAGATACTATCGGCAATTAATTCAAACTGCTGTTTTTGCTATGAAAATCTCGGATCAGGAATTTGCGGGAAAATCTTATATATCCAAAGAACCAGAACTGGCGGAATCCAGCGGCTATTACTATACAGAAAAAGAGTTTATCAAGATTAAATTCGTACAGGAGATCAGCTGAAGCAGACATATGGAAGATGATCCAGATACAGAAAGACTTTGAATGGAAGGTTACAGTATATGGTGTCCCTATATTTTTTGTTTGAATTGATTTTACGAAAATTTGATACAGATTCGCCATCAGCTTTATTCTGCTGAATTTGATCAACTGCTGCTTATCAAAAAGGTCTGATTTTCTTTGTTTTATAGACCAAATTTTTTTTTAATCAGTCTGTTTTTGGCGTATAATGAAAGAAGTATTGGATTTAAAGAAAGGTGGAGTAATATTATGACGTTCGAGAAGACAAAGAAGTTAGCAAATGGATCGGTCATTCCTCGTTTAGGTTTAGGTGTCTGGCGTGTTCAGGATGGACAAGAGGTCATTGACTCTGTGAAATGGGCGCTGGAAACAGGCTATCGATTGATTGATACGGCAGCTGTGTATAAGAATGAAGAAGGAGTAGGAGAAGGCATACGATTGTCTGGTATTCCCAGAGAAGAAATTTTTGTGACAACCAAACTGTGGAATGAAGATCAGGGCTATGAATCCACGATGAAAGCTTTTGACGAAAGTTTAAATAAGCTGGGATTGGACTATGTTGATCTGTACCTGATTCATTGGCCGGTGAAGGATAAATATAAAGAATCTTGGAGAGCAATGGAGGAGATTTATGAAAGCGGACGGGCAAAGGCTATAGGGTTGTCTAATTTTCATAAGCATCATGTTGAAGATATTTTGGCAGATGCGAAAGTCAGACCTGTGGTGGATCAAATTGAACTTCACCCTACACTTAGTCAGGCACCTCTAAGAGAATATTTAAAAAAAGAAAATATCGCAGTTGAAGCATGGTCTCCGTTGGGACAAGGAAAAAGTTTGGAAAATCCTGTTTTAGTTGAAATGGGTAAGAAATATGGAAAATCAGCTGCTCAGGTAATTATTCGCTGGCATCTGCAAAATGACATTATTGTTATTCCTAAATCTGTTCATGAAGAACGAATCAGAGAAAACTTTGATGTGTTTGATTTCGAACTTAGTCAGGAAGATTTAAAAGTAATTGATGACTTGGATATGAATGAACGTCTAGGTGCTGACCCTGATAACTTCAATTTTTAATCTAGAAATTGGCAAGAATGTCTATTCCAGATTTACCATAAATTATTGAAATGACCTCAACGGGTATTACAAGCAATAATATACAAAGAAAGACGACAGCCTGAAAAAATTACTTGGGACTGTCGTTTTTGTTTTGATGTTATAGCTGATTAACAAAGTAATCGAATAATGCACATTCTCTTTCATCTTTGTCAAAATTTAATTCGGGATGCCATTGTACAGCAAGAAGACGCTGTTCCGGATTTTTGGCTTCTACTCCTTCAATAATTCCGTCTGTCGAGTAGGCAGTGGGAATAAGTTCAGGCGACAGATCGCGAACAGCCTGATGATGATAGGAATTTACCCGTTTCTTTTCTCCTAGGATATTCTGCAAAATACTGCCTTTTTCTGTAACAATAGAATGTGTGGCAAATTCAGGTGTTGTTGGCTGTTGAACATGTTTAACCTTCCAGTCTTTGTATTCAGAAAGATCCTGATACAAAGTTCCTTTTAAAGCCACGTTCAATAATTGCATCCCGCGACATACTGCAAAAATTGGTTTTTTCTGTTTCATTGCTTCAGTGATCAGTGCCAGTTCGAAAATATCACGATTCCTATTAGTTTCTTCCAGTTTTGGTTGAGGCTCTTCACCATAAAGATCAGGTGATACATCCTGTCCGCCTGCTAAAAGCAGCTTGTCTATTTGATTAATATACGTTTTAGCCAAAGCTGAAGCTCCAATAGGCAAAATGAAGGGGATTCCCCCAGTTTTCTGTATGCCATTCACAAAGCCCTGCGGAGTATATGAAACCTGATTGCCATGAAAGAATTCTGTAGGATGAATTAATTGATTTCCGGCGATGCCGATAATAGGTTTGACCATAACTTGTCTCCTTTATTCTTTTATTTTTCTGACTGTAACGTAGTTTCTGTCTGAAAACTTTAGTGGCGAGTCTTTTCGAAAAAATAAATATAGGCTAGTTCTGTTTAAAGAAGAAATGTTACTATATTCTTTAACTTGTCATATTGTTACCATGATTCATCCCCCAGAAGCTAATACTTTAATAAATTACTTAGGAAAATAGGGGGTTATTATCAGCTTTCAACAAATAACTAATTGAAGCTCCTGTTTTTGACGAAATAGCATAGGCAATTTGGGAATAGTTAGCTGAAAATTTTCTTTTTTTATTTCTGGAGGGACGAATCATATCATTCTGCTAAATGAATGTTTACTATAGAAAATTTTTGTATCTATGAGTTTCACTACACTACACTACACTTCGTTTCGATCTCATCAATTTCTAAACGGCAAAGCCATTAAGAATTGAAGGACCTTGTTTGATTCTCGATAGTTTTCAGACAGGTCATAGTTATGCGGAAACAAGATATAAAGATTAACATCAGCTTCCTTTGGTGTTCAACTGTATGTTTACTTCAAGTAAACCAGTTTAAAATTTCTTTTTCTATTTTATCACTTTTAGCAGGAAAGGCTATTAAAGTGTTTTAACGTATTGAAAAAAAGAATCCAGATCTGAAGAAGCATCCCGGATTCCTTTTCAGAATAATCCATAAGAGAAAGACTGTTATATTTTCTCCGCTGTTCAATTTTAATATTTTGTACGAATTACTTCTACTTTGTAACCATCTGGATCTGTTATGAAGTAGTAAGAAGGCGGTGTTCCAGGAAGTCCTTTCATGTCTGTTACATTAAATTCAGCATCTTTATGTTTGCTGTGAAGAGCTTCAATATCATCTGTGCTGATTGCAATATGACCATAGCCGTTTCCAAGATCATATGCTTCATGATCATAATTATAGGTTAGTTCAAGCTCATATTCATCTCCTGGAAGAGTTAAATAGACTAAGGTGAATTTATTTTCAGGAAAATCCCGTCTGCGGCTTTCTTCAAAACCAAATGCCTTCTGATAAAATTCCAGAGAAGCTTCCAAATCTTTTACACGGACGCAAGTGTGTGCCATTTTCATCTGTGAATCATCCTTTCAAATTAAAAATATCAAATAAATAGTGTTTCCTTTTTAATACTAGCACAGAGCGTATAAAAAGATAAGTTTTTGCTTGTTCATTAAAAATTTCTAATGTAGAATTAAAAGGATTAACAGGCTTTCGAAAGTTCTGGATGAACTAGATGGCGAAGGAATGAGAATCAGAATAATTATGTGAAGTCAGTTGGTTCATCTATTTAGTCAATCAGCTGAGGTCAAAAAATTCAAGGAGTTGCTTTTATGGAAATTCCCACTTTTGGAGAAAAATCAAACCAGAGGGATTATAAAAAAAGGTTGGGTGCGTATATTGTTGTAACAAGAAATAATCAGCAGGAGATGGTATTAATTCAAGCACCAAACGGGGCATACTTTCTGCCTGGTGGAGAAATAGAAAAGGGGGAAACAAAGGAACAGGCAATTGATCGGGAAATGCTGGAAGAATTGGGTATTGAAGTAGTCATTGGTGCGTACCTGGGACAGGCAGATGAATATTTTCATTCACGTCATAGAGAGACAGATTATCATAATCCTGGCTATTTTTTTATTGCTTCGGAATGGACACAAGTCAGTGAGCCTCTTGAGAAATGTAATGGTATTCAATGGGTGATGATTGATGAGGGGATTGAACTTTTGAAAAGAGGAAGTCATAAATGGGCAGTCCGCAAATGGCAAAACAGCTTATAAAGTCGTGATTCAGCTTTTGTAAATAGGCAGGAAAAAAGCTGCAAAATTTTCAGATTTTAAACAGTATAAAGTATGAGGATTTTTTTAGAAGAGAAACAGATAAATCAGAGCTTTTTTCTATATTCAAAATATTGAGTTTGAATGTTCATTATGAATAACAGTACTGCTGCTTTTTTAAAGAGGAAGTTGTGACAAAGCTGCTCCATGCGACGAGTAATCGCAGGAGCAAGCTTTGTCACAACTTTCTTTTCTTGAATTAAAAAGTCAGTTCAAATATTTAAATAAAACTTCAGCCACACCATCTTCATCATTTGAAGAAGTATGCACATCCGCAGCATTTTTAACATTTTCAGTTGCATTGCCCATAGCTACGCCAATACCTGCTTTTTCAATCATGGACAAATCATTTTCATTGTCACCAATCGCCATGGTTTCTTCAATCGGAATATTTAAATGAGCAGCCAGTTTTTCAAGGGCATTTCCTTTGCTGGCTTCTTTATTTAAAATCTCATAGTAAAATTCTGTACTTTTAACAGTTGTGTATTTCTCCTTTAAGCTGCTCGGCAGCTGACTGATAGAATGATCTAAAATCTTAGGTTCATCGATCATCATCATTTTAATCACGTTAATATCTGGCGTGATTTCTTCCACTGAACGATATTTCAGCGGCATATCCACCAGATAAGCTTCATGAACTGTATATTTGCCAATATCACGATTAAAAGTATAAATGTTCTGCTCATCACTCATGTGTAAATGGCTGCCGACCTTTCTGGCTTCCAGCTCAATTTCAAGGAAATCAGTGTAGGACAGCGTATATTTTGAAATCACTTCTTTGGATTTTGTTGCCTGCACCAAAGAGCCGTTATAGGTAATCACATAATCATTGTCCCGATAAAGATTCAGCTCCTCCAACAGGCTTTTCACACCCGGCAACGGTCTGCCGGTACATAATACAATAAATACACCCTGTTTGTTGGCCTTTTGCACAGCTTCTTTTACCCGGGCAGTGATATTTCTGTTGGAATCCAGTAATGTTCCGTCGATGTCGATTGCTACTAGCTTAATTGTCATGTTTTCCTCCTGCAGTGTCTATTAAAAAATTAAACTTTATTGTCAATAATTGCGCCATTATGAATAAATGACTGAAATTCATGGTAGGTTTCTTCAAATAAATCCAAATGCTGATCTTTTGCTGGTTGAAGCATTTCTTTAGGGAAGTAAAAGCGTCGATCTCCTTGGCCCTGACCGGCAAGCGCAGCAACTAGTTGGCTGACTTTCGAAAGCTCTACCAGTGTTCCGTCTTTTTGAATGATTTCAATTTGTGTCCGGTGACTGTTTTTTTCCGGGCGATAGAAGTCATACGGTAAATCATAGCTGGAATTAATTGCTGTATAATATTTTGGATTATAACCAACTTTTTCTATCAGCATTTTTAAGTGCTCGATTATCAGCGGATCTGTTTCGTTCGAGAATTTGGCTGATTTTAAAGGCTTGCGCATTAAAAAGCGTTTTGTCAAATCGGTCAGTACAGAGTCGCCTAGTTCACTCCATTGTGTAAAGTAGGTAGTCAGAACACCATCATCCAGTTTTAGATATTCCTGTAGTGTGTAATCTCCTTTGAAAAAGGGGACCAGCAGTTGTGAGTGCAGAAGATAGTCGTCAGGCTGCTCTTCATACAGACTTTTAGCCCGATGGAGCAGATGATCTAAAATAACTTCCATTCCTCTGGAAACTGGATGGAAATAGACTTGAACATACATTTGGTAACGACTGACAATGTAATCTTCTACTGCGTGCATGCCGTTCATTGTAAAGGCCAAACCGCCTTTATATGGTCGGATAACACGTAGAATTCTGGTCAAATCAAAAGTGCCGTATTCTGTACCGGTAAAATAAGCATCTCTCAGCAGGTAATCCATCCGATCTGCATCGATCTGACTGGAAATCATTTGGACTACCTGAGGATTTCTGTATTCCTTGGTAATCACGCTGGCAACCTTCTGAGGAAAGTCAGCTGAAACCTGATTGAGGATTTGAAAGACGTCAGTTTCCGGAGAAGTGATTATTTCCACAGTAATCTTTTCGTGATCTGTTTGAAAGATATGTTCAAATGTATGTGAATAAGGTCCATGACCCACATCATGCAGCAAAGCGGCACACAGGGCTACCAAACGTTCCTCATCATTCCAGCCATCTTCTCCAATCTGTTCAACAGAATAATTCCGTTGAAAAATATCACAGATTCTTCTGGTTATTTCATAAACGCCCAGTGAATGAGAAAAACGGCTGTGTTCTGCGCCGTGAAAGGTCAGGGAAGAGGTACCCAGCTGTTTGATTCGTCGAAGTCTTTGAAATTCTGCAGAATTAATCAGGTCTAAAATCACCTGATGTTGGACATGAATGTAATTATGGACAGGGTCCCGAAAGACTTTTTCAATAGGCAGTAACTGATTTTTATAAGAAATGGTCATGCAGTTCCTCCTCCAGCTGCTGATTGCGCTGAATCATTTTTTTCAGCTGTTTTTTATAGTCTGTCTGAATTTCAGACAGCTGCATTAAACTGTTTATCTTTTTTTCCTCAACCAGCATTTGATTTTCTTCTTGAAAGACATGCAGCAGCCTTTCCTTTACACTATCGATTGCCAAAGGTTTCTTCAGCAGATTGCCAAGATTTTCCATTACTGCTGGTTCAACCGGCGGAAAACCATTCTCTCCGAAGCCTTCCTTTAATCCATGTTGATAAAATCGTCGGACTGCTTCTCCTCTGGATTGTTGATTGCCGTTAATGCTTAGGTAAGCCATTACGGCAACGCCGTCTTTTATTCGTCGTTGTGCGATGCCCGCAAATTTTTTCCCGGCGATACTTAAATCAAATGTACCAGGGCAGTAGGAATTGGAAATTTCATAGGCCTCAATTGTTTTCCCGCTGGTTTCAAAGGCTGAATGAATCCATTCTCTAAAAAAATGATAGGCATTGTCAATTGAGAGTTTATGTTCTGCTGACTGCGGCAGAATGAGAGAGACATTCAGTATGCCCTTATCAGCGATTACACCTAAGCCTCCTGAGTTGCGAATAATCGGTTTATAGCCATCTGCTTTCAGCGATGCAATCCCATCAGAGAAATAAGGAACACGAGTGTCTTTCATGCCCAAAATCATCGTTTGGTCCAACTGCCAGAAATGCAGGATCGGCTGTTTATGAATACCTGAAAAAATCGTCAGGGTATCTGTCAGCGCAAAAGGAGAAAGAACTTCCGCTTTGGAAAGGGTACCTTGATCGATTATAAAAGCTTCTTGGTTTGAAAGGAGTGTTTTTAAAAGGCTATTCTTCATCTGCTTCTTCATCCTGTTTTGCTTTTGAGACATAGTTTTTTACTTCTTTATTCATCTGCGAATATTCATTTGAAAACCGAACAGGTTTGCTGAGCAGCCTCATCGGCATCGAAGACAGGAATTTGCTGAAATCTTTCCGTGCTTCTTCGGTTAAGCGTCCAGGCTTGGACATCATGCGCTCATAGAGATAATGATGGAATTCTTTCATTGCATCTACATCGATACTCATTTTATTATGGCATTCCTCACATTCAATACTTGAAATTATTTCGTTCATATATTGAATGTCGTGGAGTGTTTCCTTCTGGCAATGCATACAAAAAAGCATTGCTTCTTCATCGTGAAACAACATTGTCTTCACCTCCCTTATATATTATAAACCATTTATGGCTAAAATTATGTAGTAAAAGTATAAAGAAAAATTTATTTTTAAATGAATAAAGGAACAAACGTGCTGATTGACTTGCAACGAAGCAAGGAAAAAGATAGAATGTTTACATATGATTTGATGGTGAACAAATGTAAAGGCGGAAGATGGCAGAGATTGATAAATTAGATTGGTTAAATGATAGGCACGTTTATGGCAGGCGGTCTGTGGTCATATTTTTATGAAGGAAGAAAACTGCCTGTTCAGTTATGCAATTATTTTGCAGTCAAATCAGCTGCTGTTAAACTAAATGCTTTTATTTAGAATTAAGATGAACCCAAATGCAGATAAAAGGAGAAACGCATGATTGATCAGAAGAAAGCAGAAAAATCTGCCAGCTTTGCACTAAACAGCTACCGGACAATGTGGGAAATAAGATTGTTTGAAGAAGCTGTACAGGACTTATTTGACGATGGAAAAATGTACGGTACAATGCATCTTTGTATCGGGCAGGAAGCAACGGCGGCTGGCGGAGCGGGTGTATTGAACAAGACAGATTGGGTACTCTCCACTCACAGAAATCACGGGCATGCGATTGCCAAAGGAACGGACCGCAGAGCAATGCTGGCAGAAATTCTTGGAAAACAGACAGGAACTAACCGGGGGAAAGGCGGCAGTATGCATATTGCAGATTTAACTGTTGGAAATTTGGGCTCAAATGGTATTGTCGGCGGCAATTTTCCGATTGCTGCGGGTGCGGCTTTAACAGCTAAAATGAATCAGACAGAGCAGGTAGTTCTTTGTTATGGCGGTGATGGTGCAACGAATGAAGGAAGTTTTCATGAAGCGTTGAATCTGGCTTCTATTTGGGCTCTTCCGGTTGTTTATCTGATTGAAAATAATCAGTACGGCATGAGCAGCGCCATTCAACAAATGGTGAATGTCAAAAAGCTTTCTGATCGGGCTGAAAGCTATGGAATAGAGGGGCTGACAATTGATGGAAATGATGTGTTTGCTGTTCAAAGAGCAGTAGAAATATCCGTTGAAAAAGCACGGAAAGGCGGCGGTCCAACCCTGATCGAAGCTATTACTTACCGTTATAAAGGTCATTCGAAATCAGATAAGCTCGTTTATCGTTCGAAAGAAGAATGTCAGTACTGGATGGAAAATCACGATCCAATTTTAAAGCTTGAGCAACGATTAGCGGAAGAATTTTCAATATCAAATGCGCAGCTGGCTGAGATCAGAACAGCTGTTCAGCAGGAAACAAAAGAAATGGTTCGATCTGTTTTAAAT
Organism: Enterococcus sp. CWB-B31; assembly: GCF_020567645.1. Lineage (NCBI taxonomy): Bacteria > Bacillati > Bacillota > Bacilli > Lactobacillales > Enterococcaceae > Enterococcus > Enterococcus sp. CWB-B31. The sequence continues at coordinate 135,275 of NZ_JAJDJW010000003.1, forward strand.
GATCCTGAGCCTGAATTGAAAGAACTGTGGCAGGATGTTTATCAGGAAGGAGTGAAGCAATAATGCGGACGATTACTTATTTGGAAGCATTAAATGAAGCTCTGGGAGAAGCGTTAAGTGCTGATTCAAAAGTCTTTCTGTTAGGCGAGGACATCGGTTTGTATGGCGGCGGTTTTGGTGTGACGAAAGGTCTTCAGGAAAAGTATGGTTCTGAACGCGTAAGGGAGACACCCATCTCTGAAAGTGCCATTGCAGGTGCGGCTGTAGGAGCGGCTATGACAGGGATGAGACCGATTATGGAGCTGCAGTTTTCAGACTTTATCACAGTGGCGATGGATCAGCTGGTGAATCAGGCAGCTAAAATTCATTATATGTATGGTGGGAAAGCCAGTGTACCAATGGTTATGAGAACGGCAGGAGGATCAGGAACCGGAGCTGCTGCACAGCACTCGCAAAGTCTGGAAAACTGGATGACCCATATTCCCGGACTGAAGGTTATTCAACCTTCCAACGCCTATGATGCGAAAGGCCTGCTGCATGCTGCAATTGAAGACGATAACCCGGTGATGTTTTATGAACATAAATTACTTTATAAAACAGAAGCGTCTGTACCGGAAGGAAAGTATGTTTTGCCTTTGGGGGTTGCAGATATTAAACGGGAAGGAACGGATGTAACAGTTGTTGCAACAGGGATTATGGTTGAAAAAACACTGAGAGCTGCAGAGGAGCTCGGTAAGTCAGGAATTAGTGTAGAGGTGATTGATCCAAGAACACTGGTTCCTTTAGATAAAGAGACGCTGCTGAATTCTATTGACAAAACCCGTCGTGCAGTAGTGGTAACGGAAGCTGTTAAAAACAGCGGCTTTAGCGCTGAGCTGACAGCAGTTATTGCCGAGTCTGCGGTCAGCAGAAAACTTTTGCATCCGGTTGTTCGTTTAGGCGGAGAATTTGTCCCGATGCCTGCACAGCAATTACTTGAAAAACGTGCGATTCCACAAAAAGAAACAATCATAGCGTGTATTAAAGAGTTGATGAATGAAAGTGATGAGGAATAGATGAAAATCAGTGAAGACCGAAGAAAAATGATGAAAATAGTCACTCTTTATTATGATAATGGGCTGACACAGGCAGAGATTGCCCGAAAAATGAAAATCTCCCGACCAGTCATTTCGAAAATTCTTCAACAGGCTAAGGAAGAAGGGATTGTGAAGGTCTCAATTCAGGATGAGTCCGCCCATACCGTAAAGCTGAGTCTGGCTCTGGAGGAAAGGTATCAGCTGGACGAAGTAATCATCGTTTCAGACAATGATCACGCACCGGATATAAAGATAAGACAAAAAGTCAGTGAGGCAGCAGCTGATTATTTGAGCAGTATTTTAGTGTCGTCGATGTCAATTGGATTATCATGGGGAACAACATTGGCAGATATGATTGATGCGCTGCCGTTTTATTCGTTCCCATCAATTAATGTTTGTCCGCTTGTCGGAGGAGTCTCCGGTGAGCATCTTTATTTTGACACCAATCATCTGGCTTTTCGTTTGTCTGAAAAATTAAACAGTCAATGCCAATATGCCTATATTCCTGCATTGGCAGAAAGTGCTGAACTGGCAGATGTATTAAACCAAAGTCAGTTGATGCACACCATCCTGATGTCTGCAAAAAAAGTGGATCTGGCAATTATAGGTGTAGGCAATCCGGTGAAACGGTCAACCTGGAATGACTTGGGATATTTCGGAAAAGAAGAAATGGAGACCATAAAAAAAGATCAGGTTAAAGGGGATGCAGTGGCCTCCTTATTTGACAAAAATGGTCAAACAGTTAACAATACTATTAGCAGCCGTATGCTGGGGATTAAAGTAGAAGATTTGGTCAATATTCCGCAGGTCATGGTGATTGGCAGCGGAAGGGAAAAAGCAGAGAGCATTCACCCGTTGCTGATGGGGAACAGCTGCTCTATTTTAGTGACAAATCAGACTGCAGCTGAAGCATTACTGGCGATGTAAAGGTAAAGGAGATTGTTTTGATGGATTTAACACAGGGAACAACTATTTCTATTCAATTGAAGACAGAAGTAAAACAAGCTGGTGAAACGAAAGATTTCTTTTTTGACCTGACTGGGCAAATCGTTAAAATAGGAGATACATTGTATATTCGCTATAAAGAAGTTCAGGATGGCGGGGAGGAAACACCGGTTACCATAAAAGTGGAGCCGGATGGAAAAGTTCAGTTGATTCGTTCGGGAGAATTACGGATGCGATTGAAATTCGGTTATCAGGAAAGACTGGAAACTACCTATCGAACGCCTTATGGTTTATTCGAAATTGCTACATTTACCCATAATGTTCGATTCAGTTTGAAAGATCAGCCGGTCTCCGGTTCAATTATTATTGACTATGATCTTTATTCTCAAAGTGAAAAAGTGGGAGAATATCATTTAGAGTTGGAATTTACTGCGTAATTCTTAAAGAATCAATTGCTTTTTTTTACATGTTTTTGTATGATAAAGTGTAGACTGTGAAAGGACGTGTACCGCTTGGAAATTAATGTATTTGAAGGATTAAATAAGAACGAACTATCCATGATTGAAGTTGCTCACGCAATTTTGGAACAAAAAGGAGATGTCATGGATTTTTCAGACTTAGTTAACCAAATCCAGAACTATCTTGAAAAGTCTGACAGTGAAATTCGTGATTCTTTAGCACAATTTTACACTGACTTGAATATTGATGGCAGTTTTATCTCTCTGGGCGATAACCGCTGGGGCCTTCGTTCATGGTATCCAATCGATTCAATCGATGAGGAAGTAACACATGGCTTGGATGAAGATGAAGAAGACAAACCACGTCGTAGAAAACGTAAAAAAGTGAATGCATTCATTATGGATACAAATGATGAAGATGTAATTGATTATAACGATGATGATCCGGAAGATGCAGAATTGACTGCTGATGACATCGATTTATATGAGGATGAAGACGACGACGATGAAGAAATTAAAGCGTACAACAGCGACCTTCAGGAAATTGGGGCAGATGAAGATACTGATGATGACTTATCCGGTATTGAAGAAGATCTGACAATTATTGACGATGAAGATGTAGACAGCGACTTTGATGATGAAGACGAAGAGGAGTATATCGGCGGGGCTGAAGAAAAAAACTAATCTGTCTTTAAAATAGGATAGGAAATGGCTTGGAAGGAATATTTTTCCAGGCTGTTTCTTTTTTTTACAGAAATAAAAGTTATTCTACTGCAGCTCTAAAAAGTATGCTGGATTTTAAATAGTGAAGAACTCTACCGAATTTACTGTAAGAAGTTTCTCAACAAAAGAATTATAAATTTTTACCAACAAAAAAAGTAGTTGCTTTTTCTCATTTGTACTATATAATTTCCTATATAGAAAGGGTGAGACGGATGTCAGAGTCAAAACCATATGGAACAGTACTTATTAAAGCAGCAAAAATTATGGATTTTTTAGCTGAGGAGTCGAATAAATCGTTGCAGGAAATTACTGCTGGGACGGGGATGACGGCTTCAACTACAATTAAAATATTGGATACCTTGGCTTTAATTGGCTATGTAAAAAAAAGTGAAGACAAAACGTATCGATTGGGTTCAAAGCTGATCCGCTATGCCAATCAGCGTCTTGAACAGCTGGATCTTGCAGAAATTACGCTGCCCTATCTGGAAAAGCTGCAGCAGACAATTGATGAAACCATTCATTTGGGGATTTTAAACGATAATGAAATTCTCTATATTAATAAATTGGAAGCCAAGCATCAGACGATTCGTATGTCTTCAAAAATTGGCATTACACGACCTTTGTACAGCTCAGCAATGGGTAAAGCTGTTTTAGCTGCATTTTCGCAGGAAGAAGTTGACCAGTATCTGGCTGAACACGTATTGGTACCGCACACTGAACATACGATAACCAATCCTTTGCGGCTGGAAAAAGAACTGGAAGAGATACGTCGTGCAGGAATTGCATTTGACGATGAAGAAGTGGAGCTGGATATCTTTTGCGTCGGAGCCTCATTGGAAAAAGAAGAAAAAGCTATTGGTGCATTCAGTGTCAGTATGCCTAAATATCGTTTGAATGAAGAGAAAAAGCAGCTGATTATACAGGCGATTCTTCAAACAAAAAGAGAGCTGGAACAGATTTTAAATAAATGAAAAGTAAATGTTTGACTAGCTGATTTGACAGAAGGATGTTGAATCAGCTTTTTCTGCTATTCATGGAAAGCTTTTACAAGGTCTACAATAAAAGCAGAAAGAATAGAATTTTCTTTCTTAAACCGTTTGCAATTTCTATTTTTACATGTATAATGAAATTATAAATTTCCTATAAATAAAATAAAATTTCCAAATAAGAAAAGAGTGATTTTTTTGAAAAAAGTTAATATTCTTCAGCGATTGAAAAAGGCCGGGGTGATTGCAGTAGTTCGGGGGAAAACAAAAGAAGAAGCATTGCAGGCCAGTAATGCGATTGTAAAAGGCGGCATGCATGGGCTTGAATTAACCTTCACTGTTCCGCAGGCAGAGGAAGTAATCAGAGAATTGGCAGAAACTTATCAGGATTCACCAGAAGTGGTGGTTGGTGCCGGAACGGTTTTGGATGCGGTGACTGCACGTCTGGCAATTATGGCAGGAGCCGATTATATCGTCAGTCCGACTTTTGATCAGGAGACTGCAGAACTTTGCAACTTATATCAAATTCCTTACTTACCAGGCTGTATGACAATCACAGAGATGAAACAGGCGTTGAAGAGCGGAGTGGATATCATTAAGCTGTTCCCGGGAAGTGCTTATGGACCAAGTATTGTTTCTGCATTTAAAGCACCAATGCCGCAGCTGAATATTATGCCGACAGGCGGAGTCAGTCTGGAAAATATGGAAGATTGGTTTAAAGCAGGAGTAATCACTGTAGGGGTTGGCGGTAATTTACTTGCACCGGCAGCAACTGGAGACTTTGAAAAAGTAACGGAAATAGCCGCACAATATATGGCAAAGTTCCGTGAAATAAAAGAAGGTTAGCTATGGGAAAAGTTGTAACTTTAGGAGAAATCATGCTGCGGCTGTCTACAACGGCTGGTACAAGACTGGCTCAGGCGGAACAATTTTCAGCACACTATGGAGGCGGGGAGGCCAACGTTGCAGTTTCGCTGGCAAATTATGGACATCATGCTGTTTTTGCCGGCAAAGTACCGACAAATGAGCTAGGGGCTGCTGTAAGGAAACATTTGAACCGTTATGGAGTGGATACCTCTCAGCTTTTGATGGGCGGTCCCAGACTGGGAACGTATTATCTGGAAGCCGGTGTTGGTGAACGTGGGGCAAGCGTTGTTTATGATCGTGCCGGTTCAAGCTTTGCAGTAATGGAAACCGTTGAATGGGACATGGATCAGTTATTCAAGGAAACAGATATTTTTCATCTGTCCGGTATCACTCCGGCTCTTTCAATGAAGTGGCGAGAACTGACTATTGATCTTTTGAAAGCTGCAAAAAGTGCCGGTTGTAAAATCAGCTTTGATATTAATTATCGGGGCAAATTATGGACACAGGAAGAAGCCGGAGAAACAATTCGAACAATTCTGCCCTATGTAGATTATTGTTCGGCTGGGGGGCTTGATGCACAGCATTTTCTGGGAATTTCACCCTATGAAGATGAATCTGAAAAAGAAAAAGCCATTTATTATTATAAAAAAATGCAGGAAGCTTATTCCAATATCTCTGTCTTTTATTCTACAAAGCGCACGGTTCACTCTGCCAGCGTTAATGAATTGACTGGCTCAGTGTGGGCAGATAATACCTATTATGAATCGCAATGTCATTTGATTGATCCGATTGTTGATCGGGTGGGCGGAGGAGATGCCTTTGCAGGAGGGCTTCTTCATGGTCTGCTGAGCAATGACAACTATCAGGAGGCGGTTGATTTTGCAACAGCGGCTTCTGCTTTGAAGCATACTGTTCATGGAGATTGTAATCAATTCAGCAGGGAAGATGTTGAAGCATTTTTAGCCCTTGGATCAGGACGAATTATTCGATAAAGATGTTAAAAGATTGAAGCAACTGAATTTTTATTAAAACGAGCAGTTGGTTAACTATAAGAGGAGGATTTGCATATGCAAAACATGGAAACACGCTATACACACAGTCCGGAGGATATCCGTCATTACTCTACAGAACAGCTGAGAAATGAGTTTTTAGTGGAAAAAGTTTTTGAGCCAGGAGTGATTACATTAACGTATACACACAATGACCGTATGATTTTTGGCGGAGTGACACCTGCACAAAAACCGCTGGAAATAATTCTGGATAAAGAACTGGGCGTTGATTATTTTCTGGAGCGTCGTGAATTGGGGGTAATTAATATTGGCGGTCCTGGATTTATCGAAATTGACGGCCAAAAAGAAGAAATGAAAAAGCAAGACGGCTATTATATCGGTAAAGAAACACGTCATGTTATTTTCTCATCACAGAACCCTGAGGACCCGGCGAAATTCTATATAAGTTCAGTTCCTGCCCATCATAAATATCCGAATGTGAAAATCAGCATTGATGATATTAAGCCCATGGAAACAGGTGAACCCTTAACGCTGAATGAACGTAAGATTTATCAGTATATCCATCCGAATGTCTGTGAAAGCTGCCAGCTGCAAATGGGCTACACTATTTTGGAACCGGGCAGTTCATGGAACACGATGCCTTGCCACACGCATGAACGTCGAATGGAAGCCTATGTCTATTTTGATATGGAACAAGATACTCGTGTCTTCCATATGATGGGTAAACCGGATGAAACCAAACATTTGGTTATGGGCAACGAGCAGGCAGCGATTTCTCCAAGCTGGTCTATCCATTCCGGAGTGGGAACAAGCAACTATTCATTCATTTGGGCGATGTGCGGAGAAAATATTACTTATACGGACATGGATATGGTTCCAATGGATCAACTGAAATAAGCAGTACAGCTACAAAAATTTGAAATTATGGGTAACTCAAAATAATCTATAAAAACGCTGTGCTAAATAACCAGCTTACTTGACAGCAGGCCTCCAACATTGAGTATTCTGATAATAAAAAGTGCAATAAGAAAGCATGTCAGAATACCAATTTTAGCTAATAATGCTCATTGCAAAGTTTCGCTTCACTACGCTGGATAACAGATCTGCTTCGGCACGAGGGGGAGAAGCAGTGAAATGGGTGTAAATCGGACTGTTGTTAAGTTTTTAGAGAATTTTTTAGAATATATTTTGAAATACGAAACTATGAAAAGGGGTTTAATTATGAATTTTAGTATGGATAATTTTCGACTGGACGGCAAAGTAGCTCTGATTACAGGCGGTGTTTATGGAATCGGTTTTGAGATTGCCAGCTCACTGGCAGAAGCAGGTGCAACGATTGTCTTTAACAGTATCAATCAGGCTTCAGTGGATGAAGGTAACGAAAATTATAAAAAAGCTGGAATAAATGCTGCCGGATATGTTTGCGATGTGACAGATGAGAAACAGGTACAGGCAATGGTTGAACAAATCAAAGCTGAAATAGGGTCAATCGATATTCTGGTAAACAATGCAGGTATTATCAAGCGTGTCCCTATGGTTGACATGTCAGCAGAAGACTTCCGACAAGTAATTGATGTTGATCTGAATGCACCATTCATCATGTCTAAAGCAGTAATTCCTGATATGATCGAAAAAGGCGGTGGGAAAATCATCAATATCTGTTCTATGATGAGCGAGCTTGGGCGTGAAACAGTCAGTGCTTATGCAGCAGCTAAGGGCGGATTGAAAATGCTGACAAAAAACATTGCATCTGAATATGGACAGTATAATATTCAGTGCAACGGCATTGGTCCTGGCTATATCGAAACGCCTCAAACAGCTCCTTTACGTGAAGACGGACATCCATTCAACAACTTTATTTTGGGAAGAACGCCAGCAAATCGCTGGGGTACAACAACAGATTTGGCAGGTCCCTCAGTCTTTCTGGCTTCGAATGCTTCTGACTTTGTGAATGGACATATCCTGTACGTTGACGGCGGGATTCTAGCATATATCGGAAAACAACCTTAAATCGTTCAAACTCCTAAGTAAAAGAATAAATAGAAACAGCTGAACACTTGAGATGGTGTTCAGCTGTTTTTGCCAGTCCCACTGATGCAGGAACATCTAGTGGGATGGTATGCGAGCCGACAATCTGATGAATGTGTAAACATTCAATCATTTTTTGGAGGTAGCTGCCAGTCCCACTGTTGCCGGAACATCTAGTGGGATGGTATGCGAGTCGACAATCTGATGAATGAGCAATAATTCATTCCTGTATTAAAAGCTTGCTTCTACGAATGCTCGTCGCATGTTTTATGGTCATACAAGACAAGCTGTATGCGGACAACAGGTTACTAGTTAGTGCTGAATCAACAGCCAGTTGCAGTTGAGGTGCTCCTATACTGACAACCGAATTTCTTCTTCTGATAGCCTCTGATTGGCTTGAACTTGACAAGATCACTAAATATTTCAGCAGTTAGTCTTTATACTTTTGATGTATGCTTTTCCTTAGAAATACTGACCACTATTATTGGCTGTGATATAGTAAATATACTTCGGTGTTGTACTGAGTGTCGCAAGTATGATTTTCAGCGTACAGATTCAACTTATGCCAACTTCCCTGCATATGTACATTCTCATTATCGGGATGATTGCTGCCGGAACTGGCATAATCTTAAAAGGCTTTTTTTAAAAGAAATAAGTTATTTGCATTTCCAGCAGATTGACTGGTTTTGAACTGCTGTTTTCTGCAAGAAGGTATTTTTGAAGAATATTGAATCGAACCGCTTTTTGTAAATGTATAACCAATTCATGAGAAACGGGAAGGAACAATTTTTATTTTATTTCTTTTGATATTACTTGACCTCCTGATGATTTGCTTGTATTATACTACTTGGGCACCTTTGAAAAGGTCAGAAAATGAACAATGTACGCTCCCTATTCTTTTTTGAATAGGGGCGTTTTCTTTTTTATTGAAGAGGGTTCATTTTTCTCTCCACACTACTACTTATAGAAGGGATTTTTGTGAATATGACAAAATATATTTTTGTTACAGGCGGCGTGGTTTCTTCCATCGGAAAAGGGATTGTCGCAGCTTCTCTTGGACGCTTATTAAAAAATCGTGGCTTGAAGGTAACGATTCAGAAATTTGATCCCTACATAAATGTGGATCCGGGAACGATGAGTCCCTACCAACACGGAGAGGTTTTTGTAACGGATGACGGTGCGGAAACAGACTTGGATTTGGGGCATTATGAACGCTTCATTGATATTAATTTGAACAAGTATTCCAATGTCACAACAGGAAAAATTTATTCCGAAGTTCTTAGAAAAGAACGCAAAGGAGAATATCTTGGTGCAACGGTTCAAGTTATTCCTCATATTACCAATGAAATTAAAGACAAAATCATGCGTGCAGCTAAAATGACGGATTCTGATATCATTATTACCGAGGTTGGCGGGACAGTAGGGGATATTGAATCTCTGCCGTTTCTGGAAGCTTTACGTCAGATGAAGGCAGATGTGGGATCGGACAATGTAATGTATATTCATACTACATTAATTCCTTATTTAAAAGCTGCCGGTGAAATGAAAACAAAACCGACGCAGCACAGCGTAAAAGAGCTCCGCAGTTTAGGTATTCAGCCAAATATTCTGGTTGTCAGAACAGAGCTGCCAGTTTCACAGGGGACAAAGAACAAGCTTGCACAATTTTGTGATGTGGCTCCTGAAGCGGTGATTGAATCAAGAGACGTGGAAACACTTTATTCCATTCCACTGGCTTTACAGGCACAGAATATGGATCAAATCGTCTGCGATCATTTAAAACTGGATGCACCAAAAGCAGATATGGCAGAATGGCGGGCACTGGAAGAAAAAGTACTTAATCTTAAAAAGAAAACGAAAATTGCACTGGTTGGCAAGTATGTGGAGCTTCCTGATGCTTACCTTTCAGTCGTTGAAGCATTGAAGCATGCAGGTTTTGCGTTTGATTCCGACATAGAGATCGACTGGGTGGATTCTCAGAAGCTTACTGCTGAAAATGCAGCAGAGAGCTTGAAGAATGTTGACGGTATTTTAGTACCTGGAGGATTTGGCGACCGCGGAATCGAAGGGAAGATTGAAGCCATTCGTTTTGCGCGAGAAAATGATGTACCTTTCCTAGGGATTTGTCTCGGTATGCAGATGGCCTGTGTGGAATATGCAAGAAATGTGGTAGGTCTTGAGGATGCCGGATCAGCTGAAAACAATCCAAGTATTACTAATAATATTATTGATTTAATGGCAGATCAGGAAAATATTGAAAATCTTGGCGGAACACTGCGTTTAGGTTTGTATCCTTGCAAGTTGAAGAAGGGCAGTGTGACAGCGGATGTCTATGGAGAACAGGAAGTTGTTCAGGAACGTCACCGTCACCGCTATGAGTTCAATAATCAGTATCGTCAGATTTTTGAAGATACTGGGATGGTTTTCTCAGGTGTATCGCCGGACAATCGTTTGGTAGAGATCGTCGAGCTGCCGGATAAAAAATTCTTTGTTGGCTGTCAGTTTCATCCGGAATTAATTTCACGGCCAAATCGTCCTCAGTTGTTGATTAAAGGCTTTGTTGGAGCAGCTTTGAGAAATAAAGAGCAGAGATAATTTTGAATAGAATTCAAATCGAATAGAATACACAAAGAAACAGCGAACAAATCAGAAGCACGTGATTTGTTCGCTGTTTTTTACTGATTTTGTTCCCCTTTATCTGTCAACTGGGCTGTAAAGGTACTTGATTCTCCCCCTCAGCGGGGTCAGTTGAGCTAGTGGGTGTTGATGATTCTGTGGGTTCTGCTGATGACTCCGTTACTTCCGATGATTCAATCGGCGGTGTCACAGGCTCTTCAGAACTGGAGGAGCTTGTTGATGACTCAACCGTACTGCTCGATTCCATTGTACTGCTGGAAGAGCTTGGGATGGTTGAAGATGGAACGGTTTGCAGATTTTGTGCTCCTTTAACATACAATTCTGAGCCAATACGAATGACACTGTCGGGCATGACCCAGTCCTCGTTGGAAACATTTTGAGCCATATAAGTCATCATTTCCCGATAGACATCTGAAGCAATCGCATAGTAATCAGAATAGATCGGGGTTGACTTTTCATCGTAGCCAGTCCAGACTGAAATGGCATAATGGGGGGTATAGCCCACAAATGTACTGTCCGGAGCAATATTTGTTACACCAGTCAAACCCATCTTTGCAATTTCTTCATCTGTATAATTGGATGTTCCTGTTTTTCCTGCTTGGATTAATCCATCAATACCTGCATTAAAAGCAGTCCCTCCGGTAATAACATCTTTCAGCATATCAGTCATCATATAAGCAGTAGAATCTTTCATTGCCCGTTTACTTGCAGGCTGGAATTCATCTTCAGCTACAGAGTCATCCTGATAGACTACTTTATTAACATAAGAAGGTTCGTTATACGTACCGCCATTTGCAAAAGCGGCATAAGCAGCTGCCAGTTTCAAAGAGGAAACCCCGTATTTAACATCATTACCAGTATCGGCAGTATTACTTGATATCGCATTGGCATCCACGATGGGATTAAATTCAATCCCCAGCCCTCTAAGAAACTCTGCCACCTTGTCACTGCCGACTTCGTTAAAGGTTTGGACAGCAGTGGTGTTTCGTGAAGTCATTATCGCACGCCGCATGGTCATTGATCCGTAATACAGCAAATCTGCATTATAGACAGAAGTCGTAGTGCCGGCAAAAGTTGTCGGTTTATCTACCATGATCTGCCCGGTCGAATAATCCAAATACTCAATGGCCGGACCATAATCTGCAATTGGCTTCATAGTTGATCCCACATCCCGGTTTGTCCGCGTTGCCAGATTCAGAATCTGCTGTGCATCTTCCGGAACATTTCTTCGGCCAATTTGTGCTCTGACTTGTCCGGTGTTCACATCAATAACAGTGGTGGCAACCTGCATTTCTTCATCAGGATACTGTACAAATTCATCAGTATTGACAATATTATAGAGCTGTTTCTGAGCATCCATGTCCAGATTTGTATAAATATCAAGTCCGTCAGTATAGACATTTTTCCCGGTTTTTGCTTCAACTTCAGCAATCACCTCTGTGACATAGTTATCCACGATTTTACGATCTCCAGATGACTGAACCTGCGGCTGCAGTCCATCTTCAACAGGAGCAGCCTTTGCCTGCTCATATTCCTCCTGAGTAATTTTATCATTGTCTCTCATTGTATAGAGAACAACATCCCGGCGTTCTTTAGTAAGATCCGGATGGACATACGGATCATAATCATTTGGCGCCTGCGGCATTCCTGCAAGTAAAGCAGTCTGGGAAAGATTTAATTCAGAAAGGGGCTTGCCGAAATAAGTCTCTGAGGCCGTCTGCATACCATAAAGTCCGTTAGCCATATAAACTTTATTTATATAATAGGTAAGGATTTCCTCTTTGGACTTTTCTTTTTCCAGTTTGATAGCCATCCAGGCTTCCTGAGCCTTTCTTTTCAGTGTCTGATCAGACTCTTTTGTAGAAAAATAAGACAGTTTAATCAATTGCTGAGTCAGCGTACTTCCGCCTTGGAGTCCACCTGTTTTGACATTTGAAAAAAAAGAGCCTACTATCCGAATCGGATCAATCCCATTATGATTGTAAAACCGTTTGTCTTCCACTGAAACAATTGCATCTTTTAATAATTGAGGCACTTCTGTCGGTTGAATTGTTTCACGCTTTTCCGAACCGAGATCCTGAAAGACATTATTGTTTATATCATAAAGCTTGGAAGAAAGAGGATCACTTAAGGCACTGTCTTCCAGCGCCGGAGCATCCTTGGCATAGTACCAGAAGAGTCCGAGTCCGCTCAGACCTCCAAGAACCCCTAATCCGAATAATCCAATTAGTATTTTTACAAAAATTTTCTTTTTTCTCTTTGGCGGACCATCGCCTGCTGTTGTTTTATTCTGTTTTTGCCTAAACAGTGAACTAGAATGTTTTTGGGAACGTGATTCTATTTCGCTTGACATAATGACCTTCTCCTTCTTTAAAACGTAACAAAATTAATTTTTTTTCTGCAGATACTTATCCACTGCATTCAGATAAGGAACGCGTGGAGCAAGTCCCAGCTTAATCTCAATGCCTTCAGATTCGAGCAGCTTTAATGGCAGAGATTTTTTTCCGTTTTGCTGTTCTGTCCAAAAAACGAGCAGCTTTTCAGCACTTAAAAAGAAACAACGATTTAAAGAAGAAAACCATAATAAAACAAAACAGATTCCTTGCTGTTCAATACATTGCTTCATATGCTCGATTTGATGATTGTGAAAATTCTTAAATGGAAACGATGTCTTATTCCGTGTTTCTTTTGCTTCAAAATCCAGATAACGCCCATTGTATACTCCGTTATAGTCGGTTGTAGATGCCTGCCTGAAATAAGCTTCTTTAATTACTGCAGCACTTCGACGAGGGTAGTCCACTTTAACAATCTGCACAGGGGTCGGTTTTTTATGAATGACTGCGACTTTGTGATTGAGATAATAAACGTTGCTTTGGTTGATCTCTTCTTCAAAGTTCATCCCGCGTTTCCCGAAATCAACAGGGACCTTTTTTTCTTGTTTTTTTGTTTTAGATGCTTCATTATTATTGTAGGGAGCTCCATTTGGATAACGGAAAACCATGTCTATCACACTCCTAGCGATTATTATAACAAAAAAAGACCGGTAAGGAAAAGGAAACTCTTATGAACCCACTAAAAACCGTATTTATAACAGGTTACAGAAGCTTTGAGCTCAATGTATTTCAGGAAAATGACCCAAAGGCAGAGGTTATTAAAAAAGTGTTAAAAAGCGAGATCATCAACTTTTTAGAAGAAGGGGCAGAGTGGTTTCTTGTTTCAGGGAACCTTGGAATAGAGTTGTGGGCCGGAGAAGTCATCATTGCGTTGAAAAAAGAATACGAAATCAATTTGGGTGTTATCTATCCATTTCAGGGATTTGGTGAGAACTGGAATGAAAAGAACCGTCAGTTGTTGGAAAAAGTGGAGGGAAATGCGGATTATGTGGACTATGTCAGCCGTGCGCCGTATCAGTCGCCAGCACAGTTAAAATCACACACGAGCTTTATTCTTGAACATACACAGGCAAGTCTGTTAATTTATGATAAGGAATATCCGGGTAAAACATTGTTTTTTGAAAGAGAAGCAGAAAACTTCAGTGAAGCGCATTCATATGAAATTCGAATGATTTCAATGGATGATTTGCAAAATTTTGCTTAGGAATAAAGAATCTGTTTGATTTTCCTGTGATTTTTAGATACAATGAAAATGTTGAATTATGAAATCGAGTAAAGAATATAATGAGGTGTAGAGATGGCAAACTTAATATACAGCCCAAAAGAGATTTTACAAAAAGAATTTAAATCAAAAATGCGTGGATATGATCCAATCGAAGTGGATGAATTTTTGGATAATGTAATCAAAGACTATGAAGCGTACAACAAAGAAATTTTGGCTCTTCAAGAGGAAAACAGCCGTCTTTCTGCAAAACTTGATCAAAGTGCTAAAGTACAGCAGTCAATGCCTAGAAATACAATGGGTATGGGACAGGAAATGCCTAAGAGTGCTGCCGTAACAAACTTTGATATTTTAAAACGTCTTTCTAACTTGGAAAGAGAAGTTTTTGGAAAAAAACTGGATGATACACCAGTTGCACCTAGTCAGCCAATGCCGAGCTATGAACCTGTTCAGCAACAACCGGTTGATAATTCAGAAACACGTCAGTTTTAATCCAATACCCAATTGATTGATAGCCTGTAGTTTTCGGGTTACCGCGGTTTGATTTAGTCAGGCTGAGGAAAGTCCATACTCGCACAGACTGAGATGTCTGTAGTGTTCGTGCTTAGCGAAACCATAAGCTAAGGTACTCTTTTAGAGTAACGGCAGGAAAAAAGGCTAAGGCTTTTGCTATGTCTGAGTATCCTTGAAAGTGCCACAGTGACGAAGCAGTACGGGAAACGGTACTGGTGGAACGCGGTAAACCCCTCGAGCGAGCAACCCAAATTTTGGTAGGGGCACTCTTCTAAAGGAAATGAACGAATAGAAGAGGCAGAGTATATCTGCAGATAGATGGTAACCATTGCGTTTTTTTTTACCTGAGAAAATCGTG
Source organism: Enterococcus sp. CWB-B31 (assembly GCF_020567645.1). Lineage (NCBI taxonomy): Bacteria > Bacillati > Bacillota > Bacilli > Lactobacillales > Enterococcaceae > Enterococcus > Enterococcus sp. CWB-B31. The sequence goes on from NZ_JAJDJW010000003.1 coordinate 150,491, forward strand.
ATACAGAACATGGCTTACAGAAAATTACAGGCAATCAGGTTAACCTTCCAACATTGTTGTGAAGGCTTTTTTTAAATCTAAAAGAGTTTGAAAGAAGAGAAAAATCAGTAGAATATCAACGAATAGAGCATTTTACAAAAGATTTAGTCAGCAGTTTCAGAGCTGATTGCAAGTTTTTGAAAGAGATTAATTATAGTAAAAAAACAGGATTGTGACAGGAATTTTCTGAATTCGCTGAGTTCAGGCAAATTTTCCATCATTTCCTGATTGTATGACCAAGTATAATAATAGAGGCAAACAGAAGATGAATAGAGAAGCTGTCTTTGCCAATGAAGAAGAGGAGAACAACATGAGCAATCAAACATATCAGCTTGTAGCGACTGCTGCCAGCGGACTGGAAGCACTCGTCGGCAAAGAATTAAGAGATTTGGGCATTCCTTGTCAGGTAGAAAACGGCAGGGCACGTTTTGAAGGGACACAGGAGACGATCGCTGTTGCTAATCTCTGGCTGCGCACAGCTGACCGGGTGAAAATTGTTGTCGGTGAATTTGATGCATTTAGTTTTGACGAGTTATTTGAGAAAGTAAAAGCTCTGCCTTGGGAAGATTATCTTCCGTTTGATGCAGAATTTCCTGTAGCCGGAAAATCAATTAAGTCCAAGCTGTACAGTACACCGGATTGTCAGGCTATTACAAAAAGGGCAATTGTAAATCGTCTGCGGGAGGTCTATCATCGCCCTGCAAGTGTACCGCTTCCTGAATCAGGTGCTTTTTTCCAGTTGGAAGTGGCATTGCTGAAGGATCACGTGATGGTGACCTTGGATACAACCGGACCAAGCTTGTTTAAACGCGGCTATCGAATTGATAAGGGCGGGGCACCATTGAAAGAAAATATGGCGGCTGCATTGGTGATGCTGACGAACTGGCGGAAAGACCGTCCGTTTTATGATCCGGTTTGCGGTTCCGGTACTCTATGTATAGAAGCTGCGTTGATTGGACATAATATTGCTCCCGGGTTTAACCGTGAATTTGCATTTGAGGCATGGGAATGGTTTGATTCAGCGGTGATTGACAAAGTTAGAAATGAAGCAGAAGCACAGGCGGATTATGATGTTGAGCTAGATATTGCCGGATCAGATATTAATGGACGAATGATTGAGATTGCCAAAGCGAATGCAGAAGAAATTGGCTTAGGAGATTCGATTCAATTTAAACAGCTTGCAGTAAAAGATTTCTCAACTACCAAAGATTATGGTGTAATGGTTGCCAATCCGCCCTATGGAGAGCGACTGGGCGAGGAAGAAGCAGTTAGAGAGCTATACAAAGAGATGGGGGAAGTGTTCCGTCCATTGAAAACCTGGAGCAAATATATTTTGACCAGTGATTTGTCTTTCGAACAATACTACGGTGCAAAAGCAACAAAAAAGAGAAAGTTATATAATGGTGCACTGCGGACTGATTTGTTCCAGTACTGGGGCGAGCGTCCACCCAGAAAACCAAGAGATGAAGAGAATGAGGGATAGAAATGGATGAAAAATTATTTCTTGAAGATATAAAAGAAATCGATCTGTTAAATCAATCTTTGGGATTGCTGGAATGGGATGCCCAGACGGGAATGCCTGATGCATCAAGCAGTTTTCGCGGAGAAACAGTTGGATATATCAATAAACTGGCCTTTGAAAAAAGTACAGGACCTGTCATTCAGGAAGCAGTTGCCTACTTCACTGAACATCCAGACGAGTTATCACAAACAGGTGCAGAGGTATTTAAGGAAGTAAAAGAGGACTATGAACGAAATCACAGTATTGCCCCTGAAAGAATGCAGGCGTATCATGCAGAGGTTTCAAATGCACATGCAGCCTGGCTGAAAGCCAGAGAAGAAAAAGATTTTTCTGTGATGAAGGATACAATTGGTCGTCTGATTGATTTCTTAAATGAGTTTATTCCTCATTGGCAGAAGGATGAAAAGACACCTTATGATGTTCTGCTGAACCAGTATGAGCCTGAGCTGACAGTAGAAAGGCTGGATCAGCTGTTTTCAGAACTGAAAACAGGGATTCTCTCTATTAGAAAGGCGATTGCGGAAAAGGGTATGGCTCCTCGAACAGATTTTCTTTCCCGTCATGTGTCGAAAGAGCAGCAGAAACGTTTCGTTGTTGAAGTAGCAAAACAGCTTGGGTATGATTTTGCAAGAGGTCGTTTGGATGATACGGTTCATCCGTTTATGCTGGATCTGAATCGAAATGATGCACGGATTACCACTCGCTGGGATGAAATGAACTTTACGATGGCTGTCTTTGGTGTAATACACGAAGCAGGTCATGGAATCTATGAACAAAATATTGATCCGAAATATGATTATACGCCGTTATCCACGGGTGCTTCCATGGGGATACATGAGTCACAGTCATTATTCAATGAAATTATTATTGGAAGCAATAAGAGTTTCTGGGAAAAGCAGTTTCCGCTGTTTCAGAAATGTACAGATGGACTATTTGATGACATTGATTTTGAGATGTTTTATAAAGGGTTGAAGGAAACGAAAGCGAGTTTGATCCGTATTGAGGCAGACAGTCTAACGTATCCGCTGCACATTATCATCCGTTATGAAATTGAAAAAATGATTTTTAACGAAGGTGTATCTCTAGATGAGCTGCCAACAATTTGGGCAGACAAATATGAAGAATATCTGGGTATTCGCCCTGAAAATGATCTGGAAGGAATTCTTCAGGATGTTCACTGGTCAGGAGGAAGCTTTGGGTATTTCCCTTCTTATGCAATGGGCTATATGTATGCTGCTCAGCTAAACCATGCACTTAGAAAAGAAGTTGCAGTGGATGAAGTCCTTCTTTCAGAGGATTACTCCCCAATTTATCATTGGATGACAGAAAAAATTCACCGGTTTGGTGCTTCTAAAAAACCAAATGAACTAATTTTGGCGGCAACAGGAGAAGAGCTGAAGTCTACTTATCTGGTTGAGTATATGAAATCTGTTTATTTTGATGTATATAGAATCAGTGAGCAGAGCCAGTCATAAAGGAGATGAATATCATGCTTTCGATTGAAGAGTATTTACAGGCTGGGGAAACGGTTGTTTCAAATTTGATCATTGAGAATTATCGAAAGATAGGACTGAGCGATGAGGAATTTTTGTTTTGGCTGCAGCTCTATCGTTCTCAATCCAAGGGGGACCTATTCCCGGATCTGTTATCAATCAGCGGTATCATGGATAAACCCAAAGAACGAATCTATCAGTTGTTAAATGAACTGGTTTCCAAGGGATACATTCGAATCAATACCAAACAGAATGAACAAGGACAAATGATGGACACCTATGATTTGCTTCCTGCTTTTCAAAAGATTGCAGCTGTTCAGCAGAAACAAAAGTCATTCACTGAACAGCAGACAGAAGAGCAGATCATTAATAAGCTGTACCGGGATTTTGAAAAAGAATTTTCGCGCCCCCTTTCACCGATTGAGTTGGAAATGATCGGTCAGTGGCTGGAAACAGATGGTTATAAACCAGAGCTTATTCACCTTGCCTTAAGAGAAGCAGTTTTGAATCAGGCATACAGTCTGAAGTATATCGACAGGATTCTGCTGGCATGGGAACGAAAAAATATCCAGACGAAAGAGCAGGTTATTGAAGACCAGAAGAAAAGAAAGCAGGCGCTGCAGCAGAAAGAAATTGAAGCAGAAACCAGCACAAATGAACCTTTGCCTAAAGTGACCCTGCATAACTGGCTGAATCCAGAAGACAGCCGGGACTAAAGGAGGCAATAAATGATTTCTAAAGCTAAAACAATGGAAGCCATTGGAATAATGTATGAGATGTTTCCTGATGCGGCGTGTGAGCTGAAGCATCAGGACCCTTTTCAGCTGCTGATTGCTGTCATTCTCAGTGCCCAGGCAACAGATGTCTCAGTAAACAAGGCAACACCTGCTTTATTTGCAGCTTTTCCAACACCTGAACTTCTGGCAGCTGCATCAATTGATGAGATTATCAGTAAAATAAAAACGATCGGACTGTATCGAAACAAGGCAAAGAATATCAAGGCCTGTGCTCAGCAGCTGATTGAACGCTTTAATGGAGAAGTACCGAAAACCCGAGAAGAGCTTGTGACGCTCCCGGGAGTGGGCAGAAAGACAGCAAATGTGGTGATGGGTGATGCGTTTGGTGAACCGGCTATTGCGGTTGACACTCACGTTGAAAGAGTCTCAAAACGCTTGAGAATCTGTAAGCTGGATGCCAGTGTAACGGAAGTGGAAGACACGCTGATGAAAAAAGTGCCGAAGCAGCTGTGGGTAAAGACACATCACACGATGATTTTCTTTGGGCGATATCACTGTCTGGCAAGAAATCCCAAATGTGAGGTTTGCCCGCTCCTGTATATGTGTCAGGAAGGAAAAACTAGGATGGCTGGGAAGAAGTAGAATAGCAGGTATAAGTACAGAAGAATATGAATGCCTACAGATACAATATCCAACCATCATAATTCAATAGCCCCATTCTCTAAACGCAGCTGCAAGGCTGCTGATTGGAGGATGGGGTTCTTTTTTATTATCCAATTCCTGTTATAAAGTAAAAGAGTTTATCAGAATATGTTGGTTCCGTTAAGTCAGTTCTTATCGTTTCTTTTAATAGTGTCATATTATCTGTAATGATTCCGTCTACTCCATAAAATATCATCCGGGTCATGGTACCTTCATCATTTGCTGTCCATGCATAAACCTTTTTGTCATCAGTATGAACGGCTTCCACAAAATTTTTGTTAAGAGTTGTATATTCCATCGTGAAAAAATCAACTTTGGAAATCGGCGGTCCGACAATATTAAAAGGCAGAATGTAGCCGACATAAAATTCAGGTTCTTTTTCTTTCAGCTTCTGAGCAATATCAAATGTCAAGGTATGGATAATATGTTTTTCCGATAAAATAATTTCCCGATAGTCTTCAATAAATCGATCAATCATATCGGGGCTGTCCTGTGAAGTCGCTTTGATTTCAATTAATAATGGCTGATGAAGCTTTTTAGCTTCTGCTAGATAGTCATCAAAAGAAACAACTGGTGCTTCCATGCCGTTTTCTACAACAGTCAGATTCTGGAGCTCGGTCAGAGTCAGCTGATTTGGTCGTTTTTTTACACCAGTGAGAGCTTTTAGGTTAAAGTCATGCATGACCACAAACTTTTTATCCTTTGTTTCTTGTATATCCATTTCAATATAAGATGGGTGTAGCTGGCTTGTTTTTTTTAACGCATCCAGGCTGTTTTGAACGGCATTTCCATTATCTACCCCTCTGTGAGAAATTGTCAGAGGCTCCTTAATTGAGTGGTTGCTTAGGTAGTTCGTATTATACGTTCCAACACCAATTCCGAAGATAACAGCCGCAGCCGCAAAAGCCATCACTTTGCCAAAAGACCAGTGAGGTTCTGTTTTTTCTTCTTGTTTAAACCATGAGGGCAAAGCAGGAAGAAAGCCTTCGTCATCCATAAAATCAATTGTGATATAGAAAATTCCAACCGTTGAAAAAACAATATTCAGCAGATACATTCCCTGTAAAAAAGTCATGGCGATAACGGCACTTGGCAATGCATAAGCAGAGAAGTGCGTTTCAATCGCTGACTGAATAACAAAAATCAGCGCATAGCTTAATGCTGATATTAAGAGGATGGTTCCTTCGATAAAGAGAAATTGTCCGATAATTTTGAAGAAGTTTTGTTTTGTACTGTGCCAGCTCTCGGTTACGGCTTCTTTAAAAGATAAATCTCGCAAAATCATTTCAGGTAATGCAAAAATCAAACGAATAGCCAGATAGATCAGTATCAGGTACAGGATAAGTACGGATGCAACAATGATGACACGATTGGCAAAAATATAATCTAGAATGAAAGCTGGAATTTTAATTTTGGAAAGCAAATCTGAGTTAAAGCCTAAACCGCTGATTGGCAGAATCAGAAAAAAATAAAACAGAAAAAACAAAATAGTACTTGCTTTAATTTTTTTCAGCTGATAAAAAGTGCCGCGTAACAGCTGTTTTAATGTAATTGGTTCTTTCTTTTTAATAAAAAAGACACTTAGCAGTAGAAAAGTAAATTCAAAAAAAACAATAACCAGAATAGCTGTCAGCAGTAATACCAGTGCTGTAAGAACAAAAGGATGTTTCTGAAAAAGAAGACCCAGTGCATCTGAAGATATGTAGTTAATGCTTCCCTGCCGCAGAATAAATTTTGTCAGGCTTGACAAAGCAGGTAAAAGAATAAAGAGCATAAAACCATGAAGTAAAAAGACATCACGAAAATACGATGTTGTACTTCGTAAAAAATCAATAATGTTAACTAAACTATTTTTCCAATAATTCATAAATCGTCCTTCCAATTCTCATCAAAATGGGGGAGGGGGGAGACATTAGTATGCCCAGCCTCCTAAAACCGAATAAACGGTATTTCAGTCTTTGTATGTCCCTGCGGTTAGCTATCTGCTATTTTAGGTAAATGTCTATGCATTCAACAGATCGTCGTTTCGCATACAGCTATCTATTTGTATATGGAATAAATTCTGACAAATTCTCTCCATCAGAGCTGCTCATACCATTCTATTAGCTGTTCCTGCAATAGTGGGGACTAGCAATGTCCTCCAATTCATTGGATGAATTTTATCAAATTCAATGGCTCGTCGGACACATACCATCCCACTAGAAGTTCCTGCACCAGAGGGACTGGCAATGCCCACCAATTCTCTGGATGAATTTTATCAAATTCAATAGCTCGTCGAACACATACCATCCCACTAGAAGTTCCTACACCAGAGGGACTGGCAATGCCCACCAATTCTCTGGATGAATTTTATCAAATTCAATAGCTCGTCGGACACATACCATCCCACTAGAAGTTCCTACGCCAGAGGGACTGGCAATTCTCCTGGAATTCCCTATACTAAAGAAAAGCCTTGTCTCTAGGAGTCTCACATTGTTTGATAATGTGTCTATTTGAAAAGGCGTTGGCAACGCAAGACAAACAAAGATTGTCACAACCTGATTCTTCCATTTAAAAAGCTGGGATTTTTTTCTCCCAGCTTTTCTTTCTATATTATTATAATTTTTTTCTGTTTAAAAGCCCAGTAAAGAGTTCAAGAAAGTTCCTCCATAAATTAATACCAAACTGTAAATAATAATGGAAAAGGGCTTAGCGAAAATCATAATCATAACAAACTTTTTCAATGTCATTTTTGTTAATCCTGCCATTAGGCAAAGTGCATCATCCGGTGAAAACGGAAAGAAGATTGCAAAAGTGAACAATCGCTCAAAGTGTTTGTCATTATCAACCCAGCCAATATAGTTATTATAGGTTTTATCACTGATCAGACTTAGAATCAATGGTTTTCCATATTGCTTGCTCAAAAGGAATATAATAACTGAGCCAATGAAAATTCCTACATAGTTGTATATAAATCCGGCAACTGGACCAAAAATTAGAACGCCTGCCGCACAGCTGATTCCTCCTGGAATGATCGGGATGACGACTTGAATGATCTGAATAAAGATGAATATCAATGGTCCGAGAAAGATTGAATCACCGACCAAGCCTCTCATAGCATTAATATCTTTAAAGACGCCCAGTTTAAAAAAGTAGATCGTTATTGCTATAGTTGCAAGGATTCCTAAAAAAGAAACCATTTGGATTATTTTTCTTGAAAGGCTAATACTCATCTGTTTCATCTCCCTGTTGTCATTGTGTCTCTATCTCGCTGTATTTATTGTAGCACTGTCAGCCTGCATAGTTGAGTAACAAAGTTGTAAGAACTCAATATCTAAAATCAGTATACCTTCTTTTTTTTAGCCGGACATCAAACTTTAGACCCAATTATTAAAATTGATTTTTATACTAATACTTCCATTTTACTCTAAAATAAGAAGGGGTGGAAGCGTTTTTAGGGATGTAGACACGACAAAAGCATGAAGAAATATTTTTTTGAAACTACAGAAAGGTTTCTGAAATATCTAAAATACATGATTATTGATCAGAAAATTTGAAATTGGTACGTAATAACCATGTATTTTTTTTATTGATTATCTGCTATCAACAAAAGTGAATGGGAAATAATAGAGAAATGTTGAATTCAGAAAATTAATGATCTGATTTTTACTATTACTTTCTTCATGCTTTTGCCCTGGGGATGTGGAACAAATGACTGAGACGGAGAAGAAATCATAGGTTGTTAGAAGAGAAAATGGAAAAAAACTGACGAATCAGTTTCTTCATGCACAGATCGAAAACCTGCGGATATATTCTATCTGAATTTTTAAGTGGGTTGTTCATAGTATTCAAGTAATAAAAATGATAGAATAAAAAAGATTATGAAGGAAATGAGGGTATCTAAGTGACAGAATATTTAAATGTTGGAAAAATAGTAAACACACAGGGAATTAAAGGAGAGGTCAGAGTGATTTCTCAAACAGATTTTCCTGAGCTTCGTTATAAAAAAGGGGCCATGCTCACATTATTTCAGGATGGGAAAAAGCCGATTGAACTTGTTATTAAAAGTCATAGAAAGCATAAAAACTTTGACATCGTCAGCTTTGAAGATCATTCAAACATCAATGATGTAGAAAAGTATCGTGATGGTATTTTGAAAATTGCGAAGGATCAGATCGGTGAACTGGAAGAAGATGAATTTTATTATCATGAAATCATTGGTCTGAAAGTGATAGATGAAGAAGGAAATGAACTTGGCAAAGTAAAAGAAATTCTTTCGCCTGGTGCCAACGATGTCTGGGTGGTTCAGCGTGTGAAGAAAAAGGATTTATTACTGCCTTATATTGAATCGGTGGTGAAAAAAGTTGATTTGGATAATGGAGAAATTATTGTTGAAATTCCGGAAGGACTGATCGACGATGAAAATTGATATCCTTACACTGTTTCCCAGAATGTTTGAAGGACCTTTAGGCGAGTCAATTATTGGTAAAGCAGTTGAAAAGGAACTGTTGAAGATCAATGTTCATAATTTCAGAGAGTATTCAGACAACAAGCATCAGACCGTAGATGACTATCCTTATGGAGGCGGAGCAGGCATGCTGCTTAAGGCACAGCCAATTTTTTCTGCGGTTGAAGCGATCGAGGAAGCCGCCCCCGAAACAAAGAAGCGGGTTGTTTTACTTGATCCTGCAGGCAAACCTTTTGACCAGAAAATGGCAGAAGAGTTTTCGAAGGAGGAGCATCTGATTTTTATTTGCGGGCACTATGAAGGCTATGATGAACGGATTCGGACACTGGTAACGGATGAAGTGTCGCTTGGTGATTATGTGCTGACTGGCGGAGAGCTGGGGGCGATGGTGATGGTCGATGCCACAGTACGTTTGCTTCCGGAAGTTTTAGGGAATAATTTATCCGCGCAAACAGATTCGCATTCAACAGGCTTATTGGAGCATCCTCAATATACCAGACCGGCAGAATTCAAAGGAATGTCTGTCCCAGAAGTTTTGACAAACGGAAATCACAAGCTGATTGAAGAATGGCAGTTGAAAGAATCCTTAAGAAGAACGTATTTGAGAAGACCTGACATGCTTGAGCAACTGGAAATGACGGATCAAATGGAGAAGATGCTGAAAGAAATTATAGTGGAAGAAAGCGAAGCTTAGTTAATGAATGGTCTGTTCAACTGAAAAAATTTCTAAGAAAATAATTAAGCAGTAAAATAAAGCTAAAGTAAGAGCACTTCTGACAGGAGAGGTTGTACCGCCGTTTATTCGGGGGTAAATGTGAAGAAAGTTTGGAACTTTATTTCTGTCTTACTCTCCTTCAAAAAACATTTGAATTTACCTCAATTTTTGAAAGTAATGCAGAAAATCATTGAACTAACAGTATTTCGAAGTGTATTTTATTTGTTTAGAAAACAGATTCTGTAACTGCTGATATAATAGGGAGTTTAGTGAGAAATGGGTAAAGTCAAAAAAACATTCTTTACATAGGAAAGGCTCTGTGCTACAATGTTTTGGTGAGCGCAAAAGTGTTCATCTATTACGATATTCCGCTGTGAAAGATTATTCATAAGAATATTTGGTATAAGGAGAAGGATAACATGAATCCATTAATTGAAGAATTAACAAAAGAACAACTACGTTCAGACATTCCGGCATTTCGCCCTGGGGACACAGTACGTGTTCATGCGAAAGTTGTCGAGGGTACTCGTGAACGTATCCAGATTTTTGAAGGTGTTGTAATCAAACGCCGCGGAGCTGGAATCAGCGAAACTTACACTGTTCGTAAAATCTCAGGCGGTGTAGGCGTTGAGCGTACATTCCCAGTTCACACACCACGTGTTGCACAAATCGAAGTAGTTCGTTATGGTAAAGTACGTCGTGCGAAACTGTACTACCTACGCGCATTACACGGAAAAGCAGCTCGTATCAAAGAAATTCGTCGTTAATTTATTGTTATTATCGATACGAAAACCTCTTGTATATCAAGGGGTTTTTCTTTTTCATCAAAAAAACAACAAAAGGTGAGGCACTCATAACAGAACCTCACCTTTTGTTTATTGAATTTTATCTAGGATAAGCTGTGCACACTCAATTTGGTTGGGAATATTACCTGCTTCATCTTTGACACGCCAAATATCAGGAGTGATTTCATCAACGACATACATTTTTCCATCATTATCGCAGCCAATTTCAATTTTAAAATCAATTAAGGTTAAGTTCATTTCTGCTAAAGAATCTTTAAGAACTGTCCCAACTTTTGTTAAGAGATCGAGTGCTTCTTCGTATTGTCCGGGTTTTAAAATCCCCTTCATCTGGCACAGACGATCAGTAATCAACGGATCACCTTGTTCATCGTCTTTCAACGTGACTTCCAAATAAGGCGGGTCAAATGGTAATCCTTCTGGTAAGGTGAAGCGGCGACACATACTGCCCGCCGTGAAATAGCGTAGAACAAATTCTAAATTTGGTACCATTAGTTGGCGAACATTCATTATACCTTTTTCGATATCTGCCCCTAAGTAATGCGTAGGGATGTCATTTTTTTCCATTAGTTCAAAAAAGTATTGGGAAACAGTTAAACCAATTTTTCCCTTGCCGACAACACTGCCGCCGACTGTGTTGGAACCTGGATCAAAGACGCCATTTTCACCGGTTGCACTGTCTTTAAATAATAAGTAAACTTCTTTACTTTCTTCATCCAGTAAGACTGTTTTCGTTTTACCATCGTACAATTCTTTCATGTTCTTCCCGCCTTCTCAAAAATATTCAGTGTTTTCAAAAATGATACCATTGAATATTTATGATGTCGATGTTTTTCCGTATTTTAATGATGAAAAAAAGAATAAAGTTCGGTTTTGGATGATAATTAGTGTGGGTTCTAGGTTAAATTGGTTTTTACACTGTTTTTTTCTGATGTTTAATCGGCATAAGTTTTCATTAAGGAACCAGAAAACAATCGAAGTCATGGATGTGGATACCAGAGATGTTTTCTTCTGATAAGGGGTGTTTCCTTTTTTTGTAATCAACTGTTAAAAAAGGGAGATAGAGATTCTCCAACGATGTGAAATAATTATATAACCCAGTTTCCTTTGCTTGTCCATAAGTCTCTTGAACGTGTATGACAAATGAAGAACATAATCGAATTTATTTGTTTATTCATTGACCAGGGAGTGGAAAAGTCGAACAGGCTGCTGCAAAATATTTTGTCGTCTAAAATATCAATTGCTTATTGTGACAAAAGGCTGATAAAGAGGAGCAGCTTCGATGCTATACAGTTTCTAGTAGTTGCTGTTCCAATGCGCTAAATAGTTTTGCTGTGAATGAATTCATTGCTTCTCTTCCAGTAGGGTAGTTCATACGGTTGAATTAAATTATTCCTTTACGTATAGTTCGGATTTTTGTTTGTATTCAGTCTCATTAGAATTTGCTATAATATATATTACCTGTTATTTTTAATGATTAAGTATATTTTAAGATGAATAATTCAGTTAAAATAAATGAAATATAGGTCAGTTATTTCAATTTGGAAAGGATGTAAAGAATCAATGCCAAATTCTTCTCGACAAAAAAAACGACATAGGAAAAAAAGAAAAACTGGATTTCCCTGGATTGCAAAAGCTTCAATCATACTGTCTATTATTCTAATTTTGACAGTCAGCTATTTTTTTTGGAACCAGCCAAAGAAGCAGCTGACTGAAGCAGAAAAAACGACCTCTTTTTCAAAGACTTCAGAGGAAGAGGTACTTTCAACATCCTCAACATTCTCCGAAAGCAGCTCCAAGGATTCAGGTAAAGCGGAAGAATCAACAATGAGTTCTGAGCAACAGCCTACTGAGGAAGAGTTGGAGGATCAGCGGATCGCCAAACAAATGGAAAACACAGTTATTTCGCGACCGATGACCTATGAACGCTTGGATGAGGGCATAAATGGGGAGCTATTGGGAAAAATAATTTGTGATAAGATTGGACTGAATATTGACTATTTTCAAGGTGTTGGTTATGAAACTGGAAGTGAATGGTCTAACGATCCCAACTCTGATGATCAGCGTTTACTAAATGCCTGTGGAGCAAAGAAAGAGCAGGTACTGGGTCAAGATAACGTGGTTGTTGCTGCTCATTCAGCATTTTATGCAACTCCTGAAGAATATTTTAATCCGCTTTTAAAAACAGAAGCAGGAACAATCGGTGAGTTAGACACTGTTGAAGGATTAATGTTAAAGATAAATGATACAATCCATGTTTTACAATTTTCTGATAATAAAGAGTACAAATTTAGGGTTTCTGATATTTTTCTTGATGATGAAACAGGTATTTTTTCTAAAACAATAGATGCACAAGGAGATATTGATGGGCGACCTCAACTTACCCTCTATGTTTGTGCTGATCCAATAGGCAATAAACGCTTAGTTATTCAAGCCGAATTAGCTAGTATATCTGAGGCTTAATTCAAGTGCACAAGGGAACAACCTTTCTGATGATTTGCGGTTTTAGATGATGCCATTTTATCAGTAAAAGTTGTTCCTTTTTTATGTTTGAACACTTAAAAAGCACTGGTCAATTTTCCTTAAGGAATTTCTGCCAGCATGAAACATTATAGGGACTTTTTTGTCACTCTTTTAAAGCTAGAATGGATACTTTTATAGATACCTATCCACATCCGCTAATAGATTTTTTTATTTCATAGAAGAAGTTAGCTAACAATACTCCTTTCATACTATATGTAATATTCATTCCTCTTTCAGGTATAATTTCCCCAATATCCATTTTACTGATTTTGAAAGCTCAACATCAGCAATTTTCCAACTCTCATCATTCTTTTTATTATCCAATGCAAGCGTAAATAATTTTGATTGAATTAAGAGTATAAAACTAATCAAAGAAAGATAACGTGAACGCTATTGACTTATGAATCAACTGAACCAGTTGATTTGAAATAGAATAAATAAAATACCGGATGCTTCTCTGGTTGAATGCATGAAGACAATTCCACTTGAGTAAGTTTGTCCGACATCTTAAAAGAAACTAACTCATGTCGTGGCGGCACTTATAAATATTTTGAAAATATTGATGATATGCTAATTGCATTTATAAATCGAGAAAGTCAGAAGCTTGATGGAAATTATGGACAAACGATCAAGATAATTCTAGCGTTCAATGAAGTTTTTGAAAGAAAAATTGAGAACTTCCTCAATTTTTTGCGTGAAAGAGTATTGGCAATGCTCAATGTATATGGAAAGATTTATTTAGATGGGGCTATTATCTTGGCGAATCAAAATAGAGAGGCGATTTAGATGAGAAGACGTAAATTGTTGGTTCTCTGTTTACTTATCTTTGTGCCATCTGGATGCAGCGTATAGTCTTCTAAAAAGAAAATATCCTGTTCTTCGTTAAATCAACATATACGGTATGGAATAATAATGGCTAGAGATACCCATTAGAATATGCGAATGATTGAAATATTCAGTTTTCAGTTATTTGCCGGATTATTTTGGAGCGCTTTATTCGTTCTAAAATAACCCGGCGATGTTGTTTTAACCAATTTTTCTGTAGACCCCGGGTGTAAGTCCGGTCTTTTTTTTAAATAGTCTGCTGAAATAAGCAAAATTATCCCAGCCCAGCTCCAGAGCAATTTCCTGAATCGATTGATCGGAGTAGCGCAGCAGGTCTTTTGCAAAGGAGATCTTTTTGTTGATTTGGTAGTTGATGGGCGGCTGTCCGATAAACCGTGAAAACTCTCTGTTTAGCTGATATTTATTAATATGAAACTGTTTTTCCAGCTGTTCCATTGAGAGTGATTCTTTAAACTGTCGGTCAATAAAAGCCTTCATGGCTAATACATAATCTGGAATTTCTTCATAAGTAAAATCCAACTGATTTTTCTGAATCAGCAATTCATTTAGGAGCTGATGCAACAGTACAGAGCTTTGGAAATCTGTTTGGGCATGCCGGTTTTCCTGTACATGTAATAATTGACGAAGGATTAAATGAATCGGATTTTCCAAATTAGCTGTGTTACTGTGAAAAACATTGGAGCCGTTCTTCATGAATTCCTGATAGAACAATTCAGAATTTCCTCCATAAAAATGCACCCAGTACATTTCCCATGGCTCTTCACTGATGGTCTGGTAATGCTGATAGTCCATACAGTCAATAAAAAAAATATCTCCGGCTTCGAGTATGTATTTCTGATTCTTATAGGCGAGGCAGCCTTTACCTGAATGGGTGAACTTCATTAAAAAGGATGGCAGATTTTCTCTTTCTGTGAAATAAGGGCGGGAAGCTTTAAAATAACCTATTTCCTGTACATAATAAAAAAGCTCTTTACTTTTTTCAGAAGGCGTATTGATGTAACGGATGGAATCCTGGCTCCAAGAATGGTTTGCTTTTTCCCAATAAGACATTCGATTTTCTCCTTCTATCAAGATAGTGCAATTATATATCAAAAATGTTTGATGTGAAAGAGGTGAAATCATACTATTATTAGTTTGTGATCGGAACTTTTGTGGATTCATCTTTATAAATGATACCGCTTTATGTTCTGACAAGAAAGTGAAATGGAAGGTGGGAGAATGATCGATACTTATATTGCTGTAGATATTGGTGCTTCAAGCGGCCGTTTAATGAAAAGTAAATGCAAGGCAGATGGCAGTATCACTCTAGAAGAGATCCATCGATTTAAAAACGGCTTTAGAAAAGTTGATGGTCATGACCGTTGGGATATTAAACGGCTGATAAAAGAAATACTCATCGGGTTGGAAAAATTAAAAAAATC
This sequence comes from Enterococcus sp. CWB-B31, assembly GCF_020567645.1. Classification (NCBI taxonomy): domain Bacteria; kingdom Bacillati; phylum Bacillota; class Bacilli; order Lactobacillales; family Enterococcaceae; genus Enterococcus; species Enterococcus sp. CWB-B31. The sequence goes on from NZ_JAJDJW010000003.1 coordinate 165,739, forward strand.
CGGAGTTGCTTCTTGCTACGTTGGGATTGATACATGGGCGGTTGATTATTGTCTGGTTGATGAAACAGGCAGGCTGTTGGAAGAACCGATTTCCTATCGGGATGTCAGAACGGAAAATGCGATTAAATTTTTTTCTGAGGCTTACTCATTAGAAAAATTATATGACAAAACAGGTATCCAGATACAGCCGTTTAATACACTCTTTCAATTATTTGTTGAGGATAAGGAGAAGTTGAGTCAGGCTGCGAAGCTGCTGCTTATTCCAGATTATTTGGGTTTTGTTTTTACTGGAAAAGCAGTTACGGAGAAAACCAATGCTTCTACCATGCAGCTGCTAAATCTTGCCACACAGGATTGGGATCAGGAGCTGTTGGCATTAGCTGGAATTACTAAAGAGCAGTTATCCTTATTGGCTGATCCGGGAACTTTTCTTGGAGAATTGATAAAGGATCAGTTCTTGGAATATGACTTGCCGAATGCCAGCTTTATAACAGTTGCGACACATGATACCGCCTCGGCTGTGATCGGCACGCCGGGATGCGGCAAAGAGTGGGCCTATCTCAGCAGCGGAACTTGGTCTCTTTTAGGAATTGAAACGAAGGTTGCCACTATCACACGCAATGCATTTTATGAAAATTACACCAATGAATGGGGGGCACATAATACGATTCGCTTTTTGAAAAATATTATGGGCATGTGGCTGATTCAGGAGGTTGCCCGCATACAGAATTATCAATACAGCTATGCTGAACTAGCTGTTATGGCAGCAAAGGAAGAGCCCTTTCAGCAATTCATCAATGTGAATGATGAACGGTTTCTGAATCCGGAAAATATGATCCTCACAATACAAGATTATTGCCGTGAAACTAGTCAAAGGGTTCCGAAAACTACCGGACAAATCGCTCGCTGTATTTATGACAGTCTTGCTTTGTGCTATGCCGTGGAGCTGGAGAAGATGAAAGTGCTGACGGATACCGGTCGGCCGATTGATAAACTGCAGATTGTTGGTGGAGGATCAAAGAATAAATTTTTAAATCAGCTGACAGCTAATGCTGCTTCAATCACTGTTGAAGCCGGACCGGATGAGGCAACTGCTATCGGTAATATACTTTTGCAGATGATCGCTGCAGGTACGTTTAAAGACCTGGAAGAAGCAAGAGAGGCCATCAGGCAGTCATTTGAGATCTCTGTTCATGAACCTGAAGCATTCGATGCAGCAATACTTGATTCGTATAAAAATTTTTTAAAGGGAGCGAAAAGCTAAATGACAATAAAACAGCGTTATGAAGAAGCGAAAAAGAAATATGCTGCTCTGGGAGTGGATACAGATAGAGTAGTGGAAAAGATGGATGAAGTGAAAATTTCCATGCATGTCTGGCAAGGGGACGATGTCAAAGGATTTCTAAGTGATGCTGAGCTTTCTGGCGGTATTTCCGTAACAGGTGATTATCCGGGAGCAGCACGAACTCCTGAAGAACTTCGAAAGGATCTTGAAAAAGCGTATGCAATGATTCCGGGAAATCACAAGCTGAATCTTCATGCAATCTATCTGGATACGGAGGAGCAGGTGGATTTGAATGAGATTGAACCAAAGCATTTTGAAAAATGGGTAGCCTGGGCTAAAAAACAGGAGGTGGGGCTGGATTTTAATCCGACCTTTTTCTCACATCCCATGTATAAGGATGGCTTTACGCTTGCATCTGCAGATAAAGAAGTTAGAGATTTCTGGATTGAGCATGGCAAACGTTCAAGAAAAGTGGCTGAATACTTCGGAAAAGAGCTGGGCCAAGTCTGTGTAAATAACTTTTGGGTACCTGACGGCTTTAAGGACAATCCAATTGATCGCTTATCGCCAAGAAAGAGATTGATGGAATCGCTGGATGAGATTTTCTCAGAAAAACTGGATGAAAAATATATCTTAGATGCCGTTGAAAGCAAGCTGTTTGGGATCGGTGCGGAAGCTTATACTGTGGGCTCTCATGAGTTTTATATGGGGTATGGTCTGACAAGAAAGAAGCTGGTTTGTCTGGATGCCGGACACTTTCACCCGACAGAGGTCATTTCAAATAAACTTTCTTCTTTGTCATTGTTCAGTGAAGGAATCCTGCTGCACGTCAGCCGTCCGATCCGTTGGGATAGTGATCACGTGGTAATCATGGATGATGAGCTGCAGGAAATCGGAAGAGAACTTGTCCGTAATGACTTGCTGCCGATAACCAATATCGGTCTGGATTTTTTTGATGCGACAATTAATCGTGTTGCTGCTTGGGTCATTGGAACAAGAAATACACAAAAGGCAATTATGAAGGCGATGCTTGAACCCACAGAAGAGTTAAAAGAGATTGAGCTTTCCGGCGACTATACCACTCGTTTGGCAATGATTGAAGAATTAAAGGATTACCCATTTGCAGATGTCTGGAATTATTACTGCGAGTTGAAGAAGGTACCTGTTGGGCTGGATTGGCTGACGAATGTCAAGGAATATGAAAAAAATGTATTGAGCAAACGATAATGAATAGGAGTCAAGAAAGTATTGACTTAAATGAATTGTTGGATAGTTTAAGAAAGGAATGTGTAACGTAAATATGAAAAAAATGGATATTTTACAAGCACCATTTGTACGTGAAATGGTTGAGGTGACAACGAATTTATACCGTTTAGGCTGGGATGAGCGCAACGGCGGCAATATCTCCTATTTATTAACGAAGGAAGAAATTTTGCCATTTCTTGATCCAAATGAGGTACTAAGAACGATCCCCATGATTTTTGACGGAAGCAAGCTTGCCGGAAAATACTTTATCGTGACAGGTTCCGGAAAATATTTTAAAAATGTTTCTGCCGCTCCGACTGACAACCTTGGTGTTGTTCGCGTAAGCGATGATGGGAAAGGGGTAGAGCTGCTGTGGGGACTGACAAATGATGCGGTACCAACGAGCGAGCTGCCCAGTCATTTTATGAGCCATATTGCTCGTTTAGAGGTTGATCCGGAAAACCGGGTGATCATGCATAATCATGCCAGTCATTTACTGGCGATGAGCTTTACTCATAATTTGGATGAAAAAGCATTTACTCGTACCTTATGGCAAATGTGTACAGAGTGTTTAGTTGTCTTCCCGGAAGGTATTGGGGTTCTTCCCTGGCTGGTTCCTGGAACGAACGAGATTGGTAAAGCCACAGCAGCAAAGATGAAAGAAACACGCCTAGTATTATGGCCCCAGCATGGTATCTATGGTGCTGGAAAAGATATGGATGAAGTCTTTGGATTAATTGAAACGGCTGAAAAAGCAGCAGAAGTCTATACCTATGTTTGTGCCCAGGGCGGGATAAAACAGACAATCTCAGATGAGAATCTTTGGACACTGGCTGATGCGTTTGGTGTAATCCCTAAAGAAGGCTATCTTGAAGAACGATAGGAATTAATTTTATGGCGTGAGGAGTACTTGTTGATTATAAAAATACAGCTTTTGCAAGTACTTAATCACTCTTACTTCAATTGTTTTGAAAGTAGTTTATATAGAAAAATGCAAGGTGGGACTAGGGAGATGGCAAACAGAATGATTTTAAATGAAACATCATATTTTGGAAAGGGAGCCATTAGCGAGGCTGCAGGAGAATTCAAAGTCTGATGCAACAGTTATGAAAACTATCGGATGGTCTAGCCGGAGAATATCATATTCTATAAATTGGAAATAAACCCTCAACTGGTGATGGTGAGTCCATAGCTATTAAAAATGAAAATTTTTTGTTTTGGAATACACGGATTTTGGCTATTCTCATTTAAAGTGATACTTTATTAACCTGTAAAATGCCCGTCTTTAAGTGATGAATTTTAATAGCTGTATACTATTTTGAGTTGGCAGAGTATTCTTTAAGATGCTCTGCCAACTCTTTTTAACTGCAATTAAAGATAAAATAGATTAAAGTTGTAAGTAAGGATAAATGATGCTGTTCTTCACTGGTATATTTTCAGGATGATTTGCTTATTTATCCTATTTATCAATCGATAAATTTGACGGCAGCTGTAGGAGCGTGCTCCTGCAGCTGATCTATCAGTTATTCTTGATGACAAAAGAAAGAATATTCAAGTTCAGCAAAAGTTTTTGAATGAATAGGAATGTCTGAGAATATTAAGGAATGGTCGTTCTAGTTTAGAATTTTTCTGAGTTAGAATTATCATTTCTTTTTCATCAAAATCTTTACTTCCATTTTGAGCTGGTAGTAAAAGCAATGTTTCTATCATTCCAGAGATAAAGATTGCTGCTTTAGGAGGTTATTAATTATTTAAATTACTCTTTAAAAAAACTAATGAAAAGATTCGTTTATTTATTTTCAAATGTTATTTATTAATTTGAAATCGACAAATAATATCCATGTAATTAAAAGCCTTCAATTTAATGACCTGCTGACTCCTGCAGTGATAATGAATGTTGTTTTAATAGTATCTTTTTTAACACTGGGAAAGCTTTATTATCTTATTTATTAAGTTACTCCTCTTTTTACATTAGAAAAAACTTATTTTGGATTAATATAAATTTTTAAAAGGAACAAGTGTAAATTTATTTAAAAGGATGTATATATTCATCTTTTCTGCATAATGAGAAGGATTGGGCATTAGTGAAGAGAAAAGGCTCGTTTGGAAGCGTTTAAATAATTGTTATTATAAGGGTGTCCAAAATAACAATGGGAGGTTTTATTTATGGAAAATGCAATTAATGTTTTTTCAGAAATTGGAAAGCTGAAGCAAGTGATGCTGCACCGTCCAGGTAAAGAATTAGAAAATTTGATGCCTGACCATCTGGAGCGGCTGCTGTTTGATGATATTCCTTTTTTAGAACAGGCAAGAAAGGAGCATGATTATTTTGCAAATACACTTCGCTCAAAAGATATTGATGTCTTGTATTTGGAAGATTTGGCAGCAGAAGCACTGATTTCTGAGGAAATTAAGAATCTGTTTCTGGATGAATATCTTAATGAAGCAGCTATTCAGGATGAAACAATTAAACATGAAATTAAAGAATACTTTCTGTCACTTGATACAAATCGTGAATTGATCGATCAGTCGATGGCAGGCTTAAGAAAAAATCAACTGTCGGGGATTCAGTCCACTTCATTAACAGGATTAGTAGATGATCACTATCCTTTCTTCATTGACCCAATGCCGAACTTATATTTCACCAGAGATCCGTTTGCTACGATTGGTCACAGTGCTTCTTTGAATAAGATGTATTCAGAAACAAGGCGAAGAGAAACACTTTATGGGAAATATATTTTTAAATACCATCCAATGTTCAAGGACAATCCGGTTAACCTACTTTATAATCGTGAAAATAATACAAGAATCGAGGGTGGTGATGAACTGGTTTTATCCAGCAAAGTAATGGCAGTGGGCATCTCTCAAAGAACTGATGTTGTTTCGATTGAGCGGCTTGCATGCAATATTTTTGAAAGTGAAAAAAGCTTTGAGCATTTATTAGCCTTTAATATTGGGGAGAAAAGAAAATTTATGCATTTAGATACGGTGTTCACTATGGTGGATTACGATAAGTTTACCATCCATCCGGAAATCGAAGGGGATTTGATTGTCTATTCTATTTCAAAGGAAAATGGGGAGATAAGGATTGTTGAAGAAAAGGATACACTGGAACATATACTCTGTCGTTATTTAAAATTATCGGCTGTTGAGCTGGTTCGCTGTGGAGGTGGTGATATTACTGCAGCTGCAAGAGAGCAGTGGAATGATGGATCAAATACATTAACGATCGCACCGGGAGAAGTAGTTGTCTATGATCGCAACGTGATTACGAATAAGCGTCTGGAAGAAGCCGGAGTGAAATTAAACTATATTCCAGGCAGTGAGCTTGTTCGCGGTCGCGGCGGACCAAGATGTATGAGTATGCCGTTTGTAAGAGAGAATATCTAGCGTGAGTACGGAAACTAGCTGAGATTTCAAAAAGTAAAACGAAAAATGTACCTGGCTTAGTCAAACGTCCAGCCAAATTGTTTATGAACCAATTTTAGGGGACACCCAATAAACTTACGATCCGTCATTTTTTTAAATAGCAATGATTCAAGCGGAAGTAAGCTGTACTAGATGGGGATCAACACACGCCATCAAGGTGTAAAAGAAGTTTCGATGTTTTTATGTAGCTTCATCGTTTCCAACCCATGATCGACCAATACTTGTTTATTGATCCGCCTTGATTGAACCCAATTAGAACAATATTTTGCGAGTTTCCGGACTTGCTCATAATTTGAAAGAGGTGTTTGTTATTAAAAGGGTAATGTTAGTTATAATTGGAATTGTTGCGATTGTATTTTCCTCCATCTATGTTTACCAAATTCCTGTTAAAAAATATATTGCAGAACAAGAGTTGTATGAATTACTTGAAAATGAATATGGGCTGAAATCAACCAATATTCAAATTACTAATATTATTAGGGATATAAAAAGTGTGAGAGGAGGTGTTGGCATCAGATTTACCGTGACAAATAGTTCGTTGTTATATGATTACGATTACTCTGTTTTAAAGAAAAATTGGATTCGTGGTTATGTAGAAAATGGCAGGTATTATAATACAAATAAAATATTTTTTGAGGAGGAATGATATGAAAAAATTTTTGTGTATTCTAAGTTTTTTAGGAATTTTCACTGCTCTTTTGTTTAATAGTAGTAAGGTATTTGCAAGTGAGATGGATGATTTCTTAAGCGAGTATGCGTTAGTCGGAGAAAAATTAGATGAATTTGAAAGAAACGATGAGGAAATTACTTTTGATTTATATGTTCAATTAGCAACAACTCCCCCTCCATCTGATCCAGTAATTCCAGAATTTCGAAGTGTTGCCGGAAATCCCCAAGCTGGTGATATATTAATTACTAAATTACATGGCAATAGCTCAAAGCTCCTTCATAAATAAAACCAAGTTATTTGCCAGTTTTAATTTTAGATTAAGAAACTATGCAGTTCAAAAGAATTGTTGGATCTTTGGTAGGTTTTCCAGTATGAGAATAGGCCTATCGAAGTAATGGGATGGCTGGATCCAAATCCAGCATTTGGAAGAGTTGGATATTGTTGTGATGGAAGATCAAATTGTCATTTGGTATTTTCGCTAAGGCGACATTCAATTAAGATAAATAACAGGAATGGGTCATAACTTGACGGAGCATAAAAAAGATCACCTTTCATTTAGATACAGGGTACTTGTTCACAAGCGATTATCAAGAACGGTTTTTCTTGCCAAGTAAAAACCCTTAAAAATAGGAAAAAATTGAGGTAGATCAACAGCAACAATCTTGATTGAACCCAATTAGAACAATATTTTGCGAGTTTCCGAACTTGCTCATCTAACATAGGAGGAACGAAAATGACATCAGTATTTCAAGGTAGAAGCTTATTAGCAGAAAAAGATTTTAAAAGAGAAGAGCTGGAATATTTAATTGATTTTTCCATTCATCTCAAAGATTTAAAGAAACAGAATATACCGCACAGATATTTGGAAGGAAAAAATATTGCGCTTCTTTTTGAAAAAGCATCCACACGTACAAGAGCTGCATTTACCACTGCTTCCATTGATTTAGGGGCTCATCCGGAATTTTTAGGCGCAAACGATATTCAATTAGGGAAAAAAGAATCTGTTGAGGATACCGCAAAAGTTTTAGGAAGGATGTTTGACGGAATTGAGTTTCGTGGTTTTAGTCAGGAAGTAGTGGAGGATCTGGCAAAATATTCAGGTGTACCGATTTGGAACGGGTTGACAGATGAATGGCATCCAACTCAAATGATTGCAGATTTCATGACTATTAAGGAAAACTTCAAAACGCTGGAAAACATTACACTTGTCTATGTTGGTGATGGTCGTAACAATATGGCAAACAGCTTGCTGGTTACAGGAGCGATTTTGGGTGTGAATGTTCGAATTTGTGCACCAAAGGAACTGCATCCGGAAAAATCAGTCGTAGATTATGCTGAACAATTTGCATCAAAATCAGGCAGTAAATTACTAATCACAGATGATGTTGCAGAAGGCGTAAAAGGTGCAAATGTACTTTATACAGATGTTTGGGTTTCAATGGGTGAGGAAGACAAATTCGAGGAACGTGTGAGTATGCTTAAGGATTATCAGATTAATATGGATATGGTAAAAGCAACCGGTAATGCTGATGGAGATCTGATCGTTCTTCACTGTTTACCGGCATTTCATGATACAAATACAACCTATGGAAAAATGATTAAGGAAAAATTTGGTATTGAAGAAATGGAAATTACAGATGAAGTTTTCCGAAGTAAATATGGAAGACAATTTGAAGAAGCAGAAAATCGGATGCATTCCATTAAAGCAATTATGGCAGCGACTTTAGGAAACCTGTTTATTCCAAAAGCATAGGTAGAAGGAGGAGTATGTGTGACTCAAAGAAAAAAGCGAATTGCAGTAGCTTTGGGCGGTAACGCCATTCTGACCAAGGATGCCAGTGCTGAGGCTCAACAGCATGCATTGGAACAAACCTCTAAACATTTGGTTGAGCTGATTCAGTCAGATGTTCAGCTGATCATATCACATGGGAATGGACCTCAGGTAGGCAATCTGTTGTTGCAGCAACAGGCGTCTGACTCTGAAAAAAATCCGGCTATGCCTTTGGATACCTGTGTAGCAATGACACAGGGAAGTATTGGCTTTTGGCTTCAGAATGCTTTAGAAAGGGAAATCAGAGAAGCAAGCTTAAATAAGAAAGTTGCAACCATCATTACCCAGATAATTGTGGATAAAAAAGATGAAGCATTCAAAAATCCCAGCAAGCCGATTGGTCCATTCCTTACACGTGAACAAGCTCAAGCTTTAGAAAAAGAAACAGGAGCTGTTTATAGTGAGGATGCTGGAAGAGGCTGGCGCAAAGTTGTGCCAAGTCCCAAACCAATAGCCATCCAAGAGCAGTATAGCATAAAAACGCTGGTTGACAACGATATTATAACCATTTGTTCCGGCGGTGGAGGAATTCCGATTGACAGTCAGTCGTTTAGAGGGATAGAGGCTGTTATTGATAAGGATTTTGCTTCTGAAAAATTAGCAGAACTGGTTGATGCAGATATTTTTATTATTTTAACTGGTGTGAATCAGATTGCTTTGAATTATGGAAAGAAAAATGAACAATGGCTGGATCAAATGACTGTTGCTGAAGCAGAACAATACATGAAGGAAGGGCACTTTGCTCCTGGTAGTATGCTGCCGAAAGTGGAAGCAGCTGTCCAGTACGTCAAATCTCGACCAGATTGTAAAGCAGTAATCACTTCTTTAGAAATGCTTGCAAGCATTGATGAACAGGGTGTTGGTACAGAAATCATTTTTTGATTTAGATTACGAACCAGAATGAAAATAGTTCTTTTGGAGTGAGACATATGGAAACAAATGACAGAGCTAAAAAGCAAAGAATTACTAGTGAATATCCTTATTTCTCGGTCTTGGACAATGAAACTCAAGGGCTTCTAATTGAAAATATGTATTGCCGTTCATATAAAAAAGGACAAATACTTTTTTTTACAGATGATAAACGAGATAGAATTTTTTTCTTAAACAAAGGGTTAGTTCGGCTTGAACGATCAGAGGAAAGTGCTGTATACAATTTCCTGGGAGTCATCGGTGAAAAAAGACTATTTCCATTGCTGGGGCTGTTTGAATCAGAAAAATATTACTTTTCTGCGGTTGCTGCGACAGATATAGAGGTGTGCTATATACCTGCTGTGCTTTTTGAAAAAATCGTTCAAATGGATGTATGGAAATTGAAGCTTATTACGGCTGATTTAAATGTGCTCCTCAAAAAACAGGTAAGAAGAATTCAGTATTGTACTACATCTAAGGCGAAGCAGAGAGTAAAAAATACTTTAGCGATTTTGATGGAGGATTTAGGACAGCAGGATGATGACAGAATTATCATTCCGCATCCGATTATGATTAACGATCTATCGAAGCTCAGTGGTACAACAAGAGAAACAGTTGGTCAGACACTTAGAGAATTAGTTAAGAAAAGAAAAATAATATATGAGTACAAACAATTTACTTTTCTTGATGGCGACTATTTTAAATTGGGAAAATAGATTGAGGGACTCTATATAGAGAGGAAAAATATGAAAGGAGCTCTATCTGAAGGCTGAAGTTCAAAAATATTTTTCTTTAGGGCTCTTTCGTATAGAATCGAAAAATGACAAAGAAAAAGGAAAAAAAGTCTATTTCATCTTTTAGTATTCTGTTCATCATTCTTATTCTTTTAACCGTGGCTTCATGGATTTTTTCAGGACAAACATTTGCACCGACGTTTCTTTCAGGAGGAACTGAAGAAGTCAGCAGTGTAGTTGGTGCCAGTGTTTCAGATCTGGTAATGTCCCCCTTTAACGGTTTTAGAGATGCGATTGACATTTGTGTATTTATTCTGATTTTAGGCGGATTTTTAAATATTATTACAAAGACAGGCGCATTGGAAGCTGGAATTCAGCATATTGTTCGAAAACTGAAAGGGAATGAGCTGATTCTGATACCAATCCTGATGATTTTATTCTCCATCGGCGGTTCAACTTACGGGATGGCAGAAGAAACTATTCCATTTTATAGTCTGCTAGCTGTAACCATGGTTGCCTCCGGTTTTGATATAATCGTTTCAATTGGAACCGTTATGCTGGGAGCGGGAGCAGGTGTAATCGGTTCCACAGTGAATCCATTTGCAACCGGTGTAGCAATGGATGCTTTAAAAAGCGTTGGAATTATACCAAATACGGGGATTGTTTTAGGAATTGGTTTTACTTTATGGCTTGCTACAACAGCTTACTGTATTTTTTGTGTAATGAGTTATGCTAGGGAAGTAAAGGCTGAAAAAGGTTCAACTATTTTGAGCCTGCAGGAACAAGAAGATATGGAGAAACATTTTGCAAGGACCGATTCGCAGACGATTGAATTCACTGGTAAACATAAAGCGATTTTATCTGTTTTTGCTTTTTCATTTGCCATAATGGTGATTACCTTAATTCCATGGGGATCATTTAATATCCACCTGTTTGACGGCTGGACGTCCTTGTTGACAGGTGAAAGCTTTGGTGACTGGTACTTTGGAGATTTGGCAATGTGGTTCTTTTTGAGCAGTTTGGTTGTTTCACTCATTCAGGGTTTCTCTGAAAGAGAGATCATTGCAACATTTATAGATGGAGTAAAAGACATTTTATCTGTTGTACTGATTATTGTCGTTGCTCGTGGCGCTTCTGTCATCATGCAGGTTACACACCTCGATTTATTTATTCTGGATCGAGCAGCGAATCTGCTTCAGGGCTTGTCTCCGATATTGTTTGTAATCGGTGCGTATGTTTTGTATTTGTTCCTGTCATTTCTGATCCCATCTACATCAGGCCTGGCGTATGTGTCAATTCCGGTAATGGGAGCTTTAGCCAATAATATTGGTTTGAATCCAAATGTCATGATTATGATTTTTACTGCCGGATGCGGACTGGTGAACTTGATTACACCAACTTCCGGTGTTGTCATGGGAGGACTTGAAATTTCCAAAGTGAACTATTCTACTTGGACAAGGTTTATGATGAAGCCGCTCATTATCATTGGAGTCAGCAACCTGCTGATTTTGATTGCAGCCATGCTGTTTCTATAAGCAAAAATTGACATGCATGATTGATTATCAGGGGAGCTGTTTTTTGCTGGGCAATGGAAAATAGGTGAAGACTTATGAATAAAAATGATCGCCAAAAAAAAATAAAGAAGATAATAATTGAGAATGAAATTGAAACGCAGGATGAACTGCTGATTTATCTGAAAAGAGAAGGTCTTGTGATTACGCAGGCAACGATTTCAAGGGATATGAAAGAATTGAATATTGTCAAATCTTATTTGGAAGATGGTAAGAAGAGACTCACTCTTTTAGTTCTTGAAAAAAATGATTCTGAACTGGATCAAAAGCTGAAAAAAAGTATAAAGGATTACACTAAGTCCATTGAAATTGTTAGATTCATCATTATTATTCGAACAATTCCAAATGGTGCAGATGTCATTGCAAACTATATGGATAAAAAAAGATTTTCTGAAGTAACAGCGACAATTGCAGGATATGATACCTTGATTGTAATCACAAATTCAGAAAAGAATGCGGAGAAATTTTGCGTACAATTGAATACGTATATCAATCAATGACAAAAGAATGAGTGTTGATTAATGCCGCTCTGACAGGTTTTCTTAATGAATAGAATAAGGATAAATCAAGCTTGTGATTTAGTTCGTTGCTGAAAAGTACAGTACTTTAAAAGACATTCAACCCGAATTCTCCTTCGTATTGTATGAAACGTATAAAGATATCTGGTGCTTATTTATTATTTGATGATATATTGTTCAGAAACGAACAGATTATAATGCTCCAGCTTATGTCTGAGAACAGGAAGCTGGAGAGACTTAATAGATAATCGACATGCAAATCGTTTTTGTCACTGTGAGTGTGACAGAGAACAAGCTGCAGGTCGATTGTTTTTTTGAATGACGAGAGGGGTCTTTTATCCAGTACTGCTGTTCGCCAAAGGATTTAACACAAAGCTGAAACTACTATATTTGAACGGTTTCATCTATAATGGAATCTGGAAGTAGGGAAGTTGAATGTTGTTTACAGGAGCTAGACATTGTGAATTATAGCCAGCTGTTTGGTTGTTACAAAGAAGTCAGATTATTGTACGAATGGATCGGGAATTCAGTTGTTTTTCGAACTAACTCCTCTCAAGGATTTGACGTGTTAGATGAATATATTTTAAATTACCCATTCTTATGAAAGAGAGCAGAAATGAGTATAATTTATTGGATTAAGTAAAAGTAGACTTTTTCATTCTATGGAATATAAAAAAGCTGTAAACCATCCACTGATAAAGAGGTAGTTTACAGCCTAGTCATTCATGCTGGGATTAATTTACTACAAAAATTACCCAATATTTTTTTCATTCAGATTGAAAAAATATAAGTTCTTTAGGAAATTTTTCCCGTTCCTGGTCAGTCAGTCTGCGCTCCATAAAAATCATATCCAAAGAGTCATAGGTTATAAATGAATAAAGCCCTTCATTTACCAGTTTAGAGGTATCACACAAAATAAAATTTTTCCTGCTGTGTTCAATCACAGCTTTTTTTATTTCCAGCTCATGATAAGAGCGAATCGTTGGGCCGGATTTAGAAAAGCCGTCACAGCCGATAAATGAGATGTCTATATTTAATCCGCTGATTGCATTCAACGTCCAATCACCTACATAGGAATTACTTTTCTTTCGGTATAAACCGCCCGTTAGAAGAATCTGGTTATCAGAAGCAGATAAAACCTGACTGATTTGCAGTGAATTCGTAATGATTGTTAAATCATCTCGCATAACCAATAATTTAGCTAGTTGTAAAACACTTGTACTTGTATCTAGAAATATCGCAGCATTTTCAGGGATAAATTTCATGACAGCTTCTGCAATTGTTATCTTTTCTTCCAAATGTTCACTTTCCTTAACAGAGAATTCATTCTCAAAAAAAGAGTTAACCATGGAGACAGAGCCGTGTTTTTTAGAAATTAAGTTCTTGTCCTGCAGAAGGCTGACATCTTTTCGGATGGTTTCTGTTGTTACTGCGAACCTGTCAGCCAAATCATTGATGCTTACTTCACCCTTGGTAATAACTTCGTGCAGTATTTTATTTTTTCTTTCTTCACTGGTTAATTTCATCCTTTTCCTCCAAAAAAAGTTCTCTACGTAGTATATCATAACAAACTAAATTTTTGGTTATTAAGATCAAAACAAACAGGTTTTATTTAGAAAGGTTGCAAAAACAAAAAAAGTGTTTATAATTTGAAATGTAAGCGAAAACAAATTTAAGGAGTTGGTTTTCTTTGGAAAAGCAAATTTTAAAGATTCTTCCTTTTTTTGAAGCGAGGATATGGGGCGGTAAGCGAATGCTGGAAACGTTTAATTATCATACCGAGATATTTCCAGTTGGAGAAGTCTATAATGTTGCAGCTTTGCCCGGAGAAGCAGATTGTTTTGTTGAAGATACAGATATGACATTATCAGAATTATATACTGCCTGCCCTGAGTGGTTTCAGTGTGACACTGTACAATTACCGATCCGTGTTAACTTACTAGATCCTTTGGCAGACTTGTCAGTTCAGCTGCATCCAGATGATGAATACGCGTTAAATCATGATAACTCTCGTGGAAAACCAGAAGCATGGGTTATTTTGGACACTCCAGAAGACGGCAAGATTGAGTTTGGGCATCATGCACGTTCAAAAGAAGAGTTTGTGGAGCTAGTCCAAAGTAAAGAGTGGGGAAAACTGCTTAAGTATCTTCCGGCGAAAAAAGATTATTTTATTGATATTCCTGCTGGTACGTTACACGCAATTGGAAGAGATGTACTGACCTATAATATTTCCAGAAACGCTGACTTGACTTATCGACTGTATGATTATGATCGAGTCGATCCGAATACAAAGGAAGAAAGAGAGCTTCATATTGAGAAGGTGATTGACAATGTGCTGATTCCAGATCGTTCTACAGGATTTGTCTGGTACGATTCCTATTTGAAGGCTGGCTGTGAAATTACTGATTACTGGGATGAGCCAGGGTTATATACATTGAGTCGTATCAAAACAGAAGCAAAGGGGAGATATGAACCAAAGCGATTTGCATTTATCACGATTGTTGAAGGAGCTGGAAAAATAAATGACACAGAAGTTTCAAAAGGCGAGACGATAATTGTTCCAGACCATTTTGGAAAATTAACACTGTCCGGTAAGATGGATATGTTTGTGGCAAGCTATAAAAATTTGAAAAAATAATGAGGAGGACAATTCTGAATGAATCCTGTTGACTTGTCGTATAAGGCAGCGTTGGAGCTGGCGGAAACACTTAAAAATGTGAACATTCAGCAAGTGAATACATTGTTGGAATTGATAAAAATAAAAAAAAGAATATTTGTGACAGGTGCAGGACGTTCCTTGCTTATGCTGAAAGGTTTCGCCATGCGTCTCATGCATATTGGCTATGAAGTCTATATTGTCGGAGAAGTAACCACTCCAGCATTTCTGGAAGATGATTTGTTAATTGCTGCCAGTGCTTCTGGAGAAACAAAATCTTTAATCTCTAATGCCGAACGAGCGAAAGAGTATGGCGGCTCAATCGTTGCACTGACAATTTTTGAACAGTCGAGTCTGGGAAAGCTTGCTAATGAAGTGGTAAAAATTCCGGCATACACAGACAAATTACCTGTGAGTGAAATCAACCGAAAAGGAATTCTTCCGGGGGGAAGTATGTTCGAAGAAGCGATTCTTTTATTAGGGGACTCGCTGATTCTTGAACTGGCGAAAGACCAGCAAGTGGATACAACAAAAGCATTTGAAAATCATGCAAATTTAGAATAGGCGGGATAAAAATGAAATTACAGCTGGCAATTGACGAACTGAATTTGGAGCAGGCGTTAGAACAACTGGTTACTCTTGAACCTTTCATAGATATTGCGGAAGTAGGTACCCCATTTTTAATTGATGCCGGGCGTGAAGCGGTTAAGCAGATCAAAGAAAAATTTCCTCAGCTGGATGTATTGTGCGATGCTAAAATTATGGATGCAGGAGCATATGAAGCACAATTGGCATATGATGTTGGTGCAGCTTATGTGACTGTACTTGGAATTACGGATGATTTAACCATAAAAGGCTGCGTTGATCAGGCAAAAAAACAGGGAAGAAAAGTAATGGCAGACATGATTTGTGTAAAGGATTTAGCTGCAAGAATTCCAGTAATTGAAAGTCTGGGTGTAGATGTTATTGCTGTTCATACTGGTGCAGATCAGCAGGCAGCAGGCAGAACACCCCTTGAGGAGTTAAAAGAAATAAAGAAATATGCTAAAAACGTTGAAATTGCTGCAGCAGGTGGTATCAGCAGTCAAACAATCAATGAGTATGTTGCATTGGAACCGGATATAATTATTGTCGGCAGCGGGATTTTGAATGCGGCTGATCCGCTTAGAGAAGCCAAACTGATTAAGGAAGCATTGAAAAGATGAACAGATACTTTCCTTGTTAGGATTATTGAATATTTTTTCAGCTCATTCAATTGAAAACCCAAAATACTTTATATAAATAATGAAGCCTCTTGCTTGATATGATTTCAGAGAGGTTTTTTTGTTTTGAAATGTATAAAAACAGGAAACTGAAAGAGTCAGGAGGCTGATTTAAATGTCTCACTGGTGAATATGGCAGGTATTGTCAGCTACGCCAATTACTTGTACAAAATGAGTTTTATAGTTTGAAAGAAGGAGTTATTTAAGAATAGAAAAACTGGATAAATAATAAGATTTAAATATATGATAACTTTTGCAGTAAAAGCTGTTCTTGCATACAATAAGATTGTAAGATTAAAATATAGGACAAGTAATGATGGATTAATTTTTTTATTAACTGAAGGATGAAAAGGAGACTTGGTATGGCAGGAAATGGGAAAATGAAGGTATTTATTGGCGTTGCAGCAATGGTAGTGGTTGCTGGCTCAGTTGGCGGTTATTTTGTATATAAAAATCAGCAGGAGAAAAAGAAAGTTGACAGTATTGTTGATAAATACTCCGACACATTGGCAAAGCAGGATTTTTCTGCGTATAATGCATTGTTTTCAGAAGAATCATTTAAGGACAATTCAACTTCTAAAGAGGAAGTAATTCAGCGATATGAAAATATCTTTTCAGGTATTGGCACCAATAAAATAAATGTTGAAAGCCTATCTGTCTCAAAAGAAGATGATGGAAACTATTTGATTACGTATACTTTAAAACTGGAAACATCTTTTGGAGAAATCTCTACGGAAAAGTATGATGTTGAACTGATAAAAAAAGATGATGAGTATACATTTAACTGGAAACCTTCTTTAATCTTCCCGGAAATGGATGAGGATGATACAGTCAAAGTAGAGAGTGACGATGTTGAGCGTGGCGAAATACTAGACAGAAATGGAAAGAAAATTGCAGAAAATTATGACTATCAGCAATTGGGCATAATTCCCGGACAGCTGGGAGAAGGAGAGCAGAGGGAACAAAACATACAGACAATCAGCGAAAAGTTTGGCGTTTCCATTGAGATTATAAATGAAAAACTGGCTCAGTCTTGGGTGAAGGATGACTGGGTTGTTCCTATTAAAACACTGGAAAATGCGATTAGTACTGCCGAGATGGGTGAGTTGCCTTCTGGAGCAAGTATTGGCAGCACAAATCAAAGACACTATCCATATGGAGAAGCAACGGCTCATTTATTAGGCTATGTTGGTAAAGTTAGTGCAGAAGATATTGAGAAAAATCCGGTGCTGTCTGAAGAAGACTATATTGGAAAATCTGGATTGGAAGCAGCCTTTGACGAGCAATTGAGGGGGAAATCCGGTGCTGTTATAAAGATTGTTGACAAGGACGGGAAAGAAAAGAAAACCCTTTTGTCTGTCGAAAAAATAGATCCTGCTGATATTACCTTGACAATAGACAGCGAAGCACAAAAAATTGCTTATGATTCACTAGGCGGAAAGCCTGCCACTGCGGTTATTTCAAACCCTGAAACTGGAGAACTGCTGGTTGCAGCTGGGGCACCTTCCTACAATCCGAATAAAATGGTGTTAGGCATTTCGGAAGAGGAGTATAAGAGGTATGCGGATGATACGAACCTGCCGTTCATGGCTCGTTTTTCCAATCGTTATGCACCAGGTTCAACGTTTAAAACAATCACAGCAGCTATAGGCTTGGACTCTGGAAATATTAATACAACAGAAGAGCGAACTATCGAAGGCTTGAAGTGGCAAAAAGATGCCAGCTGGGGCGGATTTTGGACAACACGGGTAAAGGATACGCCAGTTGTGGATCTGAAAAAAGCATTGGTCTATTCGGATAATATTTTCTTTGCGCAGAAGAGTCTGGAAATGGGAGAAGATGTTTTTCGTGGCGGACTAAACAAATTCATTTTTGGAGAAGAATTGGATCTTCCAATCTATGTTGAGCCTGCGAGTATTTCAAATGAAGAGACCTTTAATTCTGAAATCCTTTTAGCTGATACAGCTTATGGACAAGGAGAATTAATGATTTCTCCGATTTCTCAATTAACCATGTATAGTGTATTTATGAACGACGGTACACTTGTTTATCCGCAAATAGTAAAGGATCAGGAAGTGAAAACGAAGCAGGAAGTGGTTAGTGCGAATGCTGCCAATATTGTACTGAATGATTTGATTGACAGTGTTGCTTCACCGGAGGGCTATGTCTACAGCTTGTATAATCCTGATTTTACGTTGGCTGCGAAAACAGGTACAGCCGAAATAAAGGATAAGCAGGATACAGATGGAACAGAGAACAGCTTTTTGCTGTTTTTCGATGTGAACAACCGCAATTTTATGGGACTGATAATGTCTGAGAATTCTGGTGAAAATGGAACGGCAACGGAAAAATCCGGTGCTATTGTTCAATATCTGGAAGAGCATTATAAATAGGAAAAGAGAAATGCACGTATAAGAAAATCCTCTGATTTTGGTTGAAAGTTAATAGATAAAAGCAATTACCCGTCATTTTGATCGTAAGAGGGACTGTGACATAAGTATGTCTAAGTCCCCTAAAACCGAATAAACGGTGTTCCAGAAGCTGTCTCTTCGGAAATAAGTCGAACTATACTGAAAATATGAGTAGCTCCAGGGAGGTATCAATTCACAGCTAGTCATATTATGACTAGTGTTCCTTGACAATTTTCGTATATTCCGACTTATTGTCATAAATCACTACGATTGACTCGTCAGAGTAGATGATGCATGATACCTACCTGGTTCTTGAGACAGAACACTTCTGTCACAACCTCCTTTCTTTTGGTCTTTTCAGCATATAGCTTGGTACATCTAGGGCAGTTAGAAAAATTATTTTTTCTCATTATTTAATTTTCATGAAATACTATTTTTACAGTTTTTAAAACAATGAATTTCTGTTGACCAAACAGCGGACGTGAAAATAATCAGAAAAATGGAGCTGCCATGTGGACAAAAAGTTCGTTGTTTTTATTATCCGAACAGGCATATTATTGAAATAGGTGAAGATATGAGGACAATGCTTAAGGAGGAAATAGCAGAAGAACAGGATTTGGTAAGGATGTTTATGTTGCTGGAAGCGATTGAATATTTTCTGAGTTTTTAGCCTGTTTACTGGTATAATAAAACAGTGTAAAAAACATGTAGATACTAAAAAATCGTTAAACTAAATTGACTAAATTTTCATGCAGTTATACTAGAGCGTGTCTGAAAAGGTAGTGGAAGTTGAATGTTTCAGTGATTTCTGTTGAAATCAAGGAAGAAAACACAGCATATGTGGTTCATAAGCAAGTATTTATGACGAGGAGTTCGATAAAAATCATCAAACTATTCACCGCTGGAGTTTTCAGACACATAAGCTGCTAAAAGATTATTTCATAAGCAGATAGCACTATCGTTATTTTGCTAATTGGATTGCCAGACCAGAATAGATGAAGGGGATGTGTAGCTTTTGAAGAAATATATTGCACTTTTACGTGGGATAAATGTGGGAGGAAAAAACAAAATATCGATGCCTGTTTTAAGAACTGTATTTGAAGAGCTTGGTTTTTCAGATGTTGTTACCTATATTAACAGTGGAAATGTTGTTTTTTCCAGTGTTATTCAAGATGAAGTTGAGCTGATAAAAAAATGTGAAGAAGTAATTCTTGAAAGATTTAAGTTAACTATACCTGTTGCTGTTATATCAGCAGATGATCTGGCTGAAGCAATGGAAAATGCGCCGGAGTGGTGGAATACAGACAAAGAATCAGTGCATTATACTATTTTTGTTCTTTCGCCAATTCGTGTCGAAGAGATTTATGCAGGTGCAGGCGAAGTGAACCCAGAATTTGAGCAGGTGGGGCATCATGGCAATGTCATTTTCTGGTCGGCTCCCTTGAAAACTTATTCCAAAGCGAAGTGGTCAAAAATTGCCAGATCTTCTGTAAACAGTCATGTCACTATCAGAAATGCCAATACAGTGAATAAATTACTGTTGATGACACAATAAAAGTATTTAGTTAAAATAAGGATCAATTTAGAAAAATTGCTGTTCCCCTTTATTTCATAAAGTACAACATATTCTTAAAATATGCAGAGTCCGGGCTGTTACTTTCCTGGACTTTTTTAATTAGAATGTAAAAACGATGAAAGGAATAGTAGAGTAGTAAATCTCCATTACTAATTAAAATAAGAAGGTTAGTAATTTTATTGCATTATATTTGTACTTATGGAAAATTAAATATAATAAAATGAACATATTGGTTTTATGAAAACTTTGGAATGTATTATAGGCTTTGGATTATTATAGCAGCACTTGTTCCTGTGACTGTTCATGCATATGGAGTTGACTACAGATCATTGGAAGTACGGAGCTGGGGAGCTTCTGCTTATTCTCTTGTTCAAAAATATGACTGAATTGGAAACTATCTATTTAGACTTGAGAAATCGCAGCAGTCGGGATGAAGTAGGTACTGATTTGAGGTCTATACATGATATTTCTGTATTAAATGGACTGGAAAATTTATCCTATATATTAAAGAAACCGCAGGGCAGAAACTCTCTATTCAAAAGAAGGATGAGTCAGTATCAACTAGTGAATACAAAGGAGAGTTTACTGATCGGGTAATGACGGTTATATCAATGGTTAGGAAAAGATAAGTTGATAATAATAATTTTTATGTGATGTGATATGTTCATATTAAGAAAAGGAACATAGCTTTAACAGCCTGAAAAACTGGTAACGATTTATAAAGAACAAGGGTTTGTTATCGATTTTTAGATGGATTTGTCCGGCAAACTCAAATAAGAAAATGTGATAGCTTTATCCTAAAAATAAAGAAAACCTTCCAATGAGAATGAGTAGCAAACATAACGCAGTTTATACGATAGATAAGAAACAGAAATTGTGAAAATTTGGATAGCTTCATTTCAAAATAACAGGTTTAAATAAGTGACTACGTTTCGATCTAAATAGAATGTTGTTATATTATTTTCCTTTTATTGAGAAGCAAATTTAGGATTTGCCTTTCGGATTAATTCTGGATAGTGTGTGCTTACTTCGTCGAACGCATGCATAACATTAACAGGAATATCAATATGAGTCAAAAAGTTTCGCCCCTTTGGACCATATCCATGCTCATCATCCCGTATCCTCGGAATTTCTCCCAATAATAAAGAAATATAGCGTTTGATTTCCCACATTCCTTTGATATCTTCCCGATATGCTAAACCATTATTTCTCAGAATGATTTCAGCATGGTAAGCCGGGTAGTTAATAACTGTCACATCTTTTGAAACATGTTTTTTTAAAGTTAAATCCATTCGCAGCTGCATGGCAGCATCCTGTATAATCAGAATGCTTTTTGCAGGTATTTGTTCCCTGTGTATTAAATCCAACAGATAAGTCACATTATTTCCGCAATTGGTAGATTTTGTTTCAAGATAATCAGGAGCTAATCTGTATTCTGCAGATAAGATAGCAGAAAATAATTCAGCTTCAGATTCAATACCTGTTGAAATACCAGGAAAAGCATTCTCTGCTTTTGTGAATAAGGTTTCTGAAGTATGTCCATAGCCGCCAACAATAATATATTGTTGTGCAATCTGATTTTGAATAGCATCAGCCATAACCTCGACACCAGCCAGAATACTTCCGCCAAAAAGAACCATTACATCTACTTTTTTAATGCCGTAAGTATCGTTTAATGCTTCTTTCGTCAAATGCTCAATATCCTGTTTTCCACAAAATGTTCCTAAACAATTAATAGACTGATCGATCGAATGTGTCATTGGACTATCTCCGTTTTCAATAAAATTGTAAGAGGCTTCATGCAAAATTGTAACAAGGATTCAGCAAGGGAGTCAATGAGTAAATTATGAGTCTATGGAGAGAAAGCAATTACTATGAAGATATGCTAATGGATTCCCTTGTATTTCTGCATGCCCCTTCTTTGAGGGAGCTGAAAGTAAAGAAGATTCTCGGACAAGAGATAAAGTGCTGGGCGGAGAAGGGATCACTATTTGGGAAACTTGATGGAAGCTATGGGGATAAAGAGCTAAGTCGCTTGGAATCCTATATTTTGCAAATATACTAAAGGCTGCTATTATGCATTTATGGTTTCCTATTCTATAATTTCCTCAAAATTATTTAGGAGACTTAAGGTGGCTCTTTTATGAGTGGTCTTTTTTTAATATGGTGCTATTTCTTGGGTATTAGCTATTTTTGGAACTATTCTTTAACATATGGAAGAAAAATAGCCGGCAGGGAAGACAAGTAATAAGGATTGTTGATTAAGAATAGAAACTAAGACACAACCCGGATTTATTGAATGGTATCAATTCAAGTATTTTTCCAAGCGTTCAATCATATCTTTTTGAGCAATGAATGAACGCAGGTAAGGGAGAGAAACCTCATTAGGAAGAATAAACCAAGAAGAATGATAGCCATTAGTGGTTGTTGGAAACCCTTTATCTTCTTCATTATCACCATCATATCTAATGGCGAATGCGTCTTTTCCGTTCCATTTTACTTTAGCAACAGAGTATCCTTTGTTCGTTTGGGTCCCGTCTTCAATCAATGCAATAAGCTCTAGTTTTTCTTTTGGGCTGACTACTTTGTTCGGTGAAACCATGATAAACCCTCCATTCATTTTCTTATATCTATTATACTCAAAAAGAATAATTATTTCGAGAAGAAGCATGCTGCTTTATTCGCCCAATTGAATGATTCATAGTATACTAAAAGCAGGAGGGGATTATGATGGCTGACAAGTATACGAATATCTTGGTTGCAGTTGATGATTCTGAGCAAGCAAACAAAGCATTTAAAGAAGCAGTTGCAATTGCTAAACGAAATGACGCAGTTCTTTGTATTTTAAGTACATTTGCTATTCCTACTTATGATTCATTAGGTCTCTCTATACAAAGTATAATTGATATGGCAGAAAAAGAAACAGAGCAGCTTGTCCGGGAAAAAACAGAGCAGGCAAAGAATTCAGGCCTGAAGAATGTCATTTATCGAGTAGTACAAGGGCATCCCAAACATATCATTGTAAAAATGATAAAAAGTGAGGGGTATGATTTAGTTGTTATGGGCTCTTCTGGAAAGGGAGCTGTTGAGCGAACGCTGCTTGGCTCCAACACGTCATTTGTAGTTAATCATGCTCCTTGTGATGTATTGGTTGTAAAGGATAAAAGCTAAGCGGATTGATTGAGTATTTTTAAAGAATGTGGTATAAAATAGGTGTAAGGGATTTAAAACTCCCACCATAAGCTGGTCCAATGAATACAGAAATGTTGCAAGCGGAAGAAAACTTATGGGGTGCGTACGATGTAGGCTGCGTACAACTTGCAAAGCTATTGCGGAAGCGATAAAAGGAGCGTGGGGGATGAAGAGATTCCTTACAAGGTACAAGGTACAAGGGGCTAACAATAGGTGAAGGCTGAATGAGTAGACATAGGAACCTCAGTTTCAGCAGTGCGAAAGCAAACACCATTGTTAGTCCTATTTATTTGGCTCTAGCTCAAAGAGTGCGGTTAACCATTAAATTTAGGTGAATTCAAAAAATATTCCTGCTTGTCATTTTAAGTAATCCGTGGTATTCTGATATCGATAAAGGATTGTTACTGTTAGGCAGGCAAAACCAGAATGAACTTATTTACTGTATGCAGTAAGATAGTGGGTGAATTCTAGGTTTTTTTATTTTTGGAAAAGGACTTTCATTATGATTATTATTGATAAAATTTTGAATAACAATGTAGTGATGGCGCTTAACAGTTCGGGAGAAGAAACAGTTTATATGGGCAGAGGCCTTGCTTTCAGCAAAAAAGTTGGAGATGAAATTTTTCCGGAATTTATTGAAAAAGAATTTATTCTGAAAGATACAGCACTTTCCAGTCAGCTTGAACAGCTGTTTTCCGATATTCCCTCTGAAGAGGTCGAAGTAGTAAAAAAGATTGTTGATTTGGCTGAAGAAGAACTGCAAATGGAACTATCTTCAAATATCTACCTGACTTTAACAGATCATATTCACTATGCAATCGCGAGGGCCAAAGAGGAGATTGTTCTTTCCAATCCTCTAAAATACGAGACCCGTAAATTTTATCCCAGAGAATTTAATATTGCCCGCCAGGGAATTAAGATGGTTAACGAGCAGTTTGATGTGTCGTTTTCAGATGACGAGGCGGGATTTATTGCTTTTCATATTGTCAATAGCGAACAGGGAAACAATACAATGGAAGTTACGATGACGGCAACAGAAATTGTTAGTAACGTTTTAACGATTATTCAACGGTATTTTGGTACCCTGTTTGATGAAGATGCTCTGAACTATCAGCGTATGGTTACGCACTTGCAGTTTTTCAGTCAGCGTTATTTAAAAGATGAACTGAATGGTGATGACGACGAATTTTTGTATGAGCTGATTCAGTCAAAGTATCCTAAAGCATTTCAAGCAGTGCAGCGGATCAATCAGTTTTTAGAAACCGAGTACAACAAGCCGATTGGAAAATCGGAACAAACCTATCTGACCATCCATATTCAGAGATTGGTTGGAGAAAAAAATGAATAATCCTCAATCATCGGATTGTTACTGGTAATGCAGGCTAAACCCGGATTGAAAAAATATGCTAGTACAGAATTTCTTGTGCTGCCGTTTTTTCAATTTGGGTTTTTCTTATTATAAAAAAAGAAAGAGGGATAGTAATGAGTAAAAATCAGGAAATTGCAGCTCGTATTCTGACACTGGTTGGCGGAGAGAAAAATGTAATTAGTGTAGTTCACTGTGCAACACGTTTGCGTTTTAAGCTGAAAAATGAGACTGATGCAAAAACAGACATATTAAAAAACGATCCGGAGGTTATTCAAGTTGTTCAAAGCGGTGGTCAGTATCAAGTGGTTATCGGCAGCCATGTAAGTGATGTGTACAAAGAATTAATGGCTCAAAGCAGCTTGGGAAATGAAGGTACAAAGAATTCTGATACCAAAGGCGATGGAAATATTTTTAACCATTTGATTGATGTTATTTCATCCATTTTCACACCATTCCTTGGTGCGATGGCTGGGGCAGGGGTATTGAAAGGGTTTCTGACCCTTGCAGCAACAATGGGCTGGATGGCTGCTGACTCAGGTGACTATTTGGTTCTATACGCAGTAGCAGATGGATTGTTCACTTATCTGCCGATTCTCTTGGCATTTACAGCTGCCAAGAAATTTAACACAAACCAGTTCCTAGCTGTCTGTCTAGCAATGGCACTTGTCCATCCAAGCATTAATGCTTTGGCTGGAACGGAATTAAGCTTTTTCGGTATTCCGGTTATTTTAGGTGCAAGCGGTTATACATCCTCCGTTATTCCTATTATTCTAGCAGTATTTGTTATGCAGTATGTAGAACACTTCTTTAAAAAAGTTATTCCTAATGCATTGCAGATTATCTGTGTTCCATTAGCAGTCTTTTTAGTAATGACACCATTAACTTTCATCGCTATTGGACCTATTGGAAGTATTGCAGGTGATCTGCTTGGCGGAGCGTATAATTCTATTTATAATTTAAGTCCGATTCTGGCTGGTGCTGTAATGGGTGGCTTCTGGCAAGTGTTTGTTATGTTCGGTATGCACTGGGGCTTCGTTCCGATTATGATGCTGAACCTGTCTGAAGCAGGCGGCGGTATGGATACACTAATGCCGATGCTTTTACCGGCAGTTATGGCGCAGGGTGGTGCAGCACTGGCTGTTTTCCTGAAATCTAAGAATGTAAAGCTGAAAGGATTGTCTCTTTCTTCTGCAGTGACATCTATTTTTGGTATTACTGAACCCGCTGTTTATGGTGTTACACTGCCATTGAAAAAACCTTTTATTGCAGCATGTATTGGTGGTGCAGCTGGCGGAGCCTTTGTTGCATTCAGCGGAACAAAGAACTATGCATTTGGATTGGTGAGTCTGTTCAGTTTACCGGGCTTCATTACTCCGGGAACCTCTGATACTTCAGGTATTGTTTCAGCAGTAATTGGTACTGGAATTGCAGTAGTCATAGCGTTTATTTTAACCTTGGTTTTAGGATTTAAAGATGAACCAAATGAAGGAAAAGTTTTATCAGATGGATCGGATAAAATGATTTCCAATGATATAGAAAAAGGACAAAAAATTATTTTGACAAGTCCTGTCAGCGGGGATATTATTCCGCTTTCTGAAGTGAAGGATAATGTGTTTTCTTCAGGAGCCATGGGTAAAGGTCTGGCCATTCGTCCGAATGATGGTGCAGTTTATGCACCTGTTGACGGAGAGATTACCACTATTTTCCCAACAGGTCATGCAATCGGTATTACTTCTAAAGACGGAATTGAAATTCTGATTCATATCGGTATGAATACTGTTGAGTTAAATGGAGAAGGCTTTGAAGCGTTTGTGAAAAATGGCGATAAAATTTCCAAAGGAGATCTTTTAGTGAAATTTGATGTTGCGTTAATTACAGATAAAGGATACTCTGTTGAGACTCCAGTAGTAATTACCAATAGCAATAACTTTTTAGATGTACTGGATTTATCTCAAGAGAATGTTTTACATGGGGAAGATTTTCTTGTAATAGTAAAATAATAATTTGGAGGATAAATGAATATGAAAAAATTTACAGGTTTTCCCGAAGGATTTTTGTGGGGCGGTGCAACAGCTGCCAATCAGCTGGAAGGCGGTTATCGTGAAGATGGTAAAGGACTTTCTGTTGCAGATGCAATGCCTGGCGGTAAAGCTCGTTTTGCAGTACTTGGAAGTGAAGACTTTGACTGGTCGATAGATGAGGATAAGTATGTTTACCCGAACCATCGTGGGATTGATCATTACTACCGTTATAAAGAAGATATCAAACTGTTTGCTGAAATGGGCTTCAAGTGTTACCGTTTTTCAATTGCATGGGCACGTATCTTTCCACAAGGCGATGAACGCGAGCCTAATGAAGCGGGTCTTGTTTTCTACGAATCAATGATTGACGAATGTTTGAAATATGGTATTGAACCTGTAATTACCATTTCTCATTATGAAATGCCGTTGAACTTGGCTGTTGCTTATGGCGGCTGGAAAAATCGTCAACTGATTGATTTCTTTGAACACTATGCGAAAACAGTTTTAACTCGTTTCCATAAAAAAGTAAAATACTGGATGACTTTTAATGAAATAAATTCAGCGTTTCATTTTCCGGTTCTCAGTCAGGGACTGGTGAAAAAGACTGGTGCAGGAGATAAACAGAATTTATTCCAGGCATGGCATAACCAGTTTGTTGCAAGCAGTAAGGCGGTTAAAATCGGACATGAGCTTGACCCTGAACTTCAAATCGGCTGTATGATTATTTACGCGACAACGTACAGCCTGGATGCAAATCCAATCAATCAGATGGCTACACTGGAACAGAATCAGGAATTTAATTTCTTCTGTACAGATGTACAGGTTCGCGGAGAATATCCTGCGTATACCGGCCGTATCTTTAAAAAATATGGAGTAGATGCTGAGAAAATGGATATTACAGAAGCAGATTTGGATTTGCTGAAAAAATATCCAGTTGACTATATTGGCTTCAGCTATTATATGTCAGCAGCGGTGACCATCACCGAAAAGAGTGAGGAAGTAGCTGGAAATCTGCTTGGCGGAGTGAAGAATCCATTTCTTGAAGCAAGTGACTGGGGCTGGCAAATTGATCCGGAAGGGTTGCGCATTGCCTTGAATGAATTGTATGATCGTTATCAAAAACCGTTGTTTATTGTTGAAAATGGACTGGGTGCTATTGATAAGGTTGATGAAAACTTCTATGTGGAAGACGACTATCGTATCGATTACCTGCGTCAGCACATTCAGGCGATGGAAAAAGCGATTGAAGATGGTGTTGATTTAATGGGTTATACACCTTGGGGCTGTATTGATCTGGTCAGTGCTTCCACTGGAGAAATGAGTAAACGCTACGGCTTTATCTATGTTGATCTGGATAATAATGGAGAAGGCACGATGAATCGCTGCAAGAAAAAATCCTTTAATTGGTATAAACAGGTCATTGAGACAAATGGGGAAAATTTAGATTAATAATACTTTAAGCAGCCGTCTCAGCGAGAGTTGAGGCGGTGTTTTTGTATGGAGAAATGTGGGTTGCCTTTTGAATGTTGGTCTGAATAAAAGAACTAAAATATATCTAAACAGCATCAAATCTCCATGAAAATGAGTGTAAAAAAATAAAATCTGGTAGTTACCAAATTTTAGTGACTTTACCGAATATATTCTTATTTTTAACCCAGCCGTTGACAAAGCCGTGATTGTTGGCAATCTGATATTCAACCTGACTGTTCCTGGTTCTGATTGCAGCAATCAAATGTGTATAGTAATTTCCTTTGACTTTGCAGAAGACGATATCATTTACCCGTAATACAGTTTCTTCCGTTACCGGTATCAGGGTGACTGGCTGATTCTATTTAAGAATCGGCAACATCGAATTTCCTGCTTCTTTATATTTTTCAACAGTTTTTCCTTGTTGAAGCAATGAAGCAAAATAACTTGCTTTTGACACTAAAAATCCCTCCTTTTCCATTAAGTATAGCAAAAGAGCTAAGCAGAAACAATATGAGAAAATATTTGACGTTCCCCATTTTTCATTAAGAACCCTATTATATCAGTAGTTACAGAAGCTGGTTTCTAAACAAAGGAAACACGCCTCGAAATACTGTAGTTCAATAATTTTTTGTATTAGTTTCAAAAATTTGAAGTAAATTCAAGGAGAAAATCAAGTGTCACATTGAAACTTTGGCAGAATACTCCCAGCGGAAGAAAGGTATCTGCTGATTGAGGGGGTACTATTTTCATAGCTGCTAAAATAATATTTCCCAGAGAAAAAAGTTCGGATGGTCCAAAAGATAATCAGTTAAAAAATAAAAATTGTGATGAAAGCGGTCACAAATGCAGCATACTATTTTATATAATGTGGCTATAACTAAAGGAAGGAGGGGCAAAGGTATGACAATCGATCATTATTTTAGTGAAGAATTGGCAGATATTATTGAAGAAAGCAACAATCAGGAGGAATTTTTTTCGTATATTTTCCAAAAACTGAAGCATAAAGGATATGTGGAGGATAGTTTTTATGAGGCAGTCACGGAACGGGAAAAGGATTATCCGACAGGCTTAAAGACACCTTTTTTGAGTGTGGCTATTCCGCATACAGATCCAACGCACATAAAAAAACCGTTCGTA
The DNA here is from genome assembly GCF_020567645.1 of Enterococcus sp. CWB-B31. Lineage (NCBI taxonomy): Bacteria > Bacillati > Bacillota > Bacilli > Lactobacillales > Enterococcaceae > Enterococcus > Enterococcus sp. CWB-B31. The sequence continues at coordinate 195,025 of NZ_JAJDJW010000003.1, forward strand.
TTTATAACCAAGCTTTATCAGCCTATTTCTTTTGGACAGATGGGATCTGTTGATGAAAAAGTAGAAGCTCATTATGTGTTTGTCCTTGGATTTGAAAAAGGTGAAGAACAGCTGGTTCTTTTACAAAATTTAATGGCGATGTTTTCTGATGAGAGAACAATGACCCGATTATCTGAGAATATATCGGAACATGAAATGTATTCAATTGTAAACCAATACTACATTAATAAAGAATAGGAGATTTTATCTATGACAAAGATTCACAATATTTATGAAGCGCCCTTTATCAAAGAAATGTGTGAAGCAACAAGGAACCTTTGGAATAATGGTTGGGCGGAAAGAAACGGAGGAAATATCAGTTACCGTTTGGATGAATCAGAGGTTGGCTTCTACTTGGATACAGATCGGATTTTGAGTGAAGTGGAACTCGGCTTTGAAATTCCGGAGCTTGCAAATATGATATTTCTGGTTTCCGGCTCAGGGAAATATTTTAAAAATGTGTGGCAAAATCCTGCAGATAATCTGGTTATTTTGAAAATTGATGCAGCAGGAAAGAAGTACCAGGTTTTATGGGGACTGGAAACAGGCGGAGTACCAACCAGTGAGCTTGCATCTCACTTGAAATGTCATGCAGTCAGACTGAAACAGGATGCAGAGCATCGGGTAATCCTTCATACTCACTCCATAGCCATTTCAGCGATGACCTTTGTTCATGAACTGGACGAAGATAAGTTTACGAAGACTTTATGGGAAATGATTACAGAATGTCTGGTCGTATTTCCGGACGGTGTTGCTGTTTTGCCATGGATGGTGGCGGGAACAGTAGAGCTGGGGGAAGCCTCCGCTGAAAAAATGCATTATTCACGAATCGTTGTTTGGCCGCATCATGGAATCATGGGTGCAGGTCAAACAATGGATGACGCATTTGGATTGGTGGAAACTGCTGAAAAAGCTGCAGATATTTACATGCGTGCTGTACAGGTGCCAACTGGAATCATCCAGAAAATCACTGATCAGCAGCTGTGGGATTTAGCTGATCGTTTTGGTGTGGCTCCCAAAGAAGGAATTTTAGCACCAAGAGAACAATAATAGATGGGTTGGTCAATTCCCATCTCTTACTGCAGAGTTATTGAGTGAGTATAAACAACAATTATTTTAAAAGACAGGAGAATAGTGATGAAAAGAATTAATGTAATCTCAGTATGCGGCTCCGGGACTGTAACAAGTTCTATGGTAGCTGGAAAAGTAAAGGATTTTTTGGAGGATAACGGGTATAAAGCAAAGACTGTTGAGGTGAATCCAGGCGGAGTGGAAAATGAGCTGGCTTCCGGACAATGGGACATAATTGTTCATACGAGTCCATTAAAGGGGACTTATAGTATCCCGACGATTAATTCAGTAGGACTATTGACAGGAATGGAAGAAGAGGAATTTTATGAAGAGCTGCTTGAAACGGTAAAATCACTGTAAAAGGGGGAGGAAATTGTGTTAGAAATTCTATCAAGTATTATGGATGCATTTGGAGCGGCAATTGTCGTTCCAGTCATTATTTTCTTTATTGCGCTGATTATGAAGGTTAAGCCTAAAAAGGCATTTACTGCAGCACTGAATGCAGGGATTGGACTTACTGGTTTTAACATGATAATCGGAGCCTATTCACCGATAGTCACTCCAGTTGTTCAGAGAATGGTTGAAGAAACAGGCGTAAATCTGCGTATTTTAGATACAGGATGGCAGGCAACGAGCGTGGTTGCGTATTCTACCCAAGTAGGAATGATCTTTTTGGGTCTGGGGCTTGTGCTGCAGCTGGTTCTCTTTGTTTTGAAATACACTAATATCTTCATGCCTTCAGATCTCTGGAATAATTTTTCATTTATGTTGTGGGGATCTATGCTCTATATTGCAACGGGTAATTTATGGCTGTCAATTGGCTTGATGGTTCTCTCGAACTTGTACAGTCTGGTATTCTCTGAAGTGGTTGCTAAAAGATGGTCAACCTATTATGGTTATCCAAAATGTACAATGACTGCGCCTCATCATATATGCTCTGTTCCGCTGGCTATAGGAATGGATTGGATTTTGACAAAATTGGGGGCCAATAAAGTACAGTGGAATCCGGAAAAAATTCAGGATAAGCTGGGCTTCCTCGGTGAGCCTACCTCACTTGGATTTATGTTGGGGCTGATTTTGGGCTTTGCAGGTAATTTCATGCGTTTGAACACGATGGAAGGCTGGGGAGAGATTGTGACAGTGGGAATAGCGACGGCAGCGATTATGGCCATTTTCCCGAAAATTGCAGGAATTTTTGCTTCTGCCTTTACGACGATTACGGATGCTTCAAAACGGACTGCAAAATCCGGTGGGAAAGACCGTGTTTGGTACTTGGCAATTAATGATGCGGCTGGGTATGGTGAAACAGCTACTTTGCTCACCGGTATGCTTTTGATGCCGATTATTTTAGTCCTTGCAATCATTTTGCCGGGCAATGAAACCTTGCCGATGGTAGATTTGATAGCAATTCCCTATATGATAGAATTGATTATTTGTATTTCAAACGGAAATATTTTTAAATCTCTGATTTCAGGCACTATTTGGTGTGTCGGCGGCTTGTACATGATTACAGCAGTAGCTCCTACTTTCACAAAGGTTGCTTTGGATGTTGGGGTGAATTTACCGGAGGGTGCGCTGCTTATCTGTAGTTTTGCAGTGATGACCAATCATATTATGGGCGGTTTATTCCTGATATTTATGACGCAGAATCCTCTTTGGATTGGGCTTTCTGTAATTGTTTACATTGCAATGTATCTTTTTGTGCGGACGAAAAGAGAAGTCATTCATGATTATCTTGAAAGACAGGCTGAATTAGAAGAAAATGTACAAATGGCATTGGAGCAGGAGGCGGTATAATGGTAAAAGTAGTCGTAGTTGGTGATCGGCTGGTCAGCAGTGAAACATTAAAAGAAGCTGCACTGCAGTTGACTATTGGAGCAGAAATTGAAGTTATGGAATTTAACTGGCACGCTGATTTGACAAAAGATCAGTTTCAGGAAAAAATTCTTCAGATAGAAAAAGGCGGACCGGAAGCTGTGCAAGTACCGGAAGGGATTGTTGAGGCGATGGCGGATGCAGACTATCTGCTTGTCCATATTGCGCCGGTTTCAAAAGAGATGCTGGCGAATGCATCGCAGCTAAAAATGATTGGAACCTGTCGAGGCGGCTTGGAGCATGTAGCTGTGGATAGTATAAAAGAAAAAAATATCCCGCTGATTCATGTCATTAGGAATGCTGAGCCGGTAGCAGATTTTACAGTTGGACTGATTTATGCTGAAACACGAAATATCGCCAGAGGTCATCGGGATGCAATGACAGGAAAGTGGACAAAGGCTTTTCCAAATGATCCATACAAAACAACGATTGATCAGTTGAAAGTCGGCTTGATCGGTTTAGGCTATATTGGAAAACTGGTTGTAAAAAGATTAAATGCGTTAGGTGTAGAAGTCATGGCATATGATCCGTTTGTTGATCCGGAAAGAATAAAAAAAGAAGGTCTGTCTGTAGAATTTAAAGAGCTGGAAGAGGTTTTTTCGGAAGCTGACGTTCTGTCGCTGCATATGCGAGTGACACCTGAAACAACGAATATGGTCAGCGATCATTTGATTTCACTGATGAAGCCCAGTGCCTATTTAATAAATACAGCCAGAGCCGCTGTACTGGACAAAAACGCATTAATAACAGCCCTGAAAGAAAAGAGAATTGCAGGTGCTGCGCTTGATGTAATTTGGAAAGAACCCATTGAGATGGACGATCCTTTATTACAGCTGAATAATGTGACTCTCACCCCACATATTGCAGGCGACACCATTGATGCGATTCCAAAATCTCCTTATTTGTTAAGGGATGTCATTAATGCGTATTTAAAAAACGGCATAAGTGATATGCTGATTAAATTATAACTAAGAATCATCAAAAAGAAAAGATTTCTTCAGTTGTATTCAGACTATAAAATATATAAAGTTTCTATTCAAAGAAATAAATATACAACTTTTTCCAAAGTGTTGGGAATTTGGTTAGCTGAACGCTGACTCGGTATGTTTTCAGAAGCTGGGTCAGCAGTTCTAAAAATTGAACGTGAATGCTGATAATGAAAAGGAGATGTTCTTATGGATTCAATGATGAAGCGAATAATTGAAATGATTTTGAATACACCCGGTGTCGCTTCACAGTATCTGAAGGATGAACTGCACGTCAACAAAAGTCAGCTGGATTATCGAATCAAAAAGATTAATGACTGTCTGGAAGAAATGGGCTTTCAAAAAGTAAAAAAAAGAAACCAGCGCTACTTTCTTTCTGTCAGTGCTGCACAGCGCCGACAGCTTTTAACCTCAGGTTCATCATTGATCCATCTTCAAGGGCATGAACGCCAAATCTATATTATTCTGTTGGTTATTCTGTATAAAAACTTAACTTTGGGGATGCTGGCAGAAAAATTAAGTGTCAGCCGTAATACCATTCTGTCAGATATTAAAACAGTCGAACCTTTCTTGGCAGCCCGACAATTGGGGATTCGTTCAACGAGGGCAAAAGGCTATTTTCTGACCGGTGAAGAAATTGCTGTTCGTAAATTATGGCTGTATTTGGTGAAAGAAGAAATTGAAAAGGACTTTGAGCTGAAGTTTTTTTATGAGCTCCTCTCGATTGACAGAGACAAACTTCACAGAATTGATCAAAGAATCAGTTTAATGGAAAAAGAACTTCAGCTGTACTTTTCAGAAGTAAAGATTTCCTATTTGAGAATGATTGTTTATTTATCTCTTGTTCGTTTTTCGAATAAGGAAGAAGTAGCAGCCCGAGATATTGCCGGCTATGGCGATTTGTTAAACCAGGAAATTTTTCATGTGGTTGAACAACATTTCAGCAGTCTATACTCGGAAAGCTCAGTACAGCCGTATGACCAGGAACTTAGGTTTATCATCATGCATGTTCTAAGTATTAATATCGTCAAGCGAACTTCTTTTAAACAAAGCCCTGAACTGTTAAAGGCGATAAAACACAGTATTAATTATTTTGAAAAATCCAGTATTACATTTTTTGAAAACAAGCAGGAGTTGTGCGACGTGCTTTATCAGCATATCATTCCTGCCAGCTATCGTATTCGCTTTGGAGTGCCGGATGAAGGAGATCTATCCCAGTCTATCAGACAAGAGTACAGAGAATTTTATTTTATTGTGAAGAAGGCAGTGTGCCCTGTTGAACGGATATTGGGGATTGAGTTTGTGGAGGAGGAATTGTCGTATATTCTGATTATTTTCCTCAGCTTTTTAAAAGGAGAAAAGATAACCGAAGAAAAGCAAAAAACTGCAGTAGTTGTTTGTATGCACGGTGTTTCTGTTTCCCGACTGCTTTTGGAAAATTTAAAGGAGCTGCTGCCCGATATTCTTTTCAAGCGCTATATGTCTTTGCGTGAATTTTATGAATTGAATCCCCAAGTGGATATTGTTTTTTCAACAGTTGGTGTGGACACGGATATTCCTACATTTTTTATTAAACATTTCCTGACTGACCATGAAAAAAGAACTCTTAAAAGAAAAGTAGAAGGTACTATATTTAGCCGTTATTCCTATAGTGAAGGAATAGATTCTTTGAACCTTGATGGGCTGCTGCAGGTTATTGAAAAGTATGCAGATATTCGTGCAAAAGGACAATTAAAGCAGGAGCTTGAACAATTTTTGTTGCCGGATAATGACAATGAGGAAATCACAGGAAGTCTGGTTTTTAAAGACGACTATTCTTTACTGGAGCTGCTGCCAAGACAAAATATTCAAATTTATGACAAAGCGTTGAATTTTAACGAAGCCATTCGTTTAAGCGCAAAACCGCTGCTGCAGAATGGTTCAATTGAAACCGGCTATGTTGAAAAAATTCTTGAAGGCTATAATCCTGAGTATCCCTATTTTGTGATTGCGCCTGAAGTAGCCATTCCGCATGATGGACCTGAAAATGGAGTAAACAAGCTGGGGATGTCATTCCTTCGAGTCAGAGAACCTATCCCTTTTTCAAAAGAACTTTCAGTACGAATCATTGTGATGATTGCACCAAAAGATAAGAAAACACATTTGAATGCAGTGACGACATTATATAATCTTGTGAATAATGAAGCATTCCGTTCAGCACTTTTGACTGCTCCTTATGAACAGGATATTTACGAGTTGTTCTTTAATGAACTGACTGAAAATAATAAAGGACAGACAAAACAGAAAATATATGAATAGAGGAGGAATTTTATGGTTAATCGAATGATTTTAAACGAAACATCCTATTTTGGTAAAGGAGCAATTGAGGAAGTTCCGGCAGAATTTAAAAAACGGAATTTTAAGAAAGCAACCGTGATTACCGACAAGGAGCTGATTCAATTTGGTGTAGCGACAAAAGTTACAGATTTACTGGACAAGGCGGGAATAAACTATACCGTTCATGATGGCATCGTTCCGAATCCGACGATCCAGAATGTGAAGGACGGGGTGATGGCTGTTAAAGAAGTGGGAGCTGACTGTATTATCGCTATCGGCGGCGGGTCGCCGATTGATACAGCCAAAGCCATTGGAATTATCGTGACAAATCCTGAGTTTGCAGATGTCCGAAGTCTGGAAGGTGTTGCAGATACGAAGCAACCCTGTCTGCCGATTCTGGCGGTGCCGACCACTTCAGGCACTGCAGCAGAGGTAACGATCAACTATGTTATTACTGATGAAGAAAATCAGCGCAAGTTTGTCTGCGTAGATCCGCACGACATTCCTATTGCGGTATTTGTGGACAGTGATATGATGATGGGGATGCCGAAGAGTCTGGCTGCGGCAACCGGCATGGATGCCATGACCCATGCAATTGAAGGCTTTATTACCAAGGGCGCATGGGAAATGACGGATATGCTGCACCTGAAAGCAATTGAGATTATTGGTCGATCATTGAGAGCTTCCGTAAATGGTGATGAAACCGGAAGAGAAGCATTGGCACTGGGGCAATATATTGCGGGAATGGGCTTTTCCAATGTCGGATTGGGACTGGTTCATGGAATGGCACATCCGTTGAGCGCTTGGTATAATATTCCGCACGGCGTTGCCTGTGCTTCATTACTGCCGACCGTCATGAAGTACAACAAAGCATTTACCGGCGAAAAATACCGTGAAATCGCTGAGGCTTTAAAAATTGAGGGCGCAGAAACGATGATGATTGAAGAGGCAAGGGATGCCGCCTGTGAAGCAATTGATCGTTTAAGCCGGGATGTAGGCATTCCGGCGACTATTTCAGAGCTGGGTGTGAAGGCCGAAGACCTGCAGAAGATTGCCGAGGATGCATTTAAGGATGTCTGCACACCAGGCAATCCAAGAGATACCTCAGTAGAAGAAATCATTGGACTGTATCAGAGTTTAATGTAGAGACTTGAAGCGATAAGTAGTACGAAGTGCTAGGTGAAGGTTATAAATTTTTTCAAAGGGATAATCTGACTGATATTGAAAAATATCTTCCCTTTGAATTTTCTATTTTGAAGGTTACATACAAATGTCTTTGTGTTACAAAAGAATTAGAAATAATAAAATGGAAAAAGACCCGTGAAGGTTTGCCTCTTCTCTGAATAGTTAGCTTCTGACTAAACGATCAAGAGGATATTCAACCATATTTCGTTTTTTTTCTACATTTCGGGTAAATAAAAGATCCCTGTTAGACGTTGCCAACAATTAACAAGGACCAAATAAAATTTTTTTTCTACCTCCATTCTAGGGCGTGTCTGAAAAGTTAGTGGCATTCGAATTTTTCAGTGATTATTGTTGAAATCAAAGAAGAAAACACAGCTTATGTGGTTCATAAGCGAGTATTTATGACGAGGAGTTCGATAAAAATCATCAAACTATTCGCTGCTTGAGTTTTCAGACACACCCTAGTACGGGTAATGTTTTTTACACTTTTTACTGTGCACAGTTTCGTTAAAAAGAACTGACTGTAAAGTCAGTTCCAAATTTTTTATGAGCGATGTGAGACTCTGGCATATGCCATCTTACTTTTTCGGGTTAGGGAAATAGCGGTAATTGCTGCGATAGAAATCAGGGAGCCTGCTGTCAATATTTTTTTCATGTACATCATCCTTTCTTTCTAGTAAGAGCTGCCTTTTTAGGCTGGTAACATATATCTATGATTAACCCTACAAAGGATAGGGAAATGTGGACGGCAGGATTCGAACCTACACCTCTGGAAATTGAGCACAAACATCTGTTAAGCCTCAGGAGAGTAAAAACACCACGTTCATCCACAGAATAATTATTTTAGTTGTAAGTAATTTTTATTTGATGTGTATGGAGAGACAAGGCTCTCCATAACAATTAAAAATTGGGGTTTTGCTTCTGACTCTCTTTATAAATTCTGAAGATAAAACCCAAAAAAGAAAATCCAATTCCTTGAAACAGCCCCTTTCTTATTAACTGAATTCATCATACTCATTTAAAGTGAAATGGAGCATAAAAAAATTGGAAGAATCTGCTTTGAATCGTGAAAGTTCTGTGAACTCTTTTAAAAAAGAGTTAAAAGGGTTATTTTTTTCTTTGAATGAAGCAGAAGCTATAGAAGTAATAGAAGAAGAATGATTCTATTTTGTGAGATAGTTGGAATGAGAAATAAAATCTTAATACTTTCTTTGGTATTTGCTTAAAGGATACTAATTTAAACAAGCCAAAAAAGAACAGGAAGATTCAGAAAACAAAATCTTGTCTGTTCTATTTGAGCTTTATTATAGTAAATTCTTTTCTTCAAGTTCTTTTTTACCGTCTGCAATATAGTGGAGATCATTAACATCTTCAATAGTAAACGAACCATCCTTATAAGTCAGTGTTGTCACACTGCCGTTTTCCAATCCGATTTGCATAGGCAGGTCGTTATCAATTAGAGACAGCAGGAACGAAATAGTCAGACCATGGGAAACAACCATGATGTTGCCGCCGCCATCTTTTTCTCTGTAATGTGCCATATCTTCGAAACCTGACCAGACACGTTCTTTGATCTTTTCATAGGGCTCTGCCCAATTGGAGGTGTCGGCTTCAATGATTGCATCCGCCAAGTTCTTATAACTGATGGTTTCTGACATCATTTCATCATAATTTTTAAATGCTAAAATTCTGGGAACAACCCCCCATAGTTCGCCATCATATCCACCATCTAACGAACCAAAGCACCACTCTCTGATGCGTTTGTCTGTACGATAGGGAATACTTTCCCCCTGCAGATGCTCCTGTAAAATAATTCTTGCCGTCTGCATGGCTCTTCCGCTGTCGCTGGAATAGGCTTCTTTAAAAGGAATTGTTTTTAAGCCGGCACCCAGCTGTTGGATGACCAGTTCTCCTTCAGCAGTCAAAGGTGTATCTGACCAGCCCTGTGTTCGACCGATCGTGTTAAACATTGTTTTTCCATGACGGATAATATAAAGCTTTGTTTCTGTCATTTTTTTCACCTCAGTTAGTTTTTATGATTGGAAAAATGGATTGGTTTTCTTTTCATGCTCAACAGTTGTTGCATCTCCATGACCCGAGTAAACTGGAAATTCACCTGGTAGAGTGAAAAGGTAAGTGGTAATACTGTGAATAAGCTGATCAAAATTACCTGTTGCCAAATCTGTTCTACCAATGCTTCCTCTAAACAGCGCATCACCACAGACAACAAAATCATCAAAAATAAAGCTGACACTTCCAATAGAATGTCCTGGGGTGGGGACAACAGTAAAGCGCATACCGCTGATTTCGTATTCTTTCATTTCAAATTCATATTCAGCTGACTGAACGATAATATCCGGAATATCATTATGCCGACCCAATCCGGACAAGTTCATGACAGGATCAGAAAGCCAGCTTTGTTCCAATGGGCTAACATAGACTGGAATGTTGTAATGCTTCCGAAGCTCCTCAACAGCACCGATATGATCATAATGTGTATGGGTCAGTAGGATAGCTGTAGGCTTCTTTCCGGTTTTATCCACTGCTTGAATTAATTTCTGAGCCTCTGCTCCGGGATCGATAATCAGCAAGCCCTCTTCATTGTAAATAAGGTAGCAGTTTTCCTGGATAGGGCCGGTTTTAATTCGCTCAATTTTTAGCATCGTATCAGTACCTTTCTTTATTGTTCTTTTATAAGTATACAACAATTCATGGGAGGAAAACAAAGGTCTGGGATTGTTTTGTCGATAATTTAATCTGATTCAAACAAGCCTTCTTAATTAAAAAGAAAAACGTGGTTGATGAAGACCTGTCTTTTTGGTATTTGTTTATCTAAAAATGAGCTGTTTTTTAGGGACTTAGAGAACTGCTGATAAAAGTAAAATCAAACTTCTTGTAAAAGTCTTTGGATGCGCTAAGAATTCCTTTGACATTCGTCTGAAAATGGTGTAAATTATCATGGGTAGAAAAACCGAACGTTTTTTATTTGATAAAGCTTTTTATTACGTGTTTTTGTCCCGAAACTATTAAATTGCTAGGAGATAGTAGAATGAAAGTTTTTGATTATGAAGATGTTCAACTGATTCCCAACAAATGTATTGTCAACAGTCGTTCTGAATGTGATACAAGTGTAAAGTTAGGTGCGCACACTTTTAAAATGCCTGTCGTTCCTGCGAATATGCAGACGATTATTGATGATAAAATTGCAGAATTTTTAGCTGAAAACGGCTATTTTTATATTATGCACCGCTTTGATGAAGAAGCACGGATTCCGTTTGTTCAGCGAATGAAGAAAAGAGGACTCATTACTTCTATCAGTGTTGGAGTAAAGGAAGAAGAATATGTGTTTGTTGAAGAATTAGCCAAGCAAAATCTGATCCCAGATTATGTAACAATTGATATTGCTCATGGGCATTCCAATGCAGTGATTCGCATGATTCAGCATTTGAAACAGACGCTGCCGACAACATTTGTCATTGCTGGGAATGTAGGAACTCCAGAAGCTGTTAGGGAACTGGAGAATGCGGGAGCGGATGCAACAAAAGTGGGTATCGGACCTGGTAAAGTCTGTATTACGAAAATAAAGACAGGGTTCGGAACCGGCGGCTGGCAGTTGGCAGCATTACGCTGGTGCGGTAAAGCTGCACGTAAACCAATCATTGCAGACGGCGGAATTAGAACGCCTGGTGATGTAGCTAAATCTGTTCGATTTGGAGCGACAATGGTCATGATTGGTTCTTTATTTGCCGGACATGAAGAATCTCCAGGAGAAACAAAAGTAGAAAATGGTGTGGTATACAAGGAATACTTTGGCAGTGCCTCTGAATTTCAAAAAGGGGAAAAGAAAAACGTTGAAGGGAAGAAAATCTGGATTCGTTACAAAGGAAGACTTTCTGACACACTGGTTGAAATGCAGCAGGACCTTCAGTCTTCCATTTCTTATGCCGGCGGGAGAGATTTAGAATCCATCCGCAAAGTTGATTATGTGATTGTGAAAAACTCAATCTTTAATGGAGATACTATTTAGGTTCTGTCTGAAAACTCTAGCGGTAAGTATTTTCGATATTTTTATGGAACTTGTCGTCATAAATTTTCAGATACGCCCTAGTAAAATACAGGAGAGACGACAGTAATGAGTTAGTTATCCATTCCTCTGAAAAAGCCTATCGACTTCTTTAATTAGTTGTTGACAGGCTTTTTATTTATACAGTAATTTTTATCCAAACAAAATAAATAATCTTTTCAACACATTTTACTTTACCTATCGTAGTAATCATGTTAATATAATTACAACGACAGACGTAGTACGTTAGATGAAGTAATTTGGAGGTGATTCAATGATCGGAAGCGATGCAATTAGAGGATATAATGACACATTCATTTTAACGATTCTTTCTGAAGGTGATTCTTATGGATATGAGATTTCCAAACAGATCAGAGAAACCTCTCAGAAAAATTATTCTATAAAAGAAACGACATTGTATTCAGCCTTTACCCGTTTGGAAAAAAACGGATATATTGAATCATACCCGGGACAGGTGACTCATGGGAAAAAGAGGACATATTACAAGATTACAGAATCAGGAGCAGAGTACCTGTTGGAAAAAATTAAGGAATGGCAGTTGACAAAAAAAGTCGTTGAATGCTTTATTAAGGAGGAAGACTGATGAAAACAATTCAAGACTACATAGAAAGCCTATTTCTGGGAATTCAGGAAACTGGGCAGATCAGGAAATTAAAAGAAGATCTTTTGGCCAGTGCCGAGGACAGATATGATGATCTGAAATCACAGGGGAAATCTGAAAATGAAGCAATCGGCGCTGTAATTACTGAATTTGGCAACATTGATGAACTACTGGAAGAAATGAATATGAAGCAGGAATATACTGACGAAACTGGTCAAGAGATTGATGAAATTTCAGTTGAAGAAGCTAACGGATTTTTACAGGTACAAAAGAAAGGTGCTTTGTTTATCGCTCTGGGTGTAATGTCTATTCTGATTGGGTTATCAGCATTTTTCGCAGCAATGGCAATATGGAATAATGGAGGTTTTGAAGAGGCAATAAGCATTGTGGGGCTCTTTCTTGGAGTTGCTGTGGGTGTTCCATTGTTTATCGTTGCCGGCATCAGCATGACCAATAACAAGAAAAATCTGGATGATCGGCTTATTCCGCTTCAGGTGAAAAAAATGGTTGAGAAGATAAAAGGGGACTTTCAGCGCTCCTATGTATTCAGTATTTCGGCTGGAGTGGTTCTTTGTATCTTGGCTGTTATTCCTTTAGGTGCGATGCCTATTATGGGTGATATGGAAGAATTTCCGCTTCTGGGTATGTCTATTGCGTTTCTTTTTGTTTCAGCAGGGGTCTTCCTCTTCATCTATGCAGGAGTTATCATGGGAAGCTTTACTCAGCTGTTAAAGCATAAATACTTTATTTCTGATGAAGATAAATTGGGTCCTCGTGCGAAGGAGGAAAAAAATAGAAAAAAGCCGCAATTCTGGCTGGTTATTGAAAAAATCTATTGGCCGCTTGTTGTTGTCAGCTATCTTTTTCAAAGTTTTATCGCCGGAAACTGGGGGACTTCTTGGATTATTTTTCCAATCGCAGGGATCATTTTTGGAATTCTGGAAAGTATTTTTACCAGTGAAAAATAACTTATTATAAATCCGGTAATAATAAAAGAAGCGTTTGGCTGCCAAACGCTTCTTTTATTTACCTGAAAATAGTAGTCATTGCTTTTTTCAAAGGGAAATACACGAGTGACACAAAAATGATTGTAATTGTCACATTCAAAACTGTTGCAAGCAGCATGGATAAAGCGCTGGAAAATGCCAGTTGAAAGCTGCTGCCTGCAAATAGGGCCAATGCTGTATTTTTCAGCTGTGTCATAATGATTTTTGCAATCCCCGTCACGATTGCAACAGTCATTAATTTTTTAATATTGTCAATGTTGTTATGAAAAGCCATCATTGCGATAGCGGCTGCTCCGCCAACAATAAAGCTTTCTATGATGAAATAAGGTGCTTCCGCAGCAAAGCCATTCATCAGATCAAAAATTGCAAAGCCCAGACCACCTGCCAAGGCTCCTCTAGTATAGCCTAACAACAAAACGGCGAGTAGCAGGACAGCATTTCCCAGATGAACAAAAGCCCCTGTAGGCAGAGGAATTTTTATCATTGTTCCTACAATGGTTAAGGCGGTAAATAGTGCTACAAGTACAAGCGACAGTGTCGTATTCTTTTTTGCCATATTCCGGACTCCTTTATTTCGTCATTCGTTTTTCAGCTTGGTTATAAGCACCATGCCACACGTGTCCCAGAAATGGATTAATTTTTTGTCCATTTTCAATAGCTGCTGCAACAAATTCTTTTGCTGTCTGAACCGCCTGTGCCACTGTATACCCTTTTGCCAGTCCGGCAGTAACAGCTGCAGCAAACGTACATCCGGCTCCATGATTGTAATCTGTAGCCAGCTTTTTGTTTTCCAGTAAAGTAAAGGTTTGTCCATCATAAAACAGATCAACTGCATTCTCGGTAGGAAGTCGATGACCGCCTTTTATCACAACAGATTGAGGACCCAATAAAAGAATCTTTTTAGCTGCTTCTTTCATCTGATCAATGGAAGTCAGGGCACCCATTTCGGATAGAATGCCTGCTTCAACCAAATTTGGAGTGGTGATAGTCGCTGTAGGAAGAAGATGTTTAACCATTGCCGCAACATTTTCCGGCTGCAGCAGTTCACTTGTTCCTTTACAGGCCATCACAGGATCAATCACAACATTCTTCATATCAAATTTATCGATATACTGTCTGGTAATTTCGATTGCACCAACCGTTCCAAGCATACCGGTTTTCATACCGTCTAACGCCCCGCCAGCAAAAATTGTTTTTAATTGTTTTTCCACTAGTTCCGGCTCTATAGGGGTCACAAGATGACTCCAGCCTTCATCAGGATTCATGGTAACGATACTCGTCAGAGCAGAAAAACCAAATGTACCAAATTCCTGAAATGTTTTTAAATCGGCTTGAATCCCAGCTCCGCCGCTAGAATCAGACCCCGCCACAGTTAATACTTTCTTTATCATTGCTGTACCTCCCTGATTGAATGTTGTTACAATAGTTATATTCTAGCGCAGCGTTCTATTGACAAAAACAGCCAATTGGATTATTTTTAACTCATCCAATTTTTGCGGAGGAAGTAAGTATGTGGGAATTAAATAAAGAAAAAGGTCTTCCTGTTTACAGAAAAATTATCGAACTGATCCTTTCGTATATTAGAGAAGGGGAACTGCTGCCCGGAGAAAAGCTGCCGGCTGAAAGACGATTGGCAGAAAAGCTTGGTGTCAATCGTTCAACGGTTGTCCATGCATTGGAAGAACTGGAGGATATGGGTTGGCTGATTCGAAAGCAGGGGAGCGGTTCGTTTGTTGCAGAAGGGAAATGGGGAATCGCCTCAACTGCACGGACAGACTGGCGAAGATATCTGGAGCAGAATGCATTTAATAAAACAGAACCGTTTATCGAAAAAATGAATCAGTTAATGAGTGAAAATAGTGATCAGATACTGGATGTTTATACAGGGGAGCTGCCCTTGGAGCTGATTCCCAGCTTTGACATCCCGCCGCTGACTTGGAAGCATTTTTTAGAGGAAGAAGAACAGGACGACTTCGGTTATTTACCTCTAAGGGAATCCATTTGCCGAATGGTTGAAAAGGAGTATGACTTTTCTCTTCAGAAGGAGTCGCTGCTCATAACTTCCGGGGCTCAGCAGGCCTTGTTTCTGATTTTGCAGGTTCTTTTAAGAGCGGGAGACAGTGTCGCTATTGAAGACCCGTCTTTCTTTTATGCTCTGCCGATTTTTCAGGCAGCAGGAATTCGACTCTACGGTGTACCAATGGACGATGAGGGAATAGAATTGATGAGTTTGGAGCAGTTAATTCGTCAGCACAGAGTGAAGATGGTCATGGTAAATCCCTCCTTTCAAAATCCGACGGGGAAAGTAATGGGCGTTAGGCGGCGACAGGAGCTGGTTAAGCTGTGTCAAAAATATCAAATCCCTATTGTAGAGGATGATGTATTTGGTCAATTAAGTGAAATTTCTGCAATACAGATTCCCCCCCTGAAAAAATTAGATCCTGAGAATGTTCTTTATATAGGGTCACTGTCTAAAATATTAGGCTCTACAACGAAAATCGGTTGGCTGAGTGCGCCGCCGTCAGTCAATCGACAAATTGCTGAAGCGAGAAAAATAATGGATTTTTCATTAAGTATTTTCCCGCAGCTGCTTGGTAATATTGCATTAAATGATCCATCATTTGATGAAAAGCTTTCTTTACTGAAAAATGAAGTTCATCAACGCGGAGAGGCAGTTTACACTGTTTTGAAAAAGCTGGAATGCTGGAAAGTGGAGAAACCGCAGGGAGGCTTTTACCTATGGGCGACTTTCCTGGGAAAAGAGCTTAAACAAAATGACTGGCAGCAGTTTCTCAGAGAAGGGCTGCTGGCGGCACCTGGTTTTCTGTTTAGCAGAGATCGAAACAGTGTACGTATCAACTTTTCGAGAGTTTCAGCAGAACAGCTTCCACTATTCAGACAAAAGATAGAAAAAATATCAGAAAGTATTTTTAAAACCACTGAGAGCAGAAAATGACGATTAGCTGTTTAGAATTTAAACTTTTTTGAACAAATATTGCTGCTGCCAACGCTCAGTTAAAATAATACTAGTTGAGAAGATTTTACAAACATTGTCCACTGGCTCTTTTGTTGGAAAAAGCAGAATAAAAAAACTCAGTTTCTGAGCTGGAATTCACCGTAAATATGATAGAATAAACTGGAATGGAGGGAAAAGTATGAATGAAACAATGAAGGTATTAGTGAATAGAAAGACACATAGAGATTTTGATGAGCAGTATGTTATACCGGAGGAAGCGCTGAATTCCATTTTAAAAGCGGCCAGACAGGCACCCAGCTGGATGAATGGTCAGTTTTACAGCATCTTTGTCATTCGGGATGAACAGATAAGAAAACAACTTGTAGAATGGAATCCCGGGAACCCTCATATGTTGAAAAGTTCTGTTTTCCTCATTTTTGCCGGTGATCTATACCGGACACAATGTGTCAGCGAAGAATACGGAGTAGAAAATTTGACTTCTGAAAGTATTGATTCTACTCTGATTGCTGCAACAGATGCTGCATTGGCATTGGGAAGTGCTGTGACTGCTGTTGAAAGCATGGGGTTGGGCTCTGTTGTGGTTGGAAGTATTCGCAAACATGGGAAAGAAATCAGCGAGCTGCTGGAAATGCCTGTGGGAATGTTTCCATTGTTTGGTTTGAGTATCGGTAAGCCGACTGTTGAAATGAAAGTGAAACCAAGGCTTCCGAAAGAGACGATAATTTTCCATGAAAAATTTACATCTTATCCGTATACCTTAATAGAAGAATACGATGAGACCATGGAAAAATTTGGAGAAGTCCGTGAAACAAAATTATGGAGTAAGAAATTTGCCGATTATTTTTCATCCAAACCAAATCGGTTGATTGATCAACTGTTGAAACTTAAAAGGGTATTTAAATAGAAATAAATCGGATATTGAGATTAACTGGGATCTGGCTGGAAGCTGTTGAAGAAACGAAAATTTCAGGGATTTTAAATGCAAGGACTCGTTCCTCTGCTTCTCTGAATGCTCGTCGCATGCCTGATGGTCATACAAGGCATGCTGAAATAATTATTTTCAGTACAACATTCAGTAAAGCTATATATGTTTCCTTTGGCTGCTTACGGTTTTTTATTACATTACTTTCTTAAGCGAAGAAGGAATGCTATACTGTTAGAAGAAAAAACAAAGTATGAGAGGGGTTTTATTCATGTCTTGGGAACAAGTATATGAGCAATGGCTAAATGAAGAAAATTTACCTGCAGAATTGAAAGAGGAGCTTAATTCACTTGCTGATGACAGTGAAAAATGCCAGGATGCATTTTATGCTCCTTTGGAATTTGGGACAGCAGGAATGCGGGGGATTTTGGGTGCCGGAATTAACCGAATGAATATCTTCACTATTCGTCAGGCAACTGAAGGTCTGGCGTTGTTTATGGACGGACAGGACGTTGAAACAAAAAAACGCGGGGTGGCAATTGCATATGATTCTCGTCATAAGTCACCTGAATTTGCAATGGAGGCTGCGAAAACATTAGCCCAACACGGAATTCCCGCCTATGTATTTGAAAGTCTGAGACCAACCCCTGAGCTTTCTTTTGCAGTGAGACATCTTAATGCTTTTGCCGGCATCATGATTACTGCTTCTCATAATCCTGCTGAATATAATGGGTATAAAGTTTATGGTGCTGATGGCGGACAAATGCCTCCAGCAGATGCAGATGCTTTAACTACTTATGTTCGTTCAGTAGAAAATCCATTAAAAGTTGAAGTTCTGTCTGAGGAAGAAGGTAAGAACCGTGGCTTGATCACAATTATCGGTGAAGAAGTCGATAAAGAATATCTGAGTAAATTGAAGTCTGTAACGATTAATCAGGAATTAATCAATGAAATGGGCGGAGAATTGAAGCTGATTTATACACCGCTGCATGGAACAGGGAAGATGCTTGGAGAAAAGGCACTGAAGCAAGCTGGCTTTACTCAGTTCTCGCTTGTTTCTGAACAGGCAGTTGCAGATCCTGACTTTACAACAGTTAAGTCTCCAAACCCGGAAGAACATTCAGCTTTTGAATATGCGATTCGTTTGGGGGAAAAAGAAAATGCGGATTTGCTGATTGCGACAGATCCTGATGCGGACCGTTTGGGTGCAGCTGTTCGTCTTCCTGACGGCTCTTATCAGGTTCTAACTGGAAACCAGATTGGTTCTGTTATGCTTCAATATATTCTTGAAGCACATAAACAAGCAGGAACATTACCTGAAAATGCAGTAGTTCTAAAATCCATTGTATCCAGTGAACTGGCAACTGCCATTGCTGAAAAATACAACACAAAAATGGTTGATGTACTGACTGGATTCAAATTTATTGCCGAAAAAATTGAAGAGTACGAAGAAGACCATTCACAGACATTTATGTTTGGGTTTGAGGAAAGCTATGGTTACCTCGTAAAATCATTTGTCCGTGATAAAGATGCCATTCAGGCGCTGGTACTTCTTGCAGAAGTTGCTGCGTATTACAAGAAGCAAGGAAAAACGTTATATGACGGTTTACAGGATATTTTTGCAGAGTATGGCTATTATAAGGAAAAAACAATTTCAGTTACACTGAGTGGAATTGAAGGAAGCCAAAAAATTAAAGAATTAATGGCGAAATTCCGACAAGAAGCACCAAGTGAGTTTGCAGAAGTTTCAGTGACTAAAACAGAAGATTTCAAAGAATTAGTCAGTCGAACTGCGGATGGGAAAGAGGAAAAAATCTTAACGCCGCCGTCTGATGTTCTGAAATATTATATGGGAGATGGCAGCTGGATTGCTATTCGACCTTCCGGTACTGAACCGAAGATTAAATTTTACGTGGCAACTATTGGCACAAGTCATGAGAACGCAGATGAAAAACTTGCTGCATTTGAAAATGCAGTAAACAAAATTACTGAATAGCAAAACTCTAATGAGAAGAGGATGGTTAATAATTTGCGTTAAAATTATGCCATCCTTTATTATTTAAGAAAAAAGTTTTTTAGTATACTTTTCCAGCAGAGGTTTTCTTAATTTATACATATGCAGTAAGAAAGGGGAGCAATAAAATGAATATTGGTTTTATCGGCGCAGGACAAATGGGCGGTGCAATGATTGAGGGCTTGCTCAAAGTAAAAACTGTTTCCGCTAAACATCTTTTTGTGAAGGGCGGTTCCAGCGGCACAGCAGAAAAACTTCAGAAAAAACTTAAATTCCAGCTGCTTCCTGACTACGAGCAGTTTAAAAACTGTAAACTGATTTTTATCGCAACTGGTGCAAAAATTGTTTTGCATGTATTGAAAGAGCTCGCTCCCTTTCTGTCTAAAGACACCGTGCTGATTTCGGTTGCTGCCGGACATACAATAGCAGAGGCTCAGGCAGTTTTAGGGAATGAAAGCTATGTTGTTCATGCTATTCCCAATACCCCAGTCAGCGTAAATGAAGGAATGATTGGTGCAGCTTATTCAGATAATTTGCCGAAAGAAGAAAAGGAAGCGGCTAAAAAGATTTTGGAAAGCCTTGGAAAAGTGGTGGAAGTTCCAGAAGATCTTCTTGGAACTGTCGGAACAGTGGCGGGATGCAGTCCTGCATTTGTAGATGTGTTTATGGAAGCTTTGGGTGATGCAGCTGTAATGGAAGGCCTGCCAAGAGCGCTCAGCTATGAGATTGTCGCACAGATGATATTTGGGACGGCTCGACTGGCGATAGAATCCAGAAGACATCCGGCTGAATTAAAAGATGATGTAACTTCTCCGGGAGGAACCACCATTAAAGGAGTTGCCGCTTTAGAAAAAAATGGATTTCGTTATGCGGTCATTGATGCAGTAAGACAGGCAAATAATGCATAGATAACAATTTATATTGAAAAACGCAAAAACTTTGTTATCCTATCCTTCAGCTGTTAAGCTGAGAGCGGTTTGAACTATTCAAAGTAAAAAATCTTATAAGAGCAGTAAAAAACAGTTTCCGGTTTTACAAAATATGAAAACCGAATTAACGGCGGCACAGAAGCAGTTCCTTCGATAATAAACGAAATTGTTGAGAGACACTGTTTTATAAATAAAATGGATGTTGAACAATACCATCTGGTCACTAAAATAAATGAATTTTTTTAGTGAATTTCTTCTTACTGTCAGAAGATAAATGCTTTCGTCCCGACTTCACGGAAAGAGTTGAGAGTTATGGAGTTAACCGAAGAAATTCAACAAGTCAGTCAGCTGTATAAAGTATTAAGTGATCCTACACGATTACGTATTTTACTTGTTTTGAAAAAAGGTGAATTAAATGTAACGGCGATAGCTGCAGAACTTGACATGGAGCAGTCAGCAGTGTCTCATCAATTGAAGCTGCTGAGACAAAGCCGTGTTGTAAAATCAAGAAGAGATGGGAAAACCATTTATTACTCATTAGACGATCATCATGTTATTGATATTTTAACGCAGACCTTTGAACATATTAGTCATCACTAAGGGAATAATAGTTAAGGGGAATGTACGCCTAGAATCCTTGATTTAATAGCATTTGGAGTTAGTTAGAATTGTTTGAAATCAGTTAAAGCGACTTGAACTGTCTCCGAGATTGTCTCCAAAAAAATAACTCTGCCAAGATTTTTTTACTAGGCAGAGTTTTATAATTCTGAAAGCTTCAGTATTTGAGTGAAAAGCTCAATATACTGGGCTTTTTTTGGTGATTTTAGAAGTAAATGCAGTAGCACAGTTAAGCTCTCATCTGTCTGTGAAAACGGTAGAAAAAAATCACTTAAAGAAACCTCAAGAGCAGATAATAACTTCACTAGTGTCTCCAGAGACACACTTCTCTTATTATTTTCAATTAAGTTAATAAACGGAAGGCTTAAATTACAAACCTCAGCTAACTCCTGTTGTGTCATTTTTTTAGCTACTCTTAGCTTCCTAACCTCGCTTCCAAGATTACTCAAAATATCTTGTTCCATCTAACAGTATCAGTAATAAGCGTCTCCTTGTATTCATTCTCTAGCTCCAAAAAAGCTGGTATACATCAAGTTATATTGGCTCACAACGCTTTACAACGTATATACGATAATGCTATAATAGTTGTAAGAAAGGGGCTGAGAATATGGCACAGTTAAACTTGCGATTAGACGACGAATTAAAAGAAGAATCTGCTAAGTTTTTTAACGATATCGGCATGGATCTCTCCACTGGAATCAAAATTTATTTAACTAAGGTTGTTAAGGAACAAGCTATTCCATTCACGTTATCTCTAGGTCAAGACGATTTATCTCAAGCATTAAAAGAAATTGAAAGTGGCAATTACAAGACCTTTAATAACAAACAAGAGCTGATGGAAGAACTAAACAATGAAGATTAGAACAGCTCCCACATTTGAACGTAACTACAAGGCTTTAAAGAAAAAACATTATGACATGGATAAATTCGAGGTAGTTCTTGACTTGCTACTTAGTCAAGACACTGAGCAACTGGTACGTATTTATAAAGACCATGCCTTAAAAGGAAATAAACAAGGTCTACGAGAATTGCATATTGAAAAGGATTGGTTACTAGTTTATCGAATCGATAATGGTTGTTTAGAATTGTGGCTACTTGCAACTGGCTCACACGACCAATTTTTTAGGAATACTTAAAGTAGTACCTTTTGAGTTCTAAGGGGTACTCTTTTCGTTTCTCAGAACAAATCAACTTCAGTTATAGTAACATTATAGTTTCCGTTGTATAATAAGGCCTAGGCTATATTTAGTCTGCTGGTACAAGCAATTCTAGGTGTAACGTTATCTAAATCGGAGGATGATTTAGATATGGCAAAAACAAATTTCAAAGGGGTATATGTTAATACCCAAGGACAATTTTATTATGAGATTAGTTTGGGAATTGATAGAATTACGGGTAAACGAGTTAAAGCGAAGTCTCAAAACTTTGAAAACGGCAGGAAGTTTGAAACAGCTAAAGAAGCTTATACTGAGGCAACTAGATTTATGAACCTTTATTTGCAAAATAATGGCTTCTCAAACCACAACATTACTTATGGACAGTTCATGAAGCAGGATTACATCCCTTTTTATGAATCAGATGTTCAAGAGAGTACCTTTGAATCCCGAAAACCTATGTTAGATGTGCTTGTAAGGCGTTTTGGAAAGAAGAAACTTCGTGACTTGACCGTTCAGGATGCTCAAAACTTTAGAACATGGCTTCTTTCTAAAAAAGGCGCTAACTACTCACAAGCATACGCAAGCTTATCTTATGGAACATTCAAGAAAACATGAGAATTTGCTGTAAATTTACAGTATTTGAATGTAAACGTTGCAAGTAAAGTGAAAGCTATTCCAAAAGGTAGAGCTCATGTAGAATATTGGACAAAGAACGACTTTGAAAAAGGCATTACGACTATCTATATAGAGGATTTCTACGACCACCTTATCTTTGTGATGTTATGGGTCTATTTTAATACAGGTGTTCGAGTGAATGAAGGCTGTGCTCTATGGTGGAAAGACGTTAATTTTTCAAAAAAGGAACTGCGAGTTAGCCATATGTTGAAGCTTAAATCAAAAACGAATTGGCATCGCCAAAACTACACTAAAACTGAAGCTGGAAGTCGTATTATCACGCTAGATGATGACACAATTGAAATCTTAAAAGTCTGAAAAAAACGACAGCTTGATATAGGTATTACGACAGATTTCATCTTCAGCTATGATGGTGCTTCTATGATGAAATCAACCCTTTCAAGAAACATTAAGAAATACGCTAAAGAAGCTGGTGTGCCAGAGATTCAGGCTAAAGGGCTACGCCATTCTCATGCTAGTTACTTAATCAATGAGCTAAATGCTAATGTATTGGTCATTTCAAAACGGCTAGGGCACTCTTCACCAGATATTACCTTAAAACACTATGCTCATATGTGGGCAGGAGCCGATAAGGAGCTTGCACTTGATATGACGGGAAGAATTGCCATAAAAACAGCCCAGCAGAAATTTTTCTATTTCAATGGCAATCAAGCAATAAAAGGCATTGTCTCCAAAAATGTCTCCAGAAATAAAAACAACCCCTAAAAGTGCTGTTATACCAAGGGTTACAGAGCTTTTTTAACAGCATTGGAGTGGGAACGATTTGTTTTAATATAGAATAAACTGTGTAGTAAATCACTATGATTGATTTGTCAGAATAGAGGATGATGATATCTGTTTGGTGCTAGAAGCTGGACTTCTGCCTATACAGTTGTTTATTGTCTATTCAAGTTTGAATGTCTACCCATTCATCAGAGCGTTGTTTCGCATACAGCACAACTATTAAGACCTGCGACGAGTATTCAAAGAAGCGTAGGAGTAAGCTTTTAACATAGGGATGAATTATTGCTAGTTTATTTGATGTCCTATGCATATCATAATTCATCCTCCGGAAGTAAAAAAGGATGGTTGAAATCGATGTTCTTTGCCGAGCAGCTCTCGTTCTGACTGCATGTTTCATGGACTAGAAACATAACTTATTTTTAATTCGGTCGAAACGCTAATAGAACTGGCAGCCCAAGATAAATAAAATTCTGTCACAAACTTTTTAGTGTTCTCAAGTAATCAGTTTAAGCTGGTTTTTTCTTTTAATTTAGTGAGAAATTAGGAGAAAAGGCTAGTTTTTTATTTATCGGTTAGGTATACTAGATACATATTTTATGAGAAAAAAATGAAATATTTCTCATTTTAAATATCGTTAAAAGGACAGCAGGTTCTATTGAAAATCAGGTCTGTTTATAATTGGAAAGAAGAAGATGCCTGGTTTGCAGATTGAACAGCCTGTTTCATTTTTCACTATCCATATACACATTAATCAGTTGGGGGAAATAAAATTATGAAAGAAAAGTTGAAAATCGGTTTACTGGGACTGGGAACAGTAGGTTCCGGTGTTCCAACAATCCTTCAGGAGCATCGTGAGAAGATTTCTCAGGTGACAGGGATGGAAGTAGTTATCAGCAAAGCACTTGTCCGTGATGAAAAGGAAAAACAATATCAGTCTGAACGATTTGATATTGATCTGACTACGGATGTTGAGGAAATCATCAATGATACGGAAATCAACATTGTTGTGGAACTGATTGGAAAAGTAGAACCGGCTAAAACTTTTATTACAAGAGCGCTTAAGAATGGCAAACATGTCGTAACGGCAAATAAAGACTTGCTGGCTCAACATGGCAGTGAGCTTGTGGCGTTGGCACAGGAAAATCATTGTGATTTGTATTATGAAGCCAGTGTTGCCGGGGGGATACCCATTCTGCGAACAATAGCAAATAGTCTTGCAGCTGATGATATTCAGAAGGTTCTTGGGATTGTGAACGGGACAACCAACTATATGCTGACAAAGATGCTGTCGGAAAAGAAATCCTACGAGCAAGCGTTGAAAGAAGCACAGGATTTAGGTTTCGCTGAATCTGATCCGACAAATGATGTAGACGGGATTGATGCAGCATACAAAATGGTCATTCTCAGCCAATTTGCGTTTGGAATGAACATTGCATTGGATCAGGTTGACAAAAAAGGGATTAGAGGAATTACTTCCGATGATGTGTCAATAGCGTCTCATTTAGGGTATGAAATTAAGCTGATCGGTTCTTCTGAAAAAAGCAATGGCGGGATTGCTGTTGAAGTGGGCCCAATGCTGGTAGCTAAATCACATCCTTTGGCTTCTGTACGGAATGAATTTAATGCGGTATTTATTAACAGTGCCGGTGTAGGAGAATCTATGTATTACGGACCGGGAGCAGGAGCAAAACCAACTGCAACAAGTGTTGTCAGCGATATCATTACAATTGCAAAAAATATGAATCTGGGGACAACGGGTCATATGTTTAATGAATATCAGCATGAGACAAAATTAACAGACAATGACGGAATTTTTGGGAAATATTACTTCTCAATCGAAGTTCCTGACAAGTCGGGACAAATTTTGCTTCTAACCAAGCTGATGGCTGAAGCAAACGTAAGTCTGGATCAGATGCTTCAACAGAAATCTGATGGGACTCGCGCCAAGGTCGTGTTGATTACACATACGATTACGAAAGAACAGATGCTGAAAGTAACAGATCAAATAGAAGCTGTTTCAGATTTCGAGCTGTTGAATACGTTGAAAGTTTTGGAGGGATGATACAATGTACGAAGGATTACTAAAACAATATAAAGAGTACTTACCGATTACTGAGAAAACACCGATGATTTCTCTGGCAGAAGGCAATACGCCTTTAATTCCATTAAATAATTTATCAAAAGAGCTTGGAATTACTCTTTACGGAAAATATGAAGGATTAAATCCTACTGGTTCATTTAAGGACCGCGGTATGGTTATGGCTGTAGCAAAGGCTGTTGAAGACGGAGCGAAAGCTATTATCTGTGCATCAACAGGAAATACCAGTGCAGCAGCGGCAGCTTATGCGACACGTGCCGGAATCAAAGCCTATGTTATTATTCCTGATGGGAAGATTGCGATGGGAAAACTGGCTCAGGCGATCATTTACGGTGCCGATATTATTTCTATTCCGGGTAACTTTGACGAAGCGCTGAAGGCTGTTAGAGATATTGCACAAACAGAAGCAGTGGCATTAGTCAATTCAGTGAATCCTTATCGTCTTGAAGGGCAGAAAACAGCAGCGTTTGAAGTTTGCGAACAGTTGGGCAAATCTCCGGATGTACTTGCAATTCCTGTTGGGAATGCCGGTAATATTTCTGCTTACTGGAAAGGGTTTAAAGAATGGCATGATGTGAAAGGAACTCTTTTTCCAAGGATGCACGGCTTTGAAGCAGAAGGAGCTGCGGCAATCGTAAAAGGAGAAGTCATCGAACAGCCTGAAACAGTGGCAACAGCGATCCGTATCGGCAATCCAGCCAGCTGGAAACTGGCTGAAGCAGCGAGAGATGAATCAAAAGGATACATTGACAGTGTGACAGATGAAGAAATTTTAAATGCCTATCGCAAAGTAGCTGCACAGGACGGTGTATTTATCGAACCAGGTTCAGCAGCATCTTTGGCGGGAGTTATTCAGCATGTTCAATCCGGAAAAATAAAACAAGGTGAAACGGTTGTAGCTGTCTTTACCGGAAACGGCTTGAAAGATCCGGATACTGCACTGAATGCAGTAGATGTATCGATCTCAAAAATGAGTGATCTCGAAGAAATGCGTCTTCATTTACGTGATGGAGTGGCTAGTTTATGAAGATAAGAGTTCCGGCGACCAGTGCCAATTTAGGACCTGGTTTTGACTCCTGCGGCATTGCGCTGTCCCAGTTCTTGAGTGTTGAAATTGTGAAAGATACAGAAGAGTGGGAGATTGAGCACTCGCTTGGTGAGGAAATCCCCAGGGATAAAAAAAATTTGCTGATTCAAACAGCATTAAAGGTGAATCCTAAATTATCACCAAAGCGGTTGAAGATGACATCGGATATTCCATTAGCAAGAGGATTGGGCAGCAGCTCCAGTGTAATTGTTGCCGGCATTGAACTGGCGAATCGTTTAGGCGGCATGCATTTGTCGCAAAAAGATAAGGTCCAGATTGCGACAGAGATAGAAGGCCACCCTGATAATGTAGCTCCGGCTATATGTGGTGATTTTGTAGTAGCCAGCTATGTAGATGGGGAAGTGCGTTATGTTAAACATCATTTTCCGATGTGTGATGTGATTGCTTATGTTCCCGATCGTGAGCTGCTGACAAAAGAAAGCCGCGAGGTACTTCCTCAAACAATGTCTTATCAGGCAGCAGTCCAGGCCAGCTCCATTGCAAATGTGATGATTGCCGCTATTTTGAATGGTAATCTGCCGCTAGCCGGTGTCATGATGGAAAAGGATCGCTGGCATGAATCTCATAGAAAGCATCTAGTTCCTCATTTAACTGAAATACGCACTCTGGCTCATCAAGTAGGTGTTTATGGTGCCTTTCTAAGTGGAGCAGGACCGACAGTTCTAGTTCTATCTCCAGAAGATAAGACAGACCAGATGATTAAAGAACTTGAAAAATTAACAATGGAGGCTTCCATTCATCTGTTGTCGGTTGATCAGGAAGGTGTCCAGGTATTCTAGATTAGTAAAAAAGACTGGAATGACAAGTCGGTTTCGAAAAGGTACAGGTTTGATTTAACTTTTTGAGACGACTTCATTCTCAGTCTTTTTGTGTTCAAGTGGACGAATAATTTTTACTTTACGTCGAATAAACATGAATTCGCAAGCTCATTCAGCCTGAAGGATGAATGCGAGAAATTATAGTACAATAATAGTGGAAAGGGAAAAAACGCCACTAATTTGGAAAAGTTAGTTATGCCGAATGTCAAACTGGCTTGCTTTATTTCTTGAGAACCCTGAAATATAGCCAATGAGCATGTGCATAAAAAGTTGATTTTTCATGGAATGAAGCACTCCTTTCCCAAAAAAGTGCTGGTAGAGATTCTCAAGGAATTCTCTACCAGCACGAAATATCATACAACCATAATTTTTATTCTTCTGCGGAATAGTAGCTGTGATCTTCCAAATGCAAAGCATTTAAAATCATTGCAGCAGTCTCTTCAATTGAAAGAGAGGCTACATTAATTGTTACGCAGTCAAGTTTTTTGTAAAGATCCGCAGCATAAGTTAGTTCTTTCCGGATTTTTTCAATATCCGAATAGGAAGTATCTGCGGGCAAACCATAAGCTCTCATTCGCTCTTTCCGGATGCCGTTCAAGATCTCTGGATCATTTGTAAGCCCTACAATTTTTTTCGGGTCCATTTCCCATAATTCTTTTGGCAGATGTGCTTCTGGGATTAACGGAAGATTAGCAACCTTCAAGTTTTTATTCGCTAAAAATAGACTTAATGGAGTTTTTGATGTTCTTGAAACACCCAGCAGTAAAACATCTGCTTCAAGAAACCCACGAGGATCTTTACCATCATCGTATTTAACCGCAAATTCCATTGCTTCAATCCGATTAAAATAATTTTCATTTAAGTGGTGCAGAGCACCTGCTTCACCGCTTCTGGAGATCCCCGTAAAGCGTTCAATCTCTTCAATAGGAGAGGTTAGAATGTCAAAATGATAAAGTGCATTTTTTTCAAAGAAATCTGTTGCTGTTTTTACAAGCTCCTTACTAATAATTGTGTACAGGATCATTGCATTTTCATTTTTAGCTTCTTCAAGCGCCTGTTCAAGCTTATCCTTTTCTTTGACAAAAGTTCTTCTGTACAAAGAAAAATCCACGGTTGGGAACTGAGCCATGATGGCAGCAGCTTGTTTTGAAGCAGTCTCACCTGCTGAATCAGAAATAACAAAAATAGTAACTGTTTTCTTTTCAGTATTTTCCATAAAAACAACCTTTCTTGATTTTTTTCTGAGATTATTATACCATACAACTTAGGAGATAGTTCGTAATAATTTCGATTTAGAAGGAGCAAAAGTATGAGCCAAGTTAAATCAAAGGTAGAACAGTCGCTTGAAACTATGAAGGAGCATGGTCTGAAATATACAAAAAAAAGAGAAGCCATTATTACATATCTGATAAAAAGGAATCGATACATATCTGCAAAGGAAGTCTATGAGTTCATGAATGGGGAGTATAAGGGCGTGAGTTACGACACGATTTATCGGAATCTGCATGATTTTGAAGAGATGGAGCTGCTTGAAACAACCGATCTAAATGGAGAAAAGAAATATCGGTTTCACTGCAGCCATGAACTTGAGCATCATCACCATTTTATCTGTGTGGTTTGCGGAAAAACAAAGGAAATTCATATGTGTCCGATGCAGTACTTTGAAGAGCAGCTGAATGGCTGCAGTATAGAAGGACATCGATTTGAAATTCTTGGAAGATGTGAAAACTGTCAATGATTTTCAGAAAAAACAGGTTAGAATTTTGAATAAATAAAATATTTTCGTCAATTTTTCATTACAGAGGTTGACGATAAAATGTGCATTAGCTATAATGTAAAAAGGACAGTATTCTATTTATGAATTTACTTTATAAATAAGAAAAACGGTTACTTTTTAAGCCCGGAGGGAGGGAATTACAATGTCAAAAACTGTCGTTCGTAAAAACGAATCTCTTGATGACGCTCTTCGTCGCTTCAAACGTTCCGTTTCAAAAGCGGGTACTCTGCAAGAGTCTCGTAAACGTGAATTCTACGAAAAACCAAGCGTAAAACGCAAGAAAAAATCAGAAGCTGCTAGAAAACGCAAAAAATTCTAGTTTCTGATGAAGTGGAGCTGGTTGCATGTCATTATTGACAACTTTGAATGACGATATTAAAACAGCAATGAAAGCGAAGGACAAAAATTCTTTAGCTGTTCTGCGCTTGTTGAAGACCGGCATTCAAAATGAGCAGATCAACGTAGGCCGTGATTTGAACGGAGACGAAGAATTAACTGTTTTATCTCGTGAGATGAAGCAGAGAAAAGATTCTTTAATGGAGTTTGAAAAAGCGGGACGTGAAGATCTAGTCGAGAAAGCAAAAATTGAAATTGCAATTGTTGAGAAATATATGCCGGAACAGCTTTCTGAAGAGGATCTTCGGAAGATTGTGACAGCAGCCATTGAAAAAACCGAAGCGACTTCTCAAGCAGAGTTTGGGAAAGTGATGGGTGCAGTGATGCCGCAGATAAAAGGCAAAGCAGATGGTAACTCAGTAAATGCAATGGTCAAAGAGCTATTACAAAAGAATTAAGCAGAAAAGCAGTTGGGAGCTTTCGTTTCCAGCTGTTTTTTCTATTTTTATAAAAAATGCAGGACTTGATCACTGTTTCTTTCAGCTGATATGATCGGAGTGTCAGATAGTAAATTGAGAGCATTCATTTGGTTTTTCTGCAGAGCTTAATAATTTAATCTTATTATTTTGCTGTTAAATGTTTAAAAGAACATTCTATTTATCATGGTTGTTGACCTAATGTCTTTTGACTATCTTAGAAGAGAATGACAGTTTTTTTAATCAACAATGACTGCTTCTTTTTTATGGAAGAAGAATATGGTATCATTACTAGGAATGTAAATAAAAGGAGCTGGACTTTTTTTGACAGAAAATGGAAATCGTGAAATTTCTATAGAAATTAAATTGACAGATACTGATGATGCGAGCATGCTGTTTGGCACACATGACAAACACTTAAAATTTTTAGAAGAGAATGGTGCCGTAATCATCAATACCAGGGGAGAAGTTATCCAAATTATAGGACAGGAAGAAAATGTTCAGATTGTAGGCTCTGTTTTTCGTTCACTTCAGACACTAATTAGTCGGGGAATCAAAATAGGCACTCCTGATGTAGTGACTGCGTTAAAAATGGCTAAGAATCAGCAGCTTGATGCATTCATAGCAATGTACGAAGAAGAAATCCTAAAAGATCATTACGGAAAATCAATCCGTCCCAAAAGCTCTGGACAGAAGAAATATATAGATGCCATCAAAAATCATGATGTTGTATTTGGAATAGGTCCGGCTGGAACCGGGAAAACATACTTAGCTGTGGTGATGGCTGTAGCTGCTTTAAAAAAAGGGCAGGTTCAGAAGATTATTTTAACTCGTCCGGCTGTCGAAGCAGGAGAAAATCTTGGCTTTCTTCCAGGTGATTTGAAGGAAAAAGTCGATCCGTATCTTCGACCTGTTTATGATGCGCTGTATCAAATTTTCGGTGTGGAACATACGAATCGCCTGATGGAGCGAAATGTGATTGAGATTGCACCGCTAGCCTATATGAGAGGGCGGACGTTAGATGATGCATTTGTCATATTGGATGAAGCACAGAATACGACTGTTGCTCAAATGAAAATGTTTTTGACACGTCTGGGCTTTCAATCAAAAATGATTGTTAATGGGGATACCAGCCAAATCGATTTGCCCCGAGGTGTTGTTAGCGGACTTGTTCATGCAGAGCGGACATTGAGAACGATTAATAAAATCTCGTTTGTTCATTTTGAGACAGGGGATGTAGTAAGACATCCAATCGTGGCAGAGATTATTCGCGCATATGATGAAGAGAAAAATAACTCTTAAAAATTTTTAAAGGAAGGAGCGATTTTCTTTTGAAGCAATGGCTGCTTAAAGTACGTGATAAGCTGGGTAAGACATTTATTCCCACCTTACTCGTTGTTTTTTCAATTTTGATATTTGGTGTTGTGTTTGGAAGTGTTTACGAGAAGAAGATAGCTATTAAAGAGGGACAACTTGCAGATACAACGATTCGTGCGAATAAGAATATTGAAAATACATATGAAACGGAACAAAAAAAGAAACTGGCTGCAGAAGCAGTCACTCCTGAATATATTTTTCAAGAGGATACAGCTGATATTCAGTATGAACGGATAGAAAAGCTTTTTGCATTGATTTATACGGCAAACGAAAAAATAGATAAAGCTTATGAAACAGAGAAATCAGAAGCTAAAAAGGATGAAACCATTCCTCAGCCGACGAATGAAGAACGTGTAGCTGCGTTAAAATCAGAATTTGAAAAGCTGAATCAGGATGAAGTGACACTGTACCAATCATTTCCAAGTGTTTTTTATCAAAATATTTTTAATCTGACCGGTGAACAAATCGATGTGGTAAAAACAGAAAGTTTGAAAATTATTGATGAGACAATGCAGAATCATGTTCGTGAAAATGAACTTTCTGAGATACGACAAAAAGCCATTAACAAAATTCAGTTTCTTGATGTATCCTCAATGATGCAGCAGGAGATTCGCTATGTGGTAAATGCAGGGATTGTTGCAAATGATTTTCCAAATGAAAAGAAAACTGATGAGTTAAGACAGGCAGCTCGTAATGCTGTACAGCCGGTAATGATCTATCAGGGTGAAATTATTGTTCGTGAAGGAACTCAAATTGATGCAAAAGCTATAGAAAAACTGAAACTGCTGGGAATGACAAACCAAAATCCTTCGGTTTTTCCGATCGTAGCACTTACCTTGACAATTTTATTCCAAGTGATTGTACTGATCTTTTTCTCAAAGCAGATAAGCAAGGAAGAAAGCAGGCGCTCCTTTATTCTTTTTTATGTGAGTGCCATGTCCATCAGTATTCTATTGATGAAGTTTTTCCAGCTTTTCCAAAGTGAACAGCTGCTTTATATTCCATTATTTTTCCCTGCTGCATTTGTTCCGCTGGTACTCAGCTTTTTTGTAAATCGCCGTGCGGGAATTTTGTCAGCAGTCTTTCAGGTGCTGTTTGCACTCTTTGTATTTTATGATTCTATAGGTACCAACACATTAACTATTATTTTGGTAACCTATCTATTTGCCGGGTCACTGGCAGCTGTAGTCAATCGAACACGTATTAGTCAACAAGGGTGGAGTGCTGCTGTCTGGGTCATTTTAATGCCGATCTTTATGAACTTTATTCTGGCTATTTATCAGGGGATGGGTTTGTTGGATGGAAAAACATGGACAATGCTGATTTCTGCTCTGGCAGGAAGTGTTCTTGCGTTCTTATTGACAATGGGTCTGCACCCATATATTGAATTGATTGTCACGGATGATAGTATGATTGTGTTGAATGAATTGAGTAATCCGAATCATCCTCTGTTAAAACGGCTGCTGGAAGAAGCTCCGGGAACTTATCATCACAGTATGATGGTAGCAAGTTTGAGTGCGAATGCAGTGGCTGAAATCAGCGGACGTTCCTTATTGACTCGTGTAGCCTGTTATTATCACGATATAGGAAAGCTGAAGCATGCGAATTTCTTTGTTGAGAATCTGCCTGCCGGGGCTGAAA
This sequence comes from Enterococcus sp. CWB-B31, assembly GCF_020567645.1. NCBI lineage: Bacteria > Bacillati > Bacillota > Bacilli > Lactobacillales > Enterococcaceae > Enterococcus > Enterococcus sp. CWB-B31. The sequence continues at coordinate 227,856 of NZ_JAJDJW010000003.1, forward strand.
ATCCGCATAATTTCCTTCTGCCGGAAGACAGTAAGCAAATTATTTTTGGTCATGTGATTGATGGAGCCAAGATTTTGGAAGAGTATAACATGCCTGAAATGGTTATTGACATTTGTCGGCAGCATCATGGAACAACACTTATGAAGTTCTTTTATATGAAAGAAAAGGAGCGTAATCCAGAAACTTTGGAAGTCGATTTTCGATATCCGGGTCCTAAGCCTCAAACGAGAGAAGCAGGAATAGTTAATATTGCAGACACTTGTGAAGCGGCTGTTCGGGCAATGAGCAACCCGACAAATGAAAAAATTAGAGAGTTTGTTCATTCTGTTATTCAGGAACGAATTTCTGATGGTCAGCTTGATGAGTGCGGATTGACAATGCGGGAAATTCGTAAAGTGGAAAAATCGCTGATTAACGGTCTTTGCAGTACGTTCCATTCCAGAATCAAATATCCTAAAATGAAATCTGAAGCTGAAAAAATGAAAGATGAACAGGAAAAGAGAGAGGTTTAATGGATATTACTTTTATTGATAAAACAGAGAAGGTCTCCGCCGATCATGTGGAGGAGGTGGAAAATCTGCTGCAGTTTGCAGCAGGTTTTCTGGAAATTTCTGAAGATACAGAATTATCTGTGACCTTTATGGATAATGAAGAGATTCGTGTAATCAACAGAGATTATCGTGGAAAAGATACAGCGACAGATGTAATCAGCTTTGCACTGGAAGAAGAAGGCGCTGGTGAGATGCCGATAATCTTTGATGAGGAAGAAAGCGCCCTATTCCCAAGAAATCTTGGAGATCTTATGATTTCGATTGAACGTGCAGAGGAGCAGGCGGCAGATTATGGACACTCCTTTGAAAGAGAACTTGGTTTTTTGGCAGTTCATGGATTTCTGCATTTAAACGGCTACGATCATATGAATGAAGCAGATGAGAAAGAGATGTTCGACTTACAGAAAGAGATACTGAATGCCTATGGACTTGAAAGATAAACAGACAGAAAAAAATAAACACTTTGTTGCGTCTCTAGAATTCGCACTTCAGGGAATTCGTACGGTTTTCAAAGAAGAACGAAATATGCGGACACATCTGCTTGCGGCGATTGCAGCAGTTATCTTCGGCTTCGTTTTTAAGTTATCTGCAGGAGAATGGCTTTGGCTGATTCTTAGTATTTTTCTGGTATTTGTTGTTGAAATTATCAATACTGCATTTGAAAATGTAGTAGATATGGTTACAGATTTTCATTTTCATCCTATTGGGAAAAAAATTAAAGATATGGCAGCAGGCGCTGTGCTGATTACTGCACTTTTCTCTATGTTCGTCGGACTGATTATCTTTTTACCGAAATTCTGGGGTTTGTTAAAGGATTTTCTTTAAACATTGATTGGTAATTATATAAACAGATTATATATGCAGATAACTCTTTCTGCACTTGAGACATCATCATAATAATAAGTACTACGAAATCAAAATAGAGAAGACAAGGGGAAAATACATGACAGAAACACATAAATCAGGATTTGTGGCTATTGTAGGCAGACCGAATGTGGGGAAATCGACATTGTTAAATCGAATTGTCGGTCAGAAAATTGCTATTATGAGCGATAAGGCTCAAACAACCAGAAATAAAATTCAGGGAGTTTATACAGTACCGGAAGCACAGCTGATATTTATTGATACCCCAGGGATTCACAAACCCAAGCATCGATTAGGAGATTTTATGGTGGAGACTGCCTACAGCGCTTTGAGGGAAGTGGATGCAGTGCTGTTCATGATCAGTGCCGATCAAAAACGCGGCAAAGGTGATGACTTTATTATTGAGCGTCTTAAAAATCAACAGGCACCGGTCTTTTTAATTATTAATAAAATTGATAAGGTTCATCCAGATGAGCTGTTGGGAATCATTGAAGACTACTCCAATCAAATGGAATTTGCAGAAGTTGTTCCTATTTCGGCAACAGAAGGAAACAATGTGGAGCGAATGATGGATACATTAATTGCAAAAATGCCGGAAGGACCGCAGTATTTCCCAGAGGATCAGGTAACAGATCACCCGGAATACTTTATTGTTTCAGAGCTTGTCAGAGAAAAAGTATTGCTTTTGACCAGAGATGAAATTCCTCACTCTGTCGCAGTTGTTGTGGATTCAATGAAGCGGGACGAAAATGATAAAGTCCATATTCAGGCCACTGTCATCGTAGAACGGGACAGTCAAAAAGGAATTATTATTGGAAAAGGCGGAAAAATGCTGAAGCAGATTGGTACAAAAGCCCGCAGAGATATTGAACATCTGCTAGATGATAAAGTTTATCTGGAACTGTGGGTTAAGGTTCAGAAAGACTGGCGTGATAAAAAAATCTATCTGCAGGACTTTGGTTATCGTAAGGATGACTACTAAACGATTATCGAAAATTTAAATGAAGTGTTTATCCCGCCGCTTATTCGGGGGTAGATACGAAGAGAGTTGGGAACTTTTGGTATGCTCCCTCTCTTTTTTCTTTTGATCGTATATTCCTTTGGCTGCTACTAATAAACTGTTCTTTTTTTAATGATTTTGCTAAAATGAAACGATGAGAGGAGGGATTGGTTTATGGCGTTAGGAGAAAGCAAAGGACTCATTCTTTTTACAAGAGACTATAAAGAAAAGGATAAACTTGTGAAAATTTTTACTGAATCTTTTGGAAAACAAATGTTCTTTATTAAGGGAGCACATCGCAAGAACAATCCTATCACTCCGGCTATTCTTCCATTTACTCAGGCAGTATACATAGGTGATTTCAGGTCAGAAGGCTTGTCATTCATTAACGGCAGTAAAGAGGTTAAACCATTTTTCAAGATTCAGCAGGATATTTTTCTCAATGCCTATGCTACCTATATTCTTAACCTGGCAGATACAGCCGTTGAAGATCGTGTCTATGATCCGGGATTGTTCTCATTTACGCTGCAGGCGCTTGAGCTTATTGATGAAGAAAAAGATCCTGAGATTATCACTAATATTTATGAATTGCAAATTCTTCATCGCTTTGGTATTTCCATTGACTGGCAGAGCTGTCGGGTCTGCGGTCAGACAAAGGGAAAATTTGATTATTCTTCCAAATATAGTGGTGTGCTATGTGAGCAGCACTGGCAGATGGATTCGCAGAGATATCATGGGAACCCCAGAGCCATACATTTTATCCGGCTGTTTTCGGCAGTTTCCTATGAGAAGCTTAACAAAATCGAGCTTAATACTCAGATAAAAGCTGAAATCAGAAAAATTATTGATGAGCTGTACGATGAATATGTAGGGATACATTTGAAGAGCAAAAAGTTTATTGATCAGATGAAAAACTGGGAAAATACATTGAAAAAGGAACGTGAAACAGATTGAATTTTAGGGATGGAACTGATTTTGCCAACAAGCATAGTGTATCGACAGAATTAAACCTAAGTTAGGCTTCTAATCCAAGAAACATGCAGCATATCCAGTAGTATTACATATGAGATTGCTGGATATGCGCCGATATAAATTAACTGCTGCTCCAATTAAGGAGGAAGGCATTATCGTTTGCATACAGTCCTTAATGTCCTTAGATGAGTTGGCCTCTATTCAAGAAATACTTTTATCGAGGCTAAGCATATCATTTCACCAGATGTTTTTACACAAGTGAAACTGACAAAGCAGAACTGTCAACTCCCTAGCTGTTTTTGAAGCTGCTCGTTCTGGTCATTGAAGCATAAAGGTTAAAATTTTTTATCATTAATCATCATTTATATTTATAGACGATCTTTTATTGTGATTGATAATCTGGTCATAGTGATAGGACGAAGTTTATTTTGTTAAAACAGGTTGTCGTTTTTCCGGTTGAATACTGAATAGGAGCATATCGGTTTTTAGAGTGAAATACCTTTCGAGAAAAATTTTTCCAAAACAAAAAATGATTTGACAACTGAAAACGAACCCCTTATTATAAATAGTAATGAAATAAGTACGTTGAAGAAGAAAAGTAAAAAGGTTTATTGAGCAGACAGCGATTTCGGGAGAGTGGGAGCCGAAAATCATTCCTTTTGAAAGGCACTTTTGAGTACAGAAAATGAAGCTGCTGGTTATTGAAATCAGAAGTAGGGTGGAACCGCGAATATTTTTCGTCCCTATGTCTCTCTGGAGGCATAGGGACTTTTTCATGGAATGATTCCTGAAAACAATAGAGAGAAGACGATTATTTTATATTTAGGAGGAAAAAGAATGGATAACCAAAAATTAACGGTACAAGACATGATTCTCACACTTCAGAAGTTTTGGTCATCAAATGGCTGCATGCTGATGCAGGCGTACGATACGGAAAAAGGGGCAGGAACGATGAGTCCCTATACTTTTTTACGGGCGATCGGCCCGGAACCGTGGAATGCGGCTTATGTAGAGCCTTCACGTCGACCGGCTGACGGGCGTTACGGAGAGAATCCAAACCGTTTGTACCAGCACCACCAGTTTCAGGTTGTGATGAAGCCGTCGCCGGAAAATATTCAGGAACTTTATCTGGAAAGTCTGCGTCTGTTGGGGATTGAACCGTTGGAACATGACATTCGTTTTGTAGAGGATAACTGGGAAAATCCGTCTATGGGCTGTGCCGGCTTGGGCTGGGAAGTTTGGCTGAACGGAATGGAAATCACGCAGTTTACTTATTTCCAGCAAGTAGGCGGATTGCCCTGCCAACCTGTAACTGCTGAGATTACGTATGGGTTAGAGCGTCTGGCTTCTTATATTCAGGAAGTTGAAAGTGTGTATGATCTGCAGTGGGCTGAGAGTGCCAAATATGGGGAAATCTTTAAACAGCCTGAATATGAGCATTCCAAGTACTCATTTGAAATCAGTAATCAGGACATGCTTTTGGAAAACTTTGATAAACTTGAAAAAGAAGCGAAGCGCTGTATTGATGAAAATCTGGTGCACCCAGCGTATGACTATATTTTAAAATGCAGCCATACTTTCAATTTACTGGATGCCAGAGGAGCAGTGTCTGTAACCGAACGTGCCGGATACTTGGCTCGAATTCGAAATATGGCAAAATCTGTCGCAAAAATCTTTGTTGCTGAACGAAAGAAACTGGGTTATCCGTTACTGAATAAAGAACGATCAGAGAAGGGAGCTGAATAAGGATGGCAAATAATTTATTACTGGAAATCGGATTGGAAGAAATGCCGGCTCATGTAGTGACACCTAGCCGTATACAGCTGGAAGAAAAAATAGTAAAGTTTTTAGATGAGCATAACCTTGGGTATGAATCTGTACAGACTTTTTCAACTCCGAGACGTTTGGCGGTTCATGTAACAGGTATTCCCGAAAAACAAGAGGATACACAGGAAGAAGTAAAAGGACCTGCCAGAAAGATTGCACAGGATGAGTCTGGGAACTGGTCAAAAGCAGCGGAAGGATTCGTTCGTGGTCAGGGCATGTCAACAGATGCAATTACATTTCGTGAAGTGAATGGAGTGGAATATGTCTATGTGACAAAGTATGTTCATGGCAAGGAATCTAAAGAAGTTTTGAAGGATCTTAAAGAGGTCATTTTGAGTCTGACTTTCCCGGTAACTATGCACTGGGCGGATTATGATTTTGAATATATTCGTCCTATTCACTGGGTGGTGGCATTGCTGGATGAGGAAGTCATTCCGTTTTCCATTTTAGATGTTGAAACGGGAAGAGTTTCAAGAGGTCATCGTTTTCTTGGTGATGATACAGCTTTATCTCATGCGGATGAGTATGAAGAAAAGCTTCTGGAACAGTTTGTTATTGCAGATCCTGTGAAAAGACAGGAAATGATTGTAGCACAAGCAGAAAAACTGACAGAAAAAAATCAGTGGGTTTTGACTATGGATACTGATTTGCTGGAAGAAGTAAACAATTTGGTGGAATATCCTACAGCTTTCGTTGGGGATTTTGATGAAAAATATTTATCCGTTCCTGACGAAGTTTTGGTGACTTCCATGAAAGAGCATCAGCGATATTTTGAGATTCGAAATGACCGCGGAATGCTGCTACCGCATTTCATTGCTGTCAGAAACGGAAATAATGTCCACCTTGAAAATGTGATAAGTGGGAACGAAAAAGTCCTGGTTGCAAGATTGGAAGATGCGGAATTCTTTTATAATGAAGACAAAAGATTGTCTATTGACGGTTGCGTGAATAAACTGAAGCATGTGACGTTCCACGAAAAAATAGGATCAATTTATGAGAAAATGCAGCGTGTATCAGTGATTGCCGGCATCATTGGAAAAAACGTCGGACTTTCTGAAACTGAATTGGATGATTTAAACCGTGCTTCTCAAATTTATAAATTTGATTTGGTAACAAATATGGTCGGTGAGTTCCCTGAGCTTCAAGGAATCATGGGTGAAAAGTATGCCCTGCTGCAAGGAGAAAAAGCAGAAGTTGCTCATGCAATTCGTGAACATTATATGCCGACATCAAGCGAGGGAGAACTTCCAGAATCTTCTGTCGGTGCTGTTCTGGCCATTGCAGATAAACTGGATAGTGTTCTGACATTCTTCGCAGCAGGAATGATACCAAGCGGGTCAAATGATCCTTATGCGTTACGCAGACAAACCTATGGAATTGTCCGAATTGTTGAAAATAGAAACTGGCAATTTCCGTTGATTGAGCTGCAGAAAGAAATTGATGATACGATTAATACTGACCTGACGAGATTTGGTATTCAGCTGGCAAGCGGTCAGAATGAAGTGATTGATTTTGTCAAAGCTCGATTACGTCAGTTGTTGTTAACCAAAGATATTCGACATGATATTATTGATGCAGTTATTTCTTCGGAACAAAGAGATATGATGAAGCTGTTTGCTTCTGCGATGATTATTAGAGAGCACCTTGCTGATTCGGATTTTCGTCCTTCAATGGAAGCTTTAACACGTGTTTTGAATCTGGTCAGAAAAGGTCAGGAGCTTCTTGTACAAGAAAACATAAAAGTGGATGAGCAGCTTTTTGAGAATGAATCAGAAAAGGCATTGCATAAAGCGGTAAATGAAGTAGAAGAAGACTTCGCGACAAATACAATGGTCGAAAACTATCTGGCATTGGTCAGCTTAAAACCCATGATTGAAAATTACTTTGATCATACTATGGTTATGGTTGAAGATGATTGTGTGAGAGCAAACAGACTGGCGGAATTGAATCGTATTGCCAAAATGGTTCTGTCACTGGCAAGTTTGGATCTGCTGAATGTAAAATAAGAAATAGTAACTGAACATATACAGCCGGATTGTGAATTCATCCGGCTGTTTTCTATGTTTAAATTTATCGGCAACAGGTAAAGGAGTGATTCATTTGAAGCTAAGAAAATATAAAGTGGTCGCAGGCGAAAAGGTCTTGGTTTGTTTGGCAGAACGATTATCGGATTTTGAACTTCCTGCAAAGGTTGACTGCATTGAATTTGAAGAAAATGGCTTAAAGAGGAGTTGACTAAAGGAAATGAAAACAGTAAAGACAGCTGCCGGTACTTATCGTTGAGGAACGAGTGATCAACTTCATTGAGCTGTTGGAAGAAACAGACTGGATAACTGGGAATAAACAGGGAGATATTTCCTATATCTGTATTGCAGAGGAGATGGAAGGTCGGCGTTTTGGAAAAGAGATGATGAATCAGGCAGAGAAATGGGCAAAAGATCAGGGATATCAGAGAATCTCGTTAAAATGTTTTTTTCAGTGTCTCATCATGTTGCCAGCTTTTATGAGACTTTAGGATATAACGTGGAAGCTGTCAAAATGAGGAAAGAGTTTTAGAACGAATGACCACAATGCGGACATTTAGCTAACGAAACTAGAAAATCCCCTTTAGCCCGACTTGCTGAAAGGGGATTTTCTCTATAAGTCACTTTTTATTCTGGTTAATAAATCTGTAAAAAATCCATTTTCTGGATTGTAATCATCTAACCGATAGTCACCACTGCCTAACGCGATTAGTTTTGCGTGATTTGGTTCAATCTGATAATGAATTAATTGTGCTATTTCTGAAAAATTTCTGCTTATCCGAGAGATGTCTATGACAAAGATTTTATCTATTTTGCCAGCTTCTAAATCTTGTATAAGCTTTTTGAAGGCTGGTCTATCTAATTTAACTCCGCTCTGATGTTTGTCTATATAATGCTTGAAGTTTTGAATATTGTTTTCTTCACAGTAATTGTTTAATTCAGTTATTTGTTTATTTACGTCTTGCCTATCGTCGGTTGCCGAACGGCTGTAAAGGGCGGCTAATTTATGCATTTATGTCATTCCTTTCGTTTGATTTTATTATATCAGGTTTTATTTATAAAAAATAAAGGGAGAAAACCGACATTACTCAATTTTCTCCCATTTTTGGGTGGAGATTTTATTCTTTGTTTTTAATTGGATCAATTTCTTTAACAAAGGCAGCTCGCTCTATAGCACCCCAAGTTTCATAAATCTTCGTGATCATTTCATCTACCTCTATTCGTTCTGGACTTCCAGCAGGATGTAGTGGAATATAACCATCAGTTATCGTGGCGATATATTCCTTAAGTGTGGTTCTTAATATTTCCATCCAAGGAATGTTCATCTTTTTGCAGATAGCCTTCACTTTGAGAAGTTGCCAGTCTTCGACTGGATCTACAGAAAGATTTGGATCAAAATCTATAAAAAAACTGTAGCTGAAGATTCTAAACGTAATTCTTCAAATTGGATGATTTCTACTACTTTAAAAAATACATACTCTGAATTTTCGAAACAAAGGATATCATCTGGCGCTACCTTGCTGAAGTTCTCATCTTCAACATGTTTTAAAATCAAATAAAGATTCTCAGAATAACAGATTTTCTCAAAAGTCTCTTCCTCAATTGACGCTAAGTAAACATGATACATTTTTTCATCCTCCTATCTAGATAATGATGACATACTCTTGGATAATCGCTAGTGCTTCCTCATAAGATTTTGTATTCTCTTGAACTTCTTTCCATAGCTGATCAGCTTCGTTCAAGAAACTATTTCGTTTCAGCTTTTTACTTACAATTCCTAACAGGTTAAAGATATTGCCATTCTCTCCAATCAGTTTTACTTCCAAACTTGTTTACTTCAATAGCTTCATTTCCTTAATGTACTTGCCCTTATACTTGGCAGTGCTGGACATAATAACTCGTTTGGCAAATGAAATCAAGTCTGCTTTTTGTTAAAATAACGTTTTTTTCCTGAAAAAGAATCTTTAAAAATAGACTGGACTTCCTTTGTATTCAGAGTTATTATCGTGATGTTAAAGAACGAGAGGAAAGAAATGTACGAAAATTTTAAAACAAAAGTAGCCTTAAAGGAACTAAGCCAAGAGCTTCGACAGAACATTTATTGGGGAAAAGAAGCATTTAATAGTGAAACTTTGGGGGAACATATTTCTGCAGAGCAGCTACCAAACTTCCTACAAACATTAGATATTTGCGCTTAAGGAACAACATTGAGTTTTACTAAAACGACAACAAATGTGAAAAGCGTCAACTGGAAAACAACTGATTGTTATTATGTGATTGAAAATGATTTTGCATCAATTGAAAATCTTCTGAAGAAAGCTATTGAAAGTCAGAATGCTGGGGAGATGATGAAAGGACTACAGAAATTGCTAAATCAAGAGGTGTCATTGGTGTTGTGGCCGAAGATGAGAATAACGAAATAAAAGAAGTGTAGCGGAAAAACCGCTACTTTTTTATTTCGTCAGGCCAATATGAAATATGGAGAAATAAGCGCCACAATAGAAAAATTACTAGAAAGTCGACAAAGGATTCGACTTTTTATTTATGTTCGCACACAATGCATTGTGCGCAAGATTAAGGGGATTTAATAGAAATCAATTGATACAGGCTATTCTTTTATATTATACTTGACTATTACTTTTTTGATAATTTTCATTTACCAAGGTTATTAGTAAACAAAAAGTAAGTATGGTTAAAGTTATTATTTGCACATTTTTTATAAAAATGATAGAATGCTAATGTACATTTAACTTGTTTTTAAAAAAGATTTAATGTACTTTCAGGTCAATTCAAACGAAAGAAGGTGAACTATATGACTAAATTTGAATATGAAAAACCAAATTCTGAAGTACAAGTGAGTCAACAAATGCCATCTTAATCTTTTAGATAGAGGCTGGAACAGAAATAAATTTCTATGTCCTTTATACACTTAGAACCAAATAACTGGCGGGGCAGAATCAATGTTTTCGTAAATAAGCCGAAATTTATCAAAAATTTGTAGAACAACTTCCGTAAAATTCTTCTTATTTCTCAGAGTTGAAAACTTCTGTCCCGACCTCTTTTTCAAATTTAATACAAAAAAGTGTGACTTTTATTGTTAAGAAACTTAAATTTAGGAGGGAAATGACTTGTCAAAATTAACACTCAAAAAATCTAAACATGTAATTACTCAAAGTCCACAAATGGTAAATTGGAATTATAGTTATAAATGTAACCTAAATTGCAAGCATTGTTACAGTAGAACTAGAAATGAAAAAGAAGCTACCATAGAAGAAAAATATAAAATTGCAGATAATATCATTAAAAATGATGTTTTTTGGGTTAATTTAGGTGGTGGTGAACCAATCATTTTAAATGAAACAGTAGAAATGATAAAATATCTAACTGATAATGACATTTATGTTTCATTGAGTTCAAATGGTACTTTTATTAAAGAAAAGAAGGCCTACGAGCTATATAAAGCTAATTTATCTGGTGGTTCTATTAGTTTAGACCATAGTATCAGAGAAGAACATAATAGAATAAGAGGATTTAATTCTAGTTATGATGATGCTATAACTGCAATGAAATTATTGATATCTTTCGGAATTGACGTTATTATATCAACGACAATGACTAGTGAAAATTATGAAGTACTAGAAGATATTATTAAAATTGGTGTAGACTTGGGGTGTAGAGGAATTAGCTTAAAACGTTTGAAAATGGCTGGGAACGCTTTAATCAATCCAGAGTTAGAGTTAAAACCTGAACAAGTTGCCATCTTATATAAAAATATTTTTTTATGGAAAGAAAAATATAATGAGTTTGACATTATATTAAACTATGGAACTGATTTAATAAAAAATTTAGATGGAGGATGTCCCTGTGGAAGAACCGCTGTTGCAATAACTTCAAATGGCACTATACTTCCTTGTGTATATAATGAGTCAATTCCGTTAGGAAATGCAATTCATGATGATTTATCTGAACTTTGGAATAATGAAAAATTAACAAATTTAAGAAATAATTTTAAATGTTTGGGAAGAATGTTAGCAAAGGAGACTGACTAATGGAATATGTTCTAGAGAGAAGTGTTAAAATGCAACACCATATTGAACTTCCAAAAAATAAAGATCTATTAAGTAACTTAACTCTAAATTCCGAGAATATTCATCCAGATATCTTCAATCATAAAGAGGTAATTTCCATGATTGCAAAAAATGGTGTGTACATGGAAATTAATCTTATTGGCACACTAATACTTGACATGATTATTAAAGATAAGAACATTAATGAAATAACTTCTGAAATAAGTAATCTATTTAATGAAAAGGAAAAGATAATTGAAAATGATGTCTTGCTGTTTTTAGAAGACTTAGTAAATAAAGGATATCTAGTTAAATTATGTTTAAATTAAAAAAAGAATCAAATTATAACTCTATTCTTACAGTAAATTACTATCTTTTTTCTATATTAAGAAACATTTTATTATATTTACCTGTATTGGTTCTTTTTTTAGAAATGACTCTAAATAATTCAGTTAAAGTTGGTACTGTTCTTTTAGTAAAATCGATCACTGTTGCTATTTTAGAAATCCCTATGGGATATGTTTCTGACATGATCAGTCGTAAACTCTCTTTGAAATGTAGTATTTTTCTTAATATCTTTTCGTTATTACTTTTTATATTCAATCCTACATTTTGGACGCTTATCATAGCAGAGATACTTTTTGGAATTTCTGAAACTCTTTCATCTGGTTCAGATGTATCTTTGATTTATGATAACTACAAATATAAAAATAGGCTAAATTTATATGAAGTATACCAGAGAAATGAAATATTTATTTTATCTGTTGTTTTAGCGTTGTCCTTCTTTTTAGGTAGTATTATCTATAATATTAATCATGTAATGGTATTTTTGATACCTATAATATGTCTTTTTCTCTCTTTTTTTATTTTGTTGAGGATTCCAGAATATCCCTATAAAGAATCCAATGCTCCTAAACTTAGTTTTTTGGACAACATAAAAAAAACTCTCTCTGTTGTCTTGAATTCAAATAAAGGTTTAGTAAATCATATTATATATGGAGTACTTTTGAATGGTTTGTTTACAAGTGTATACATGCTCCTATTTCCTATAGTTTTGAATAATAGTACCCAAAACAAAATGACATACGGAATTATATATGCAGTAGCGGTCATGCTAATTGGCTTTGGAGCACGAACACAAGGAAAAGTGAAATCACAAAAAATTGAATTTCTACCTATTACTGTATCTATTGTATTTCTTTGTAGCTTTTTTATAAATAATTTGTATTTCTTTGTAATTTCATTGTTATTTATGAGATTTATTTGGGGGATTTTCAATTCTTACTTCATTATTCAATTAAATCATTTAATTGATCATTCCTCTATGAGAGCCACTTTCTTTTCTTTTTATAGTTCTCTTGTTAATCTATTTTCAGGAACGCTAATTTTTATTTTAGGAATTTTTCTAGAGAAATCTTCCAATTTCAGATATCTATTTTTCATACTAGGAATATGTTTTTTTGTCTTATTTTTGATTTATTCAAGCTATAAAAAAAAGAGAATATTTTTTTAGACTAAATACTGGTATATAAATTGACTTATATCCACTTTTTGAATAGACTATTTTAATGAAAATAGACGACCACTAAACAAATGGAAAATTTCTTGATATTATTTGTTATTTTGTGAGTTCCTTGTTACATACCCAATAAAAGAAGTCAACAGCGACGTTAAACGTTTGGAAGAATAATCAAGAGTAGTTAGTTACGAAGTGCAAAAAAGTCGTAACCAAATCGAAAAAAGCCCCCTTTGATATAACAAAGATTAATGCTTTGTTATATCAAAGGGGGCTTTTTTAAGACCTACAAAAAATTAAGGAGGTATGTACTAAGATAAAGGTATTGCTGCTAACTTCTTATCGCCAACATTTGTTTTATCAATTGATGCACTTAATTTTTTGAAAGCTATTTTATTAATTTTATCAATAAGAGAGTGGGACAGAAATAAAATTCCAAACGCTCTTCGTGTCTAACCCCGAATAAACGGTGGTACAAAAGCAACTCCTTCGGAAATAAGTCGAACTATACTGAAAATATGAGTAGCTCCAGGGAGGTATCAATTCACAACTATTCATTTTATGAATAGTGTTCCTTGACAATTTTCGTATAGTCCGACTTATTGTCATAAATCACTACGATTGACTCGTCAGAGTAGATGATGCATGATACCTACCTGGTTCTTGAAACAGAACACTTCTGTCTCAACCTCGTACCTGTTTATTTGCGCTGCTGTTTTCCAGCATTTCTTCCGCTTTTGGAAGGATATTTCGGCTGTTTTTTTGAAGATGAAACATTTTGAGACTCAGTTGGTGTTACATCTTTTATAGGTGTTACTACCTGTTTGGGTGGATTCTTTTTCAACTCTTCTGCCAATTGTGCTTTAATTTTTGGCTTCAAAAGAATGTTGGTTATGAATGTCTGAATACAACTGAAAATCCCGCCGATTACCCAGTAAAGAGCTACTCCTGCTGGTGACTGGAAAGACATGAAAACAATCATTAGCGGAGAGACAATCAGCATTGATTTCATTGTTTTCTTTTGTTCTTCAGGAATGCCAATTGTAGAAATATAGCCTTGAATTAAATAAGCGATACCTGCCATAATAACAAATACGATGCTCGGCTGCCCAAGGTTAATACCAAAGAAGTCTGCCTCGCTGATTCCTTCTGTATATCTTGCGGCAAAGAAAAGTGCAGAGAAGATCGGCATTTGAATCAGCAATGGAAGACAGCCGATACCACCCATCATGCTGACATTGTTTTGTTTATAAACCTGCTGCAGCTCCAATTGAGCCGCAGCTTGTTCTTCTCTTGTTGCTGCCTGCTTTAATTTTGCTTGTGCTGCATCAACTTGAGGTTTGATTACCTGCATTTTTTCAGTTTGGACCATACTTTTACGTGACTGGTATAAGCCAAGGGGAAGTATGATGATTCTCGCAATAACAGTAATAAAAATAATTGCCCAACCATAGTTCCAGTTAAAGTTTTGAACCAAATAAGTAATGAGACTGCTCATCGGCTGAACTAAAAAATTATAGACAAATCCTTCTCCGGTAGGTTGACCGTCACTTCCGGTTTTTACACATCCGGAAAGAAAAACAACTAGAGCTGCCAAGCCGGAACTGTATAACCACTTATTATATTTTTTCATAAAATTCTTCCTTCGTCTAAAATTTGCACAAATTTAACTATACTTGAAAAAAAAGTTTTTTTCAATAATAATTCTTGAGCATAAGTGAATTTTAGTGAAACATTTAACTGGTCATATTCTTTCTCGCTTAATCGAACGGGGTACTGCTTTTGTTGTCCCATTTTTATCATCCTTTTTACTCTTATTATGCACAGGTAATTAATCTTAGTATGAAGATGCTAGTTAGTTACTTTAAATGAGGTATAGTCGTTAATCAGAGGATCATCCTGAATATCTACGTAAGTTACCCGCCCTGAAGGGGAAGGTGAGTCCTTGACCTGTTGAATAAATGTTTCCATTGCTTCTAAAGATCCCACTGCTTCAATTGAAACCGATCCATCGTCTTCATTCCTCACTGTTCCAGTAATTCCCAATTGATCTGCAGCTATCTTAGTCATAAATCGAAAACCTACACCTTGAACTCTTCCCTGGACATTCATTCGAACTTTTCTCATCACTGTCACATCCTGTTTTATTCATTTTCTTAATGATAACGATTTTTTGAATCTATATCAAGTTTCAATAAATATTAAAAAAAATGGTATAATACTTTCGAGGTGGAAGTATGAAAGAAATTATGTCAAATAAAAATGAATTGATAAAAAAGATCAGAAAACTTTATAAGAAAAAGGGCCGGGAAGAAGCCCGCCGATATGTGATTGAAGGATTTCACTTAGTTGAAGAAGCTGTTCGTTTTTCAGCACCTGTTGAATGGATTCTTTTTGATGAGAGAGGACGCAAAGAATGGGGAGAATGGCTAAGTCAGTACGATGATGAAAAACTGATTTTTGTTAGTCAGGATGTTATGAAAAGTTTGTCTGAGCTGCCGACTCCCCAGGGAATTATCGGCATTGTAGCAATTCCGGATGAGGTCGAAGTAAATGAGCTTCAAGGTCATTGGCTTGCACTGGATAATGTGCAGGACCCGGGAAATGTGGGCACGATGATTCGTACGGCCGATGCGGCAGGATACGCAGGGGTGATTATTGGTGAGGGGACAGCAGATATTTACAACAGTAAAGTTTTACGGGCTATGCAGGGCAGTCATTTCCATTTGCCTGTTCTTAGAAAGAAGATTGAAATGGTGATTGACAGCTTTAAATCCAGAAATATTCCTGTTTTTGGTACCAAGCTGGATGAAAAAGCAGTCCATTATACTTCTGTTGCGCCGAAACAGAATTCTTGCCTGATTATGGGAAATGAAGGACAGGGTGTGAGTCCTGAGTTATTAGATCAAACCGATCAAAATATTTATATACCGATTCGCGGAGAAGCGGAATCCTTAAATGTAGCAGTGGCAGCAGGAATTTTGATGTATCATTTGTCAAATGGACTATACCAGTAAAGAAATGAAACGGCGGAGACAGCGGAGTAAATAAAGTTTTGTTAAAAACAGCGGGACAGTCAAATAGTGAATTGAGAAAAACTTGATAAGTGTCTTCGATAGAGGGAATGTGGTGAGAATCCTCAGTCAGTAGATCTTTTCTACATGTATAAGCAGACGAAATCAGATACTCTGTTAATAAATGAAAAGGCACTTATATCAGGGGAAAAGTGTTTGCCTGCTAAAAGCTGAAGCAAACCTATTGGTGTACTTCAGCTTTTTTCATCTAACATAAACAAAGACGACCTTAGTTAGGAAGCAGTTGAGTACTATAGAGGAATTCAAATTGTCAATATGCTTCAAATCGCTATAAGAATTTTCTGTAGTATATAAAATTTTTATATCAGGGTATGATTTATCCCCCAGAAATAAAAACCAGCTACATTGAGTTGTCACTTTCCAAACTATTTTGGCTGTCCAAGTAAAACTGGAGAATTTCTGTCAGATATTCTTTAGAATAGACTAGTAAGCATCGATTCTCCAAAGTAGCTTACTTGAAAATCAGCTTTTGGGAACGAAATACGATAGTATGTATACGACAATATGAAGGTTGCGGCAAGATGCCTTCTTTAAACGGATTTTACTCATTTCTATTTCTTTGAAACTAGTTGCCGCCAGATTTCTAGACATACTTGGTAAAGAAATTAAAATAAAAAGAATATCGTATTAGGAGAGGGGATAAATGAAACAGATTTTAGTAGGCAGTATGGTTATAGCAAGTCTATTGATGATTAGTAGTTGTTCTGGTAATTCAGATACGGCAGCTGACAGCCCAACAGAAGATACCCGACAATCCAGCTCCGAAAAGGTTGAGGAGAATCAGATAACTGCGTTGATTTCATTGATAAAAGACGAGGAAGAAATTGCAGGGAAAGAGATCTCTTTTCAGGAAGGCAGCGATTTGATGACTGTTCTAAAGGACAATTATGAGGTGGTAGAAGAGGGTGGTATGATTCAGGCAATTGACGGCATTGAACAAAATGCAGATGAGGGCTGCTACTGGACTTATACAATTAATGATGAGATGGTTAATACAGGTGCAAATGAAACGATCTTGAAAGACGGGGATAAGGTAGTGTTTACCTATGCAAAATTCTAAAAAGAATTCGACTATTTTTTCTGTTAGAGAAATTGCTTATCTTGGTTTAATGGCAGCGGCGGCTACCGTTGGACGCACACTGCTTCAAATTATACCCAATATACAGCCGATGACTGCAATTTTTTTAATTATTACACTACAACTAGGGGTGAGCAGAGGAGTAGTGGTGTGTTTGCTATCAGTACTGGTAACCAATCTATATATGGGGATGGGTGTTTGGACGATCGCTCAACTAGCCAGCTATATATGTATTATTTGCCTAGTTGGTATACTGCGGCAGTTTCACTGGTATCGACAGCATTTGATCATTCAAATTGTTGTCAGTGTATTAGCAGGATTTATCTATGGTTTTATCATTTCTGTAATAAGCGTTCAAATATATGGAGTCACCGGCTTTTGGGTCTATTATCTTCAAGGACTAACGTTTGATATGTTGCATGCAGCTGGAAATGGCGGATTTTATTGGATTTTAGCACCATTATTTGGAAAGCTTTTAAAGAAATTAGAAAATAATGAAGTTAGAGTGGAATAGCGGCAAGTGCAATCTCTCTAGTGTTGTGTCCGTATATTAATGCACCCTGCCGCTGTTAAATAAGAGCAGTCTGGTAAGAGAACGTTTTCCTATTAAGAAATGACAAGGTTTATGTTTGAGTTAGTGAAAACGAAAAGATCGGACATTCAAGAATTTCCGCAGTGTCAAATCAGCAGCTGGTTTACAAGGCTAGTTACAGCTGATTTGATTCGATTCAGCAATGGAATCGTACAGCTCCTTTTCATAGCCGAGCTGCTCCCTGGCTCCACGTTTCTTGGAGTTGAAGCATAACTGTTTAATTCGATCAATACACTAGCTTCTTTTTGAAGCTGTTTGTGAACCTTGAGTAAGCTTGATAATAAATAAAAAACGTAATAGCTGTTGTAAATGAAGAACAGCTGAATCTTTTGTTCCTTCTACACCAGCATTAATAGCTGTTTTTACAGCGGATATATCTCCTGTAAAACGACATAAGATTTCCCGGAAAGCCATATTTCTAGTTGAATACTGATAATTTCAACTGGCTTTTGCCATAATTAGTTTTGTGTTTGCTGTATTCAGCAGATAGTCACCAGCTTCAATTCCTTTAGCTATGCTGTTTAATTCCTAAAAATCAATATCCTCCAATTATTTCGTTTAACATTTATTATTTTGATTTTATTTGACAAAATATTCCTTTTTATAATCTTTTTGATAATGCAAAATACATGGACGGACAGGATAGAAATGAATGGAGCAAAATAGGAAAAAAGCTGATGAAATTTGTTTGCAAATTCAAAAGTCGTATTGTATAATACTAGAGGTGCGTTTACGAGAGTAAATTCATAAGAAATCCACATCTCTATCCATCTGCGAAGCGGTGCTGATTTATTCAGTTCTTCAAAGAGCTTAAAGATAGAGAGAGGGAGAAAAAAACCAAATTGGAGGAAACAAAACATGGCAGTAATTTCTATGAAACAATTGCTGGAAGCCGGCGTACACTTTGGACACCAAACTCGTCGCTGGAACCCAAAAATGAAGAAGTATATCTTCACAGAAAGAAATGGTATCTACATCATTGATTTGCAAAAGACAGTGAAATTGGTAGATGCAGCTTATGACTACATGAAAAACGTTGCAGAAGAAGGCGGCGTGGCTTTATTTGTAGGTACTAAGAAACAAGCACAGGAAGCAATCAAAGATGAAGCAATCCGTGCCGGACAATTTTATGTAAATCACCGTTGGTTAGGTGGAACATTAACAAACTGGGATACTATTCAAAAACGTATCAAACGTTTGAAAGACATCAATAAAATGGAAGAAGATGGAACATTCGATGTTCTTCCTAAAAAAGAAGTTGTTGGTTTAAACAAACAACGTGAACGTCTTGAAAAATTCTTGGGCGGTATCGCTGATATGCCTAGAATTCCAGATGTAATGTACATTGTTGATCCTCGTAAAGAACGTATTGCGGTTCAGGAAGCACAAAAATTGAACATTCCAATTGTTGCGATGGTTGATACAAACTGCGATCCTGATGAGATCGATGTAGTAATCCCATCAAACGATGATGCAATTCGTGCAGTTAAATTGATTACAGCTAAAATGGCTGATGCTTTCATCGAAGGAAACCAAGGTGAAGATCAGGCAGTTGAAGAGCTGTTCGTTGAAGAAACACCTGAAGAAGCAACATCAATCGAAGAAATCGTTGAAGTTGTAGAAGGTGCCGGCGAAGGTGCTGCAGAATAATACGAGCATAAATAATAGATGACGGAGCTGTCTCAAGGGCTGGGCGATAGGCCTGATTCTCCTTTGAGATAGCTTTTTTTAAAACAATTTTGACAACTATTTGAGGAGGATATAAAAAAATGGCAGATATTTCAGCTAAGATGGTAAAAGAATTGCGTGATATGACAGGTGTCGGTATGATGGATGCTAAGAGAGCATTAGTAGAAGTTGAAGGCGATATGGATAAAGCTGTTGACTACCTGCGTGAAAAAGGCATGGCTAAAGCCGGCAAGAAAAATGACCGTATTGCAGCAGAAGGTTTGGCAAATGTAGCAGTTAATGGAAATTTCGCAGCAATTGTTGAAGTGAATTCAGAGACTGACTTCGTGTCTAAAAATGAAATGTTCCAAGATTTAGTTAAAAACATTGCAAAAGAAGTTGCTGAAAACAAACCAGCTTCTATGGAAGAAGCATTGGCAATTAAAACTGCTAAAGGAACTTTGGAAACGGAACTGATCGAAGCTCAAACAGTTATCGGAGAAAAAATCAGCTTCCGTCGTTTTGAAATTGTTGAAAAAGAAGACAACGCTGCTTTTGGTGCTTACCTGCATATGGGCGGTCGTATTGCTGTGCTATCTGTTGTTGACGGAACTACTGACGAAGAAGTGGCGAAAGACATCGCAATGCATGTTGCAGCAATTAACCCTCGTTATGTTGACGAGTCTCAAATTCCTCAAGAAGAATTGGATCATGAAAAAACAGTCTTGACTGAACAAGCGTTGAATGAAGGCAAACCAGCAAATATCGTAGATAAAATGGTTATTGGCCGCCTGAACAAATTTAAAGCAGAAATTTCTTTAGTGGATCAGCCATTTGTTAAAGATCCTGATATGACTGTTAAAAACTATGTCTCTTCTAAAGGCGGAACAGTGAACTCATTTGTACGTTTTGAAGTGGGCGAAGGCATCGAAAAACGTGAAGACAACTTTGCTGACGAAGTAATGAGTCAAATGAAAAAATAATTTTGAATGAAGGAAGGCGCAGAAACAGTAACTTGGAAATTCTACCGGATTTTCGTAAGCTGCTCATTTCTGTTCCTACCTAACGGGAACGCAGCTTGCTGCGCTCCTTTTTTTTAAGCAATATAGAAGAATTAACTGAAAGAATGCCTGTCTTATGATAGAATGACTTTAGAGAAATGTTGGAGGGAAAAGACAAGATGGTAAAACCTAAATATCAGCGTGTAGTATTGAAACTGAGTGGTGAAGCATTAGCAGGAAACGATGGTTTTGGAATTAAACCTCCTGTTATTAAAGAAATTGTGCAGGAAATCAAAGAGGTTCATGAACTTGGTATTGAAATGGCTATAGTCGTTGGCGGCGGGAATATCTGGAGAGGTCAAATCGGTGCCCAAATGGGGATGGAAAGAGCTCAGGCTGACTACATGGGAATGTTGGCAACTGTAATGAACGCACTGGCATTGCAAGATACTTTAGAAAATTTAGGTGTACCAACACGGGTCCAATCGTCTATTGAAATGAGACAAATTGCAGAACCATACATTCGCAGAAGAGCAGAACGTCATCTTGAAAAGGGACGTGTAGTCATTTTTGCCGGAGGTACAGGAAATCCGTATTTTTCAACAGATACAACTGCTGCATTACGAGCGGCCGAAATTGATGCGGATGTTATTTTAATGGCTAAAAATAATGTTGATGGTGTATACTCTGCTGATCCGAAAGTAGATGCCAGCGCAGTCAAATATGAAGAGCTGACACATTTAGATGTTATCTCCAAGGGACTGCAGGTGATGGATTCAACCGCAAGCTCATTGAGTATGGATAATGATATTCCGCTGCTTGTCTTTAATCTAAACGAACCAGGAAATATCCGTCGGGCATGTCTTGGTGAAAATATTGGAACAACTGTAAGGGGGAAATAATAATGTCTCAAAAAGTATTGGAAACAGCAAAACAAAAAATGAAAAAAGCAGCACAAAGTCTGGAGCGTGAATTAGGTCAGATTCGTGCAGGAAGAGCAAATGCCAGCTTGCTGGATCGTGTGACAGTAGAATATTATGGAACGATGACTCCGGTTAACCAATTGGCATCTATCACTATTCCAGAAGCACGTGTTCTGATGATTACTCCATTTGATAAAAATTCAATTGGAGACATCGAAAAAGCAATCCAGGTAAGTGATATTGGAATCAGCCCAACTAATGACGGAAATGTCATTCGTCTGGTTATTCCTCAGCTGACTGAAGAGCGTCGGAAAGAATTGGCTAAAGATGTTAAGAAGGAAGCTGAAAATGCGAAAGTTGCAGTTAGAAATGTTCGCCGTGATGCAATGGATGAATTGAAGAAGCTGAACAAAAGCGGAGACATTACTGAAGATGAACTAAGAGGTCTTGAAAAAGATGTTCAAAAACTGACAGATGATGGCGTGAAAGATATTGATGCCATTACTGCGGAAAAAGAAAAAGAATTATTGGAAGTATAATACAAGAACTGCAGTCACAACACCTTTGGTTGGGAAATATTTCCCTGTCAGAGGTGTTTTTTCTATTTCTTCATTAGCAGTTGGAAAGGACAATTCAAAATTGAGTTTTTATAGAGTTGAAAGAATGAAGTGGAGCAAATTTTCTTCAAAAAGTCAGATAATTGTCAGAAAGAATCAGTTATCCTCTTGGTAAGAAGCAATAATTTA
This sequence comes from Enterococcus sp. CWB-B31, assembly GCF_020567645.1. Taxonomy (NCBI): domain Bacteria; kingdom Bacillati; phylum Bacillota; class Bacilli; order Lactobacillales; family Enterococcaceae; genus Enterococcus; species Enterococcus sp. CWB-B31. The sequence continues at coordinate 249,780 of NZ_JAJDJW010000003.1, forward strand.
AGTTTTTTATTCTATCAATATCTTAAGAAAAATGGAAATAAATAGAGATTTAAATGATAAATACTTTTTTTTATAAAAAGTTATTTGGAAATTGGCGCAAGGGATGTTTGATTTATCTTTCTTTTAAGTCAGAAAAAGATTGTAACTCCCTCTATATTATGGAATAATGAGGAATGAGTAAAGAAATTATAGTTAAGGAGCTGAGGATGTGAATTTTGTCAAAAGGGCGTTATACAGCGTTGCCAGAAGAAAAGGAAAATCCATTCTTTTGTTCGCAGTGATTTTTATTTTGGGAAACGTTATAGCAGGAGCGATTGCCATTCAGCAGTCAACACAGAATGTTGAAAAAAATATCAAAAAAGAGTTAGGCGGACTGGCAAGTATTGAAATAGATTATGAGAACAATCAAGATGCTTTTATGTCAGAAGATTTCAAGATGGAATTTTTGTCAGAGGATCTTATTAAGCAGGTGGGTGAATCGCCGTATGTGAAATATTATGATTATAATATCACCAGCTGGATAGAAACAAAGACACTGAAAGCAGCAACAATGGAAGATTTTAGTAATGATGAATCGTACATTACCTCACAGGGCTTCAATATAAAAGGCTCGAATCTGCCGGGAATTTTAGATGCTGAAGAAAAAATAATTAATGTAACCGAAGGGAAAACCTTTACTCAGGAGGATATCACTAAAGGGAATAATGTTGTTGTTATTTCATCCAAGGTTGCTGAAAAGAACGGACTTTCAGTGGGTGATCAGATGATCATTGACCAGATAGGGACTCAATACACCGAAGAGGGTACAATGAATGAGGTGTTTAAAATAGATATTCCGGTAGAAATTATTGGAATATTTGAGCCGACAACGGTTGAGCTGGAAGAAAATAAAGGAAATGACGGCTCCACAGCTACTGCAAGTGACAGTGAGAATCAGTACCTGTCAATGGAAAAAATGAACACGATGTACATGCCGAACAAAACGGTCCTTGAAATGAATAAAACGTATACAGAAAAATATATTGAAAAAGTTCCAGAGGAAGCAGAGTTTCTGACAACGAATGAAGATGAGTATTATTACACACCTGTTTATGTTATGAATAATGCAGATGAAGTGGAAGCTTTTAAAGAAGAGACACAGCCATTGCTGCCTGAACTTTACACAGTGAGAGCGTCAACGGATCAGTACGACCAAATTGCAGGCAGTATGGGCAGCCTTTCTAAAATCTCCGGCTATGTCGTGACAATAGCCGTTGCAGCTGCTCTGCTGATTATTTCATTAGTCGTTCTACTGTTTATGCGGGATAGAAAACATGAACTGGGCATTTACCTTTCTCTTGGGGACAAAAGAGGTCATGTAATGGGACAGATTATTATTGAAATGGTCATAATAAGCGGTATCGCTCTGATTTTGTCATTACTTACAGGTAATTTCCTGGGGAAAGTTGTTTCGGATGCATTATTGAACAGTGATATGCTGAGTACAGCGGACACAATGATGGATGGCATGGTCTATTATGGAGGGGACTCTTTGGGGACGACGAATTTGACAAATACAGATGTCATGAACTCTTATAAAGTAGAGTTTTCTCTGGGATATATCGTTACCTATCTGGTTGTTGGAATGACAACAACATTGCTCTCCGCTGTTATTCCTCTATTGTACATTCTTCGGCTTGATCCTAAAAAAATTATGATGTAGGAGGGGAAAAAAATTGGCAATACTGGAAACGAAAAAAATGGATTACTATTATCAGGATGGCGATAAGCGCCGCTTTATCCTAAAGGATACAAATGCGGCTTTTGAAAAAGGAACCTTCTACACTATATTAGGGCAGTCCGGTTCCGGCAAGACCACCTTTCTATCATTAATCAGTGCATTGGATACACCTAAGTCGGGACAAATCCTCTTTAAAAATAAGGACATTAAGACGATAGGATATGATAAATACCGCAGAGATGCAATCAGTATTATTTTTCAAAGCTATAATCTGGTACCTTATTTAACCGCAGTGGAAAATGTACTGGTTGCAATGTCAATCACCGATAATAAGCTGCCGGAAAATCAAAAAGAAGTAGCCTATAATCTTCTTGATTACATTGGGATTACCAAAGGCAAAGCAGATCGTCTTGTTAATCAGCTTTCAGGTGGAGAACAGCAGCGTGTAGCAATTGCCAGAGCACTGTCAACAAATGTTGATATTATTTTAGCAGACGAACCGACAGGAAATCTGGATGAGGAAATGGAGCAGGAAATTGTCAACATCTTTAAAAGACTGGCGAAGCAGCACAATAAATGCGTGATTGTTGTTACACACTCAAATGAAATTGCCAGTCAGTCTGACAAGACCTATTATTTGAAAAAAGGTGTGTTGAAGCAATATGAGTGATTTTCTAGCAAACTTCGAAAATAAAAATTATGAGAAGACACGTCAGGATAAGCTTTATGAAAAGAAGAAGGACAGCCAAAGAAAGAATAGTCAAAAAGGTCAGGAATCAGAGCAGAAACAAACAGGAAAAGCTGTAAAGGAAAATGATTTGCGTTCAGCAGAATCTTCATTAAAAAAAACGTCAGAGCCTATAAAAAATGTTCAGACAGAGCCGATAGGAGAGCTTTCTGTAGAAGAATTGCTGAGGCAAAAGAAGCAGCAGAGGTATGAGCGGCAGGCAGCTCGTGAAGCAGCAGAGGTACATCTGCTTCAGGGAGTAAATGAGCAGCAGGCTCAAAATACTGCTTCTAAAGCAGCTGTGAAACAGATACAGGAGCCTGTCCAGCAATCACTGGAGTATGAAAATGAAACAGCAGCTCCGGGAGAAGAGCTGACAGAGACAGACCCTGGTTATCGCAGAAAAAAGATTATTAAGTATATTGTTTTGGCAATAGGGACAGCGGCGGCAATTGGAATTGGAATTTTTGCCTACTATCAATATACCCATGTAACCGTTCCTGATTTTGTTGGAAAGGAATTGTCAGAGGCGAGAGCTTGGACAACAGAAAACGGTGTGACACTTAAAATTGAACAGATTTATGATTTTGACAAACCAACAAATCAAATTATTTCTCAGAATGTTCAAAATAAAAAAATTAAAAAGGGCAGTGAATTACTCATTGATGCCAGCTTAGGACCTGATCCAGAAGAAGTCATTGCGCTGCCGGAATTTAAAGATATGTCTAAAGAAGCTGCGAATGAATGGATTGCAGCCAACAAAGCAGACAGTCTCAGTCTCATTGAAGAATACAATGAGACAAAACCAGCCGGCGAGTTTATTAAGCTTGAAATTGGAGCAAAAGATATCACCGTGGAAACGTATCGCAGAAAAGACAAAGCAAATATTTACTTTTCAAAAGGGGCAGAGCCGCTGGAAAAGACAATTGAAGTGACTGATTTCGTTGGTAAAACGAAGGAGGAAGCAGAAGAGTGGTCGAAGAAAAATGAGCTGGCAATTGAAATTTCCGAAAGCGATTCTGATACAGTCGAAACTGGAAAAGTGATTTCTCAAGAGGCGGCAAAAGGAACGAAGCTGGCTAAAAAGGATAAATTCCCAGTTGTCATTTCGACTGGAAAGGCTTATGTTGTTCCAGACTTTTCTCAAATGTCCATGACTGATGCTGAAAGCAATGAGTCAGTTTCAGTTAGACAAATTTATCACGATACGGTACCTTATGGAGGATTTGTCAGTCAGTCTGTTGAAGCAGGACAAACATTTAAAGAAGCTGAGAAACCGGGAATAGAACTGGTTTATTCAATTGGAAAGCCATTTATAAGAGACCTGAAAGATTCGACACTTGAAGGAGACCTGCAAAAGATTTTTTACGAGGAATATCAGTCTAAAGGTGCGAACGTAACTTTCCAAGTGTATTATGTTGACTCTGAGGTAACGAAAGGAACAGTTGTACAGATGAGCCAGTATAATGAATTTGTGTCAACAAATGCCGTTATTCGGATCAGCATCAGCCGAGGAAATATTGTTCGTACAGAGGAAGATCCAGCTTCTGTTGATAATTAAACGAAAATTTTTATGAAAAAAGCGCAGGAAAGATGAAATGATCCTGCGTTTTTTTAGACTTTTCATTTGTCAAATTAAGCTAGACACTATCTCATCATCCATATAACTCAAAAATACTTCCATGGGGGTTCGATAGTTCAGTGATTTCCTTGGAATATGGTTCCTTTTTGAGGCAACCGATTGGACAAATGCCTCATCAACTTCATTGAAATCCATTTGCTTAGGAAGTCCATCCTTTCGAAGCAGCCCATTTGAGTGCTCATTCAGGCCGCGTTGAGAGGGAGTTCCTGGATCCGCAAAATAGATATTGATGTCTTGCTTATTAGAAATACTCTTCCAATTCGAAAACTCTTTTCCACAATCAAACGTAATTGATTTGAAGAGATTTTTAGGAAATGTGCTAAACCATTCGTTCAAAGTTGTTTCGATATC
>NZ_JAJDJW010000030.1:0-14598 GCF_020567645.1 Enterococcus sp. CWB-B31
AATGTGTATAAGTCATAGTGAAAAGTCTCCTTATTGATTGGTGTTGGAACCTCAATAATACACGATTTTTCACTAGGATGTTTTTTTATTTTTTAGGTGGCTAACTTGATTATAAAATTTGCGACTAATACTTTTTTTCTTCCATAATAAATTATCAAAGGTCACATATTAACCCATACCTCTCAGCTTTCACTATTCGATTATCAAAATTTTTTCCATTATCACTTAGTAAAATTCTCAAAAGCACTCGAAAGAAACCTTTCCACTATTATAATAGCACTCATTCTATTTTAGCATGAAAATAAAAGAACTGAATGATACAGTTTTCTTTGCTGAATCTCTGCCATCTCAGTTCTTTCTCTCACGTTTTATACTTGCTCTCACCCCAAAAAACGCTCTACCTTCAATTCTTCAAAATCTTCTCCAAGTCTCTTCAACTGCTCTTCCTCATTTTCTGTGAACTGCACAAAAAATCTTCGGTTCCACTCCTGATGCCAGAGATTGATCCGAATAATGATCTCTCTTCGGACATCGTCATTCAGACTTTGCGGATATAAGGTAAATAAATCGATCAAATACTCTTTACGTGTATCTCCTGTCATCACTTTAATCACACTAATTTGATGTTTTTCCAGATCGGTTTGATTAAATATAACAAACAGTTTTTCTTTCACTGTCGGAGTAAAATGTGAAACGAGTAATTCTACTGCTTTTTTGTGAACATATCTGGAAATATCCATAATTCCCAGATACAGCAACGGCAGCTGCTCTTCTTCTGACAGACAAACTGACCAGTTTATTACAGCTGACCGCAGCTTTTTCCTGGCATCATGTATCAACGGTACTAGCAACTCCTTATCACTTCGGTTCTGAAGCATGCTCAATCCTTGGACGGCTATAACAGGTTCCTTTGAAAGCTTCTCCAAATAGAAGCTGCGAATATTGATATCTGGAAAATATTTGCTTATGTAATCTTTCGCCAGATAGCGTATACTGGTAACGGAATCCATCAATTTTGGAAGCATTGCTTCTTCCCACTCAAGATGATTATAGCACCATTCACATGCTAGCTTTCTGATGATTGTTTGCGGATGTTCCATTAGTTCCCTGACCCGAATCTCTGCATCAACGGTTTGCTTCATCAATTCTCGGAAGGTCCTGCCCAGTGTTAATTTATCCTTTTTCAGAAGCCCATTTTCCATGCTCTTTTCTTTAAGTACTCCATCAGATAAATAGCTCAGCTCGAAAGCATAACGATAAATGAATGGATCTTCGCTTTGCTGCGCACTCAACAATACTTCCGGCTTTTCAAGAAGCAATTGATTTAGATATTTTTTTATTGCTTCATTTTCCATCTGCTTTAGTCCGGACAGTCGCTGAATGAATGGTAAGCTGAAAATCAACTCTTCATCAGTTGTCTGCTCAGCTGTTTGCAGGATCATCGCCTTCGCCATGCTTCGAATTTCCGGAATATGATCGTTTAGAGAAAGCAGACAAACAATCATTTTTCTTCTTACAGGCTGCATATACAATTTGCTTAGAGCAAATTCTCTAATATAGCCATTTGGATGGCCAGCCAACCAACACCAAACCTCCGGAGGCATATCGCCAACTTTGTTAAGTTTTCTTTCATTCAAATCACTCCAATTCCAATCCTGCGACTTTTTTGAATAAAAGTACTGAAACTTTCGTAATTCTTTATAGGTTATTAAAAATTCTCTAGGAGTTAAACATTCGATATAGTCTTGAAAAATCCCCACATACTTTTCTTTATGTGCCAAGTCTAAAAACAGTTTATTGTAATAATATTTAATTTCCCCTGCACTCGAGATTGTTCTCGTCTGTTGACCGAATTCTTTAAGTATCGCCATCCTTTTTCCTCATTTCCATACAACATTTTTTATTTTCTATAAGCAAAATAACGCAATCTCATAGTCTTATTCTGCCATTGTTCTTACCTATTCAGCTTTTCTGGAATAATATTCCGTCAATTTATGATTCCCAGAACAGCAATCAAAGTACACCATTTTTCCACACGCTTTTCCCTGTTCCTTTGCACAACGGAACAGATGATCAATAGACTGCTTCCCCTGATAAAGAGGATGAATCACTATTTTTTCCAGATAAAAGACTGCTTCAGAAAGTTCATAGCTCTCCATATCTTCGCACTCAGTCAAAACCATGTCGCCAATAATTTCACGCTCAGATACTAATAAAAATTCCTGACATATTCTTCTCTCTTACCAGATACTGATTTTTTCATCCACAATTAGTTTACCGGTCTCAGTATCTGTTGCTTTAATTATGATTACAGCAGGAATAAAACTTTTCCCTTTATACTCTGGCTGGCAGTTAAAAGAAATCTTTTTCCCGTCTCTTAGAAGACCTTCCAAAAAAGTATCAAATGAATCCTTGATCTTGGCTATACCGACCGGAACAAAGACGGTATTTTCAATACCTGTGCTGCCTCCAAAGCGTTCATCAATCAGGTACAGCGGTTCTAAATTTCCCGCTCTTGCCTCTTCTAACACTTTATCCATAGATGTAATAGATGAAAAATCTGGTTTATTTAAATAATCTTCACCTAACACTTTATTCTGTTCTTTCTGCATTGCTTTCTGATCTATTATATTCTTCAATGCCTGTACCAGTTTTGTCATCTCTATTTTTGGAAGATTCGGAAAGTTCTCAGCGAAATTATGTAAAGCAGCTGCTTCGATTTCACGCTTCACTGCGGGTATCTTTTTGTCCGCTGCCTTTTGTTGCCCAGTTGAAGGTTTTAAACTAGCCTCTTCTTCTCTGCCAAATAGCTTCTTAAAAAAGTTCATTTCTTTTCCTCCGTTCATTGTTCAATTTACCGAGAGAATTCCTCTTTTTACAAGTCTTCTTTTTCTAATTTTATCACAGACACTCAGAAGTTCGTTCGATTTTTTTCCAAGCAAGAAAGCTGTTGATATAAATCCCACGGCTCTTGGCAGTCCGGACATTAATCTACTCTATTGCTGTTAAATAAGAACAGTCTAGTAAAAGAAAATTCTCCTATCAAGAAATGATAGGAGTTATGTTTGAGTTAGTGAACAACAAAAAGATCGGATGGTCAAGAGTTTTTTCAGTACCAAAGGAAAATTGGGAGTTAACAGCTGTTTTCAAGAACAAGTACAGCTGATTTGACTCGATTCAGCAATGGCATCGGACAATCGCTTTTCACAGCTAAGCAGCTTGCGGCTCACTGCCCGAATGATTGAACATGGCGATTCTTACAATTGTATTTTATAGAAGAATAATCCCTGGACGTAATACCAGTCTAAAAGAATCTACAGCTTAATTTACGTATTCTAAAAGTTCCATCATGTTTATTCTCTTTCATCAATAAAAAAGGGATACTTTTCATTAATGAACAAGAAAAACAGCAGCTTCAATCAATCAGCTGCTGTTCTGTTTCATTCTCTGTTCTATTTCCTCTTTGTCGAATCTCTGATAATCAGTTCAGGTAGAAAGCGTCTGTATCCCTGGGTCTGACCATCTTCTTCAATCTTTTTAATCAGCATCTCTCCGCAGACTTCACCCATTTTCACAATCGATTGTTTTGCTGTGGTCAGCTTGGGCGAGCTGACCTGATCCAGAAAAACGCCATCGAAACCAATAATACCAAAATCATGTGGTATTTTCCCGCCGCTGTTGGCGATTCCCCGCTCGATTCCGATTGCCAGCCGATCTGAACTGCAAATAAAGCAGGTACTAGGCGAAAAAGTCTCCCAGTACGCTTCAATAAACAGCTGACTTAGGGTTGATCGATTATTGAAACGCTCAATTCTGGCAGCTTTGTTATTTAGCTCCATTGTTTTCAGATATCCCTGTTCCCTTGATTGTTCGAAGGACTCATCCACATCAATTCCAATATAAATGATTTCATCATAGCCGCAGGCAATCGCATAGTTGGTCGTCATTTCTGTTCCATACTGATTGTCGCTGTCTACATAATCATAGCCCTGACTGTTTTCGCCAAAGAGAACTACAGGTTTTTCCAGTGTACGAATCCAGTCAAAATCATTTGCCCGAAATCCCGTAATAATGTAACCATCGCAGGTGCCGGTATCAAAACCATCCTTTGTAACGAGCTGTAAAGAGTAATGCGCTTTTCCAACCGATCGTGCAATTCCCATCAGCAGATTCATATAATAGGGCTCTGTTGTATCAATTTCTTCCAAAATAAACAGTTTAATAATCTGAGAACGATTTTTCACAAGAGCCTTGGCCGCAATGTTTGGATGATAATCCACTTCCTTCATTGCATGATAAACCAGTTCCTTCAGTTCATCCGTCACTTGTTCTGGATGATTGATTACTCTTGAAACTGTCATTTTTGAAACATTTGCCAATTTTGCCACATCAGAAAGTGTTGCCATTTACTCACCTCGCCCTTCATAGCCTGCTGCGCTGTCTTCTGTGCTAAAAGCACTGCCCTTTGATTATACATGAAAAACAGTTTTTTAAACACGTACAACCCACGCATCATAAGGCTTTAATTGTATAGATGATGAAGCAAATGAGACAGAGGAAGAGTTGCTGATTATAAGCTCCTGAACTGTATCTTTTAGCTCAAACGTATGCGACTGACTGGAGAAATTCGCCGCAATCAGCCAGCGCTCTCCTTTATATTCTCTGTAATAAGCAAATACCTCAGCTTTTGTTGTATTAACCAGCTCGTAATCTCCCCAGACAATCAGCGGATATTCTTTCCTAAGCTGAATCAGCTTTTGATAGGTATAAAAAATAGAATCCGGATTCTCCAATGCTTTTTCTGCATTAATTTCGTGGTAGTTTTCATTCACCGGCAGCCAAGGAGTTCCTTCGGTAAATCCTGCATTCTTTGAATCATCCCATTGCATCGGTGTCCGGGCATTATCTCTGCCTTTAACGTTAATGGAATGAATAAGTTTCTCCTCTGAATGCCCTGCAGCAAGCCGTTCATTATACATATTGACACTCTCAATGTCTTCCACTTCCTCAATCGAAGTAATCGGACGATTAGTCATGCCCAGTTCTTCTCCCTGATAAATATAAGGTGTTCCCTTCATCATGTGAAGCAGAATCGCAAACATTTTCCCACTCTTCTCACGATAGTCCCGGTCATTTCCCCATCTTGAAATGATTCTTGGCAAGTCATGATTATTCCAAAAAAGACTGTTCCAGCCCTGACTGCCTAAAGACGTCTGCCATTTGGACAATACTTCTTTTAGTTTCTCAACAGACAGCGGCTGCAGGTCCCATTTATCTTTTCCTTCCTGCTGATCCAGACCCATATGTTCAAACTGAAAAATCATGGATAATTCCTGACGTTTCGGATCAGAATACAGTTTAGCAATTTCAGGTGTTGCTCCCCAGGTTTCGCCTACTGTCATCACATCATATTTTCCAAATGATGCCTGATTCATCTCCCGTAAATAAGTGTGAAGCTTTGGTCCATTCGCTGTCAGCATGTCATCCGGCAGCTTGCCGATCAGGTCAATCACGTCCATTCTAAAACCGCCAATGCCTTTTTCCAGCCAAAAATTCATCATTGCATATACATCTTTACGAACAGCTTGATTTTCCCAATTTAAATCCGGCTGTCTTTTACTGAACAGATGCAGATAATATTGACCGGTTTCTTCATCTAACTGCCAGGCACTGCCGCTGAAAATGGATCTCAGCTCATTTGGTTCTTTTCCTTCAACCGGATCACGCCAAATATAATAATCGCGGTAAGGATTATTTTTTGATTTTCTCGCTTCCACAAACCATCGGTGCTCGTCAGAGGTATGATTGACAACCAAGTCCATAATAATCTTGATGCCGACCTCTTCTGCTTTTTGAATCAGTTCCTCCATATCAGCCATTGTACCAAACTCCGTCATAATTTCCTGATAGTCACTGATATCATAACCGTTATCATCATTTGGCGACTGATACACCGGGGAAAGCCAGATGGCTGTAATCCCCAATTTTGCCAAATAATCAATCCGCTGAATAATGCCCTGAATGTCACCAATGCCATCCCCGTTGCTGTCCTGAAAGCTCCTTGGATAAATTTGATAAACCACAGCATTTTGCCACCAGTTTCCAGTTGATTCTTCTTGAAGTTCATTATGTTCTTTTATCATTTCCCCACCTGCAATCAATTACTATTTTTTTCATTTATTTTCAATTGATAAAGTCTTGCTTCATAGGGCTGCAGTGTGCTCAGTTCAGAAAGCTTTCCAGTCTCGAAATAATTGCCTAAAACCAGCTGCCAGTCTTCCCCCAATTTCTCTAATTGTTTAGGATGTTTATAAGCTGCCCGTTCACCTGAAAGATTCACAATGATTAGAAATACGTCCTCTTCAAGAAGTCGAAGGTATACATATAACTGTTCATCTTCAGGTAACAGCTCTTCAAAGCTGCCATAAATCAATGCCTGATTTTCTTTTCGAAGCTGAATCAGCTGTTGATAAAAATGAAAAACAGAAGTCGTCTCCGTTTGTTCTTGTTCTGCATTAATTGTGGATTTATTTGGGTTTACAGACAACCAAGGTTTGTTTTCTGAGAACCCGCCGTAGTGTGTATCATCCCACTGCATCGGTGTTCGGGCATTATCCCGGGAAGTAGCCCGGATAACTGCCATAGCCTCTTCTTCCGATTTTCCCTTTTTCCGCAGTTCATGATAAAGGTACTTGGAATCCAACGCATCTACCTGCTCAATGCTTTCAAATGGCATATTCGTCATTCCAAGCTCCTGTCCCTGATAAATAAACGGGGTACCCTGCAAAAGCATGTACACCAACGCAAGAGCCTTCGCAGAAATTTCTCTGAGCTCCTTAGAATCGTTACCAAAAGCTGAAACAGAACGGGGAACATCATGATTTTCCATGTACAAAGCGTTCCAGCCCTTTCCGTCCAATGCATATTGCCAGCTTGACAAAGCTTCTTTAAACGCTTTTATATCAAATTCTTCTGACTCTTCCTGCTTCCAAAGTCCAATATGCTCAAATTCAAAGATCATATTGAAATAGCCGTCTTTCCCTGCCCATTTTTCCGCTTCATGTGCACTCACTCCGCTGGCTTCGCCTACAGTCATAATATCGTAACGATCAAATACTTCTTTAAGCTCATTTAAATGACTGTCAATACCTTCAATATTCTGGTATCTTGCTGCAACCTTTGTTTCGTGTGCCGGTAAATCATGAGCGGCTTTCTTTATATGAGAAATCGCATCTACCCGAAATCCGTCAATTCCTTTATCCAGCCACCAGCTGATCATTGAAAACAGTTCTTTTCTCACTTCTTCATTTTCCCAGTCCAAATCCGGCTGTTCTTTCGCAAATGCATGAAAGTAATATTGTTCTGTTGTCTCATCATATTCCCAGACAGAGCCGCCGAAAATCGCCTGCCAGTCAGAAGGCGGTCCGCCGTCCACTCCATCTTTCCAAATATAATAGTCTCTGTAGGGATTATCCTTGCCTTTTGCGGACTCTCTAAACCAGTCATGCTGATCAGAGGTATGGTTGATCACCAGATCCATAATTACTTTTAAATCCAGCTGATGCGCTTCTTTCAGCAGCAAGTCAAAATCTGCCATTGTACCAAAATCCGCTAAAATCTCATGGTAGTTGCTGATATCATACCCATTATCTATATTTGGAGAATCATAAACCGGATTAATCCAAATAAAGTTGACACCCAGCTCTTTTAGATAGGGAAGCTTTTCTCGAATACCATTCAAATCGCCAATACCGTCCCCATTACTGTCTTTAAAACTTCGAGGATAAATTTGATAACCAACTGCTTCTTTCCACCATTTTTTTTCCATAGTTTCCTCCCTGCTTTGAAGCTTTTTACCTGCATATTCCTTTGGAGTCATCAAGCTTCTGCTGCTATTCCTGAGAATAACGATAGAGAGCGGAACAGAAATAAAGTTCCAAGCTCTCTTCGTATCTCCCCCCGAATGAACGGCGGGACAAAAGGGACTGTGACATAAGTATGTCCGAGACCCCTAAAACCGAATAAACGGTGTTCCAGTCTTTGTATGATTCGAGCATTCGAAGAAGCGTAGAAGCAAGTTCATACATGCCCCTAAGACATGCGACGAGCATTCGAAGAAGCGTAGGAGTAAAGCCCCTCCATGCTTCGAGGATCGGAACGAAGTCCTTCAATTCTTAATGGCTCTGCCGTTTAGAAATTGATGAGATCGAAACGAAGTGTAGTGTAGTGAGAACCGTAGACGCAGAAAAACGGATACAGCGTAATGTTTTGTCTCGAGAATCGTTAGACTCGTAGAGACAGCAGTTCTGGAAATAAGTCGAACGATACTGAAAATATGAGTAGCTCAAGGGAGGTATCAATTCACAGTTAGTCATTTTATGACTAGTGTTCCTTGACAATTTTCGTATATTCCTTCTTAATTCTCAGAGCTGATCGCTTTTGTCCCGACCTCAGATCGTTAGAAGCTTTCCTTCCACATAAAGTTGTTCCGCTGCTGTCATAATATAGATACGCATTTCCTGAGCAACTTCGCTCATTTTAGTCGACCGTTTCTTCTTTACGAATCGGAACTGTAATTTTTTCTCTTAAAGTCATTTCTTTTTCATAAATCGACAGACTCAGTTCTTCCCCTTCAACCAATTCCAGCGCAACTGTTTCTGAATTCACTGCGATTGAGATCAGACGTCCGCGGTAGTTAATGGCAAATGAGTAGCCCTGCCACATTTTAGGAAGAAACGGATTAAATGTCAATTGTCCATCGTAGGTGCGCATTCCTGCAAAGCCCTGAACAATTGCCAGCCAGCTGCCGCTCATGGATGTGATGTGAAGCCCATCATCTGTATCGTTATTGTAGTTGTCCAAATCAAGGCGGGCAGTTCGTTTATACAAGTCCACAGCTTTTTCTTCCTGCCCCAGCTCTGCAGCCAGAATTGCATGGACACATGGAGACAGGGAGGATTCATGTACCGTCATTGGTTCATAAAAATTAAAGTTCCGCTCTTTCTCTTCCCTTGTAAACTGATCACCGAAGAAATAAACACCCTGCAGTACATCAGCCTGCTTAATAAAACAGCTGCGCAGAATGCGATCCCATGACCAGTGCTGGTTTAATGGACGATCTTCAGGTCTTAAGTCTGAAACCGGCATCAAATCTTTATCGAGAAATGTATCATGCTGAACAAATACATCCAGTTCCTCATCATAAGGATAATACATATGGTCAATAATGTCCTGCCATTTTTCCTTTTCATCTGCCGACACATTCAGTTCATGCTTTGATTCAGTATATGCACGGTCAATATTATCCAGCGCATATTTTAAGCACCATGAAGCAATATAGTTGGTAAACCAGTTATTGCTGACATTATTGTCATATTCATTTGGTCCTGTCACTCCATGAATCATATATTTCTGAACACGTTTCGAATAATGAACGCGGTCAGCCCAGAAACGGGCAATATTTACTACGACTTTGATTCCATCTTTTAGTAAATAGGTTTCATCTCCTGTGTAATTGGTATAATCAGCAATCGCATGAACCATTGACCCGTTTCGATGAATTTCCTCAAAGGTGATTTCCCATTCATTATGACACTCCACCCCTGTGAAGGTCACCATTGGGTATAAAGCGCCTTTCAGCCCTTGACGCTGCGCATTGATCAGCGCACCATCAAGCTGCTTGTATCGATATTCCAGTAATTTCCGGGTAACCTTCGGCTCAGTAACAGACAGATACATCGGAACGATATATGCTTCCGTATCCCAGTATGTTGCTCCTCCATATTTTTCTCCGGTGAAGCCTTTAGGACCAACATTCAGACGTTCATCTTCTCCGTAGTAAGTGGAAAATAATTGAAAAAGATTAAAACGAATACCCTGCTGCGCTTCATCATCTCCTATAATTTGAACATCTGCTTTATGCCAGCGTTCTTCCCACGCTGCTTCCTGTTTTTCAAGATGCTGATCGAAAGTCTGAGAGAGACCAGCTGTTAAAAGCTCTTTCGCTGCTGTCAGCTGATTTTCTTCTGGAACATCCCTGCTTGTTACGACAGCGATTGTCTTTTCCAATGTAAACATCTGTCCGATATTTCCCGACCAGGTAAACTGATCACCGACCAGCAGTATTTCTGAAACCCTCTGTCCTTCAACAGACTCGCTGATTTTATTTTTCATTACTGTAGTAACAGTAAATCTGGGCACCTCAAATGCATTGGGAATGGTTTCCATCATCAGGTAGTTTATTCCATCCTGATTTTCCCGCTGCTTTTCTTCCCAGAACATTTCGTCATAGTTGCTGTCTTCGTTTCGGACATTTCCATCTACTTTTGAAAAGACACGAATTTCCGGATTTCCTGACAGCACTTCTGCTTTAACACGGACAAAGCCCAGTTCTTTATCAACAATACTGACAAAACGCTCAAAAGAAAAGGCAACTTTATTTTCTGCTTCCTCATAGACAAATGTTCGTTTCAGCAAGCCGTTTTTCATATCCAATTCCATATAGAAGTCTTTTACGTCCTGCTTTGCAAGATCTAATACTGTTCCGTTAATGGTAATATCAACAGCAATAAAATTGACTGCATTAATTACTTTTCCAAAATAGTCCGGATAACCGTTTTTCCACCAGCCAACTCGAGTTTTATCCGGATACCAGATGCCTGCCAGATACAACCCTTGATGTGAATCACCGCTGTATGTTTCTTCAAACATTCCTCGCATGCCCATATAACCATTGCCAATGGATGTCAAGCTTTCCATCAGTCGTTTATTCTCACGATCTAACTGGTTGGTCGCTATTTTCCAAGGATCAATCTCAAATAATCGTTTATACATTTCAGCCCTCCAACTGTCGCCTGTACCTATTTCACAGCACCATCGGCAACTCCTTTAATAATTTGTTTTTGCATGATAAAGTAGAAAATAATTACCGGAAGTATTGCAAGTACCAGACCAGCCAATGCTAGATGCCATTGTTTTGTATATTGTCCGAAGAAGAAAAACATTTTCAACGGAATCGTCTGTGTTGTCGGTGAATTAATAACCAGTGAAGGAAGCAGATAATCGTTCCAAATCCACATTGTATTCAATACAATCACTGTTACAGTCGTTGGCTTCAGCATCGGGAAAATCACTTTCCAAAATACCTGAAATCGGTTGGCTCCATCAATAATCGCCGCCTCATCCAATGCCTTTGGAATACTCTTCAATGCGCCATGGTATAAGAAAATTGACATACTCGCACCAAACCCAAGATACATGAAAATGATACCTGTCTGATTCAACATTTGTGCTTTACCAAATAGTGATACTAATGGAATCATAACAGACTGGAAAGGAACCAGCATTGCCGCCACGAATACCATGAAAATAAATGTACTTAATTTCGTCTGCATCCGCTCCAGTGCATACGCACAAAGGGAAGAGAAAATTACAATCACTGTTACACTTACGACAGTGATCAGAAGAGAATTAAATAAAGTCTTAATAAAGTCCAGCTGACTGAAAGCTTCAGGATAATTTGCCCATGTAAAGTTTTCAGGAATACCAAGCGGATTGGTAAATATTTCCTGTTTTGATTTGAATGAGTTGCTGATCATTAAGTAGAAAGGAATCAGCCAGACCAGTCCCAGACCGATCCCCAGAATCATTCGAAGTATTCTGCTGCTTGATTTTTGTTTTTCCATTATACTTCGACCTCTTTTCTCTTCGTCAGATATACTTGCGCCAATGAAATAACGGCTACAATAATGAAGAAGATTACCGCTTTGGACTGTGCATAGCCCATTTTATTTTCTACAAAGGCGCTGTTATAGATGTTCATAGCCACCATCTGCGTTGAATTGTATGGTCCTCCATTTGTCAAAGACAGGTTTTGATCATACAATTTAAAGCTGTTGGACAGTGTCATGAACAGACTTACCGTAAAACCGGGCATAATCAACGGGAATTTTACATGCCAGAATTTTTGCCAAGAAGTTGCTCCATCCAGATCTGCTGCTTCCAGCAGAGCATCATCCACATTTTGCAGATACGAGATATAGATAACCATGATATACCCAGACATCTGCCAGCACATCACAATAATCATCGCCCAAAAACCAGTCTGTGAAGTGGACAGCCATGTTTTAAGTCCTTCATTTCCAATCAGATCACCAATTGCGCTGAATGCATTAATAAAAATAAACTGCCAAATAAATCCAAGAATCAACCCGCCGATAAGGTTCGGCATGAAAAAGACCGTTCTTAATAAGTTCGCACCTTTAAATTTACTGGTCACCAGCATAGCCAGTCCCAGTCCAATCACATTGATTAATACAATCGATACAACAGAAAATCGAACTGTAAACCATATAGCTGACCAAAAGCCACTGTCAGATAATAACTTTTTATAGTTCGCTAAACCGACAAACTCTCCTCTGGCAACTGCATCCCAGTTTGTGAATGAATAATAGACACCATATAAAAACGGAATGACGACCACTATCGTCAATGCCAGCACAACCGGTGCAGCAAATAGATAAAACCACGTTTTCTTTTGATGTTTCATTATGTGTTCCCTCCTCTTATGTAAAAGGGACTGTGACATAAGTATGTCTGATATCCCTAAAACCGAATAAACGGTGTTCTAGAAGCTGCCTCTTCGGAAATAAGTCACTACGATTGACTCGTCAGAGTAGATGATGCATGATACCTACCTGGTTCTTGAGACAGAACACTTCTGTCACAACCTCACACAAAGCTTGATTTTCAGTTTTCCAAAACCATTTCTTTTGGAAATAAACTGTATTCTTTTAAACAGCACCTGAAATCAGCTGAATAGTATGGCAACCTGATTGTCAGTTCTACTGTTCTATTCTGTTCTATTGGTCCTTCTTTAAAACTATATCCCCTTAATACAGTCTTATTCTCTTTCTTCTGCCCATTTATCCTGAGAAACTTTTACTACTTCATCCCATGTTGCTTCTCCGGCAACATATTTTTGAATTTGAGCACCTAGTGTTTGTTCGCCCCAGCCGGCAGGATAGCCCATAAAGACCCAGCCAGTCGTGTTTCCTTCTGTGTAGTATGTGTACACTTCTTTAGAAAGAGGATCAGAAATCTTATCTGTATCATAGCCTGCATATGCTGGCACAAATTTGAACTCTTCCAATACAATTTGTTTTCCTTCATCTGTTGTATACAGATAATCGAGGAAATCTTTCGCTGCCTGAACTTCTTCATCAGAACCATTTGGATTTACACCCCAGTACATTGGTACACCAACTGGAATTGTTCCTTCCGTTACACCATCAATTGGAATTGGCAACAGACCAATATTTTCGTTTGCCAGTTCTTCGTCAAGTTCTGCAATGGTTGGATAAACCCAGTTCCCCTGTTGTGTCATGGCAACTTTTCCATTTGCAAACAGCTGTTCAATTTGTTGAGAGTAATCCAGACTATTTGTCGGCTGTACAGAGTATTTATTAGAGATATCGATATATTTTTTAAATTGATCTCCATAAGTAAACTCCACTTCTTCCGCTTCATACGCCTGCATTACATCATTGTTAAACTCAGCATTTAAAAATGCATTTGACCCGTGCAAGCCTGTAATCCACTGTTCTTTTGCAGCCAAAGCGAATGGCGCTTCAATGCCCAATTTATCCTTTTTAGCTTCCAACGTCTTCGCTGCATCTTCTAAATCAGATAAGGTAGAGATGCTTTCTGCATCAATGCCTGCCTTTTCAAAAATTTCTTTATTGTAAAGAACACCATAGCCTTCAATATTGTATGGAAGCCCAAGTACCTTACCGTCTTTTGTCGCACCAGTCAATGTTCCTTCAAGTGCCTGCTTTGCAGATTCGGTATCGCTTAAATCTGTTAAATTATCCAGCCACATATTTACATCTTCCGGACCGCCGATATTGTAGATATCAGGCTCATTACCGGAAGAGAATTTAGATTTCAGTGCAGCACCATAGTCAGAACCGCCGCCAACTGTTTCTATATTGATTTTTACATTCGGATTTTCTTCTTCATACTTTTTTGCCAGAGCTTCAAATTGATCTTTGAACTCTACTTTAAATTGAAAAATATCGATTTCCGTTTTGTCTGATGAGCTATTGCTTGAACTGCCGCTATTGTCAGCAGAATTCCCGCATGCTGCCAAACTTAATGCGATTCCCGACGCCAATAAACCTAAACCAATTTTCTTCCAGCTTCTTTTATTCATTTTGGTCCCTCCAAAGTTATTTTCTTAACATCTATATTGTGCAATCGATTTCGTTATTTTGCAAGCGTTTTTATCCTGTTACCGATAACAAGATTATTTCATCCTATAAACACATTCATTCCATACCATTCCCCATTCATTTAAAGTTAAAATCACTGTAATTATGATTGCTGATCTATTTTTATTTTACGCAAACGAATGCAGAAACTTAGTATGGGAGATACGGGATTTAAATTAGATTGCGACCGCAAAAAAGAGGTCGGGACAAACACTCATGAGGGCTATCGCCCACACCAAACAGAATGAAAAGAAAAAATGATCGACCTACACGCTATTTCCTGTCATACTAAAGAGGACAGAAGGGCTTGTAGGTCGATCACTTATTG
>NZ_JAJDJW010000031.1:0-2737 GCF_020567645.1 Enterococcus sp. CWB-B31
GCGGCTCGATGTCTCCACGACCATTTCGGCGGATTGCTCCGTACGATCCAAGCCCTGGGAAACGACGGCTTTTTGCTCAAGTGTGAGCGAAAGTGTCGCGGGGCGGCGTAAAGGAGCCGGGGATGGGCGGCGTAATGGCGCCAGCAGAACCGGGGGTAAAACGCGGATTCGAACGGTTTCAAGGTTGCGGTTTTTTGCCGTTTTTGGCAACTGCATTTTGAGGGGGATCTGGCATCGGTTTCGGGGTGCGGTAACTGTCGCCCTCGAGGACGAGCCGGTAGGCGCCGTGGCGTAGTCGGTCGAGTGTGGCGGTGCCGAGGATGCGGTTGTCGGGGAACGCGGCGCCCCATTCACCGAAGTCGAGATTCGACGTCAGGATGGTCGCCGCGTGCTCGTAGCGGGCCGCGACGAGATCGTGGAAGTCCTCGTCCTGCGGGGTACGTAGCGGTTTGAGCGCGAAGTCATCGACGATCAGCAGCGGCACCCGGGCGTACTGCTGGAACTTGCGGTCATAGGCGCCGGTGGCGCGCGCGGCGTTCAATCGCTTGAGCAGCTCGGTCTGCGAGATGAACAGCACATCGCGGCCTTGGCGGGCGGCGCAGTGGCCCAGCGCCTGGGCCAAGTGGCTTTTGCCGGTGCCGGTTGGACCGGCGATCAGGATCGCGACCTTCTCGTCGAGATACCGGCCTGTCGCGAGATCATGAACGTGTGAGCGGTTCAACGTAGGCAGCCGGTCGAAGTCGAACGTCTCGAGCGTCTTGCCCATCGCGAAGCCGGCGCGCAGCAGACGGGTGCCGAGCTTCTTGTGTTCGCGACGGGCAACCTCGTCGTGCAGCAGCATGGCAAGGAACTCGGTATAGGCGAGCTGCCCGTCGATCGCCTGACGGTTGCGCTGCTCAAGCGAGTCGAGGATGCCGGACAGGCGCAGCTGTTTGAGGATGGAATTCAATTCGGGACTCGGGTTCATGGTGTCAGTGGATCAGCAGGGATTGGAGATCACGGCCGAAGCGGCCGCCGTTCTGGTAAGCGCCAGTCGGGGCCGACGCGGGACGCGGCACCGGTTCGCTGTCCAGGCCTTTGTCGAGGATGCCCTTGATGGTGCTGTACTTCGCGCTGCTGAACGCGAGCGCACGCTCGCAGGCTGCTTCCAGCCTCTGATCGCCGACTTTCTGTCGCAGCCGGATGATCCCCTGCGCGCCGCGCAGGTTGACGAGCACCTTGTCGTTGAACAGCGCGAGGATCACGCCGTGGCACGACGGCCCGATCTCCTTCGCGCGCGCCAGACACCACTGCGGATCGTGCTCGAGCCAGGCCTGCGCTTCGGGCGGCTGGTGATCTCGCACCGTGTGGCGACCGCCGGCCCGCTGCCGCGGATGGGTTGCGACGAGTTCATGCCGATGGAACAGCTGGATGACCGTATCGGTCGCCTTCAGCCAGAGCGACTTGCCGACGAGCGTGAACGGTGCAGAGTACAGCGCGTGCTTGTAGACGACGTGGCCGTCGCGATGGACCGCCACCTCCTTCCAGACCGACAGTACCGGCGGCACGTCCGGCAATGCAGCGAGCAACGGGCGCTCGACGCCGAAGCGCGTCAGCGGCCGTTCGTGGACGGTGCCGTGGATACGAGTGCCGGCCTGCTGCATCACCCATTCGCGCAGTTGCCGGTTGGCGTCGGCCAGATCCCGGAACTCGCGCAGCGGCACGAAGGACTTCTTGACGTATTTGACGCCCGATTCGACGACGCCCTTCTTCTGGGGATCGTGCGGCGGACAGGCGTCGATCCGGAATCCATATCCCTCGGCAAGCGCGGCGTACGAGCGTTGCACCGCCGGCTCGTATCGACACGCCCGGATGATCGCGCACTTCGCGTTATCGATGATGACCCGGTCGGGACAGCCGCCGAACCATTCGAAGGCGCGCCGGTGGCTGGCGAGCCACGTCTCGACGGTCTGGTCCAGCACGATCTCGGCATACTGGTGGCGCGACCAGCACAACGTCATCACGAAGATCCACGTCCGGACCGCAATGCCCTCGACCGTCAGCACGGGTCCCGCGCCGAAGTCGACCTGCGCGGCGTCGGCCGGTGCGAAGTCGAGGATCGTTGTGGTGGCCACGCTGCGCTCGGCAGCCAGATGGCGCAGCATGCGCTTCACGGCACAATAGCTGCCGGCGTAGCCATGATTGCGTTGAAGGGCGGCATGGATCGTGGTGCCCTGAACGCCGGCGGCAAGCCATTCGCGGACCTGTTCGCGATATGGCTCAACCGTCGACACACAGGTGTGCGGCAGGTGCGGCGTGCGCCCGAAGACACCCGCGATCGTAGCGTCGTCCGGCAGCGGCTGCACCGGATCCAGCCAACTACGCGCTTCAGCCTCGCGGCGCACGGTCGTCAGCTTCTTGCGCCCCATCAAACCGCCGCGCGCGATGTCGCGGTCAGAATCGCCTTGCCGCATGCGGACAAGGACTTGGCGGTATTCAAACAATTCGAACCTCCTGTTGGCCATGGACGCTCCGTTCAAAAAGAACGGAGCGTACCGACTCGGAAAGTTCGAACCGCGTTCTCGCCCTGATGCTGCTGGCGCCTATGCGCCGCCCCTAACGTGGCGCCATTACGCCGCCCTTGGACTGGCGCCTATGTGCCGCCCCTCAAGTGGCGCCCTTATGCCGACCCCGCATTGGCTCCATAGCGCCGCCCCGTGACAAGCGAAAGCTCGAAGACTATGTCGACGTAACTGGC
>NZ_JAJDJW010000032.1:0-2684 GCF_020567645.1 Enterococcus sp. CWB-B31
CAATCGGTTGCCTCAAAAAGGAACCATATTCCAAGGAAATCACTGAACTATCGAACCCCCATGGAAGTATTTTTGAGTTATATGGATGATGAAATGGTGTCTAGGTTAATTTGACAAATGAAAAGTGAAAAAAAGTGTTTTTTTACTTTCTATGCCGGTACATACACCTTTAACAGATGTAGGAAAAAATACTTTGATTATATCTGGAATTATCACTCTAATCGCAAGTATACTTGTATTTATTCAAGGAATTATGTCCTTTATTAATAGATAAAGCTACCAGTTTATGCTTGTGGCTGTATTACTTATTACCGGGAAAATTTTAAAAGGCTCACTGAGTCCCATAACCACTGTTTTAATAGAAGAGACTGTAGACGTCATCTATAAAATTGACTTTGTCTACAGTCTACAAGGTTCCGTAAGGAGCCTTTTTCTATTTGTCTGTCCTGATTGGTAAACGTATATTAAAATGTAGTTATTGTCCTATTCTCGATAACTACTTCTTTTTTTAATAGTTCATTATTTGGAAAATGGTGTTCTACAAGAATTAATGATAAACTTGGATAGTTATAATGAATTTTATTTAATATGTCAATCGCTTTATCTAATTCTATATTAGATAAAATTTCATCTACGAATAAAAAATCAGGTTTTCTAATGATTGCTCTAGCTAATCTCAATTTTTGTAATTCTCCGGTGCTAAATTTCTCCATTATTTCATTATTCTTAGTATAAATACCTTGTTTCAAACTCATAACTTTATCATCCAGGCTTACTATTTTTAAGATTTTTCTTATATCCTTACTGTTTGCATTGCTCTCAGTCATCATTTCCTCAAACAGATTTTGCATTGGAAAACCATGTTCATTTGAAATGTAGATTATTTTTCTACTTCCAATGAGATTGCTATTCTCATCGTTATTAATGAGAATCTCACCTTTATAATCACTGTACAAATTAGCTATAACTTTTAAAAACAAGGATTTTCCACTACCATTTGCGCCTCGTAAGCGAATCCATTCTCCTCTAGTAATATTAAAATTGATATCTTCTAATATTATTTTTTTTTCAGAGAATATTGATAAATTATTTATTTTGATTTCTTCAATATTAGAACTATCGTCAAATTTCTCTTTTTCAGCCTGAAAATTAAAAAATTCTATTCTTGATTTATAAACATTGGCCATTCTGATAGTCGCAATTATTCCAATAAGTTGAGTAACTGGAGAAAAAAGCAAGCTAGTATATGAATTAAAAGCCACCAGATCTCCTATACTCATATCTCCACCTTTAATAAAAGTTATTCCAACAACAAAAGGAACAACAGCTGCCAGTGTTACAATAACGCTAGAGACAATGCTGATAAAATTTTGATATGTTAAAACCTTCACATTTATTTTCTTATTTTCATTAATAGCATTATTAAATCCTGTTACAATCATTCTGAAAAAATGAAATATCTTAATGACTTCCTTATTAGTACTATAATTATTTACCTCTTTAAGAAATTCGTCTTTAGAAATTTGTTGCTCTTCCGCAAGTCTCCCTAGTTTAGCACTTATATGTATTATCCAAATCGCGTAGAAGGGAACGAATATAAAGGCAACTAACGATAACTTCCAACTAAGAAACATCATTATCAAAACATATGAAGCACCAGTAAAAATATTTGTTAGAAATGTGGTTACAATCAACTGAATATTATCAACATAGAGCTCAGAATCATTAAAAATTACTGTATTCAGCATCGAGCTGTTTACATCATTAGCAGAAAAATTGTTTTTAAATATATTTTCCTGATATCATACAAAAATTCTTGGAAAAAATATGCTGAAAATTTAACATTTATTCTTCCAAAAACTAATTGAAGTCCTATTATTACAGTAATGATAGATATATATAGCCAAATTTCATCATATTTTCCTTCAAGAAGGACAACATCAACAAGATATTTAGTAAGATATGGAATTGGAATTAAACTAAGTGAATTTAATAGGATTAATACCAATAATAAAAATAGTTTCCTCTTTTTATTTTTAATATAGGTGACAAACAAGCTCATCATAATCCTCCTATAAATTAATTTTTACAGATATAATTCATTCTATCACATTTTTTTGTGGTTTTGTTTAGTATACAAGGAGAACCTCACGTATTAATTAACAAGCTTCGAATACACGTCAGAACAAGTTGCTGATTATTTTGTAATGTCTAAAAATTTTGATTTAGACGTTCTCTACTTTCACCTTTATCATTGGATCAATACCTGTTCCTGAATATTTAAGACATCATTAATAAAGAATTAAAAGGAGGAGTAGAATTATGAAATTTAACTCATTTAACCCCGGAAACAGCACTAAGATCCAACATTTTTTTTCCGGTCATTTTTAAAGAAGTTTTTTCCAGTAAAATAGAGCAATCAGAATCCACCGAAAAGGAGAAATATTTTCATTTGTCAAATTAACCTAGACACCATTTCATCATCCATATAACTCAAAAATACTTCCATGGGGGTTCGATAGTTCAGTGATTTCCTTGGAATATGGTTCCTTTTTGAGGCGACCGATTGGACAAATGCCTCATCAACTTCGTTGAAATCCATTTGCTTAGGAAGTCCATCCTTTCGAAGCAGCCCATTTGAGTGCTCATTCAGGCCGCGTTGAGAGGGAGTTCCTGGATCCGCA
>NZ_JAJDJW010000033.1:0-1545 GCF_020567645.1 Enterococcus sp. CWB-B31
TTTATACGAAAACTAAAACGCTAAAAAAGCAAAAAAAGGCTACCCCCTACTAATCGCGTAGTTAGCCAAAATGGTATAGAGCACTTCAATGAATAGGGATTGAGGTGTTCTTTTCATTTGATAAATAACTTCCTCCAAGTTCTTGATAACGGGACTGATCGGAAAACATCCGATAAATGACTCGCAACAGTAGGTGTACTGTCGCAACAATCGCTTTTTTGTGACCGGCGTTCTTTCTTATACGAAAGAAAAAGGCGCGTATTCGATTGGATTTTCCTTGAGAAATAGCCGCTGCTCCTTGAGCCAATACCTTTTTTAAATAAGAGTTGCCTTTCCTTATTCTCTTACTTCGTATTTTTCCAGCACTTTGGTTGTTTCCTGGACAAACGCCCGCCCACGAAGCTAAATGACCAGCTGTAGGAAATACCGACATATCTACCCCGATCTCTGCTAGTACAACAGCTGCTGTTCGGCGATTGATTCCTGGTACTTCTTCTAAGCGTTCCACATACTCTTCATAAGGAGCAAGATAGTCATTGATTGTTTCTTCGACTTCTTTTATTTGATTTTCCAAACACTCAATTTGAGTGAGATGAAGAGCCAGCATTTTTCGATAATGTGGTGTCATGAATCCTTCTAAGGCTTCCATCAACTGAGGAACTTTTCTGCGTAATGTTGTATAAACGCACGTTAAAATGAGACTTTCTGTCATCGGTTGATCCTCAATCAACGCATAAAGTAAGGCTCTTCCAGATTTCCCATAGATATCTTTGATCACTGAAGCCAATTTGATGCCCGCATTTTGCAGCACCATGTGCCCCCGATTTTTTTCCCGATTCAAGTCTTCCACCAAATGTTTACGGTAGCGTGTCAACTCTCTCAATTCCTGAATCGGTTCTGGTGGAACAAAGCTTGTAGGGACAACGCCTAATCGAGTGAGTCGAGCAATCCATTCGGCATCTTTCATATCCGTTTTTTTCCCTGGAATATTCTTGATGTGACGGGGATTCGCCAATTGTAGGTCAAAATGGTTCTGTAAAATCCGCCAGACACATTTCCAGTAAACACCCGTGCTTTCCATACTGATGTGTGTGACATCATAGGACATCAACCAATCAGATAATTCGAATAATCCACGAGTGGTGGTATCGAAACTGCCAAAGAATTTTTCTGGGCGCTTTTTTCCTTCAACAGAGCGAATCACACAGGCAACAATAACTTTTTGGTGGATGTCTAATCCAGCGCAACAAGAACGAAAAACATCTTCCATCATAAAAACCTCCTTGAAAAAAAGTACAGAAGAGGCTATTCTACTTATAGAAACAATTTATTTTTATACGCAGGTTCTATGACCTAATGGTTGATGCAAATAAGTAGAATGATCTAGTTTGTCACTCAAGGTCAACTTGGTGAAGAACCTCAATAAGTAATCGACCTACAAGCCACTCCTGTCAGTTTCAGTATGACAGGAAATGGGCTGTAGGTCGATTCTTTTTTTGTTTTCATTCTGTTTGGTGGCGGGAACCGCCATGGGTGTTTGTCACA
>NZ_JAJDJW010000034.1:0-1484 GCF_020567645.1 Enterococcus sp. CWB-B31
CCGTGCCACGCCCGCCGGCGGAGCCGCCGGCACGCGCATGCAAAAATCTATGGTCAGCCCGATTTTTGCAAGCGAGGCAGTGTTGACCTAAAGTGGACTTGCTCGAATCTATCCGGGGTCGCGGATGGGAAAGATCCCGCCCCATGATGGGAGCCGCGCCGGGCAAACCTCAAAAAGCCCACAGCATTGAGGTGCTGTTTTTTGTGTCAGGTTACTTGCCCGGCCGTTGAGTCGTTTATGCCTTCACGTATCTCGCGTCGCAAAACCAGAGGTGACTACTGAAACTGAAGCCGTAAGCGATAGGAAGCGTCAGACTGAGGGAACAGCCTCGATGCTCCGGTAGTGTGTCCCTTTGGCGAGGATGGCCCAGGCGATCCTCGCCAGTTTGTTGGCCAGGGCACAGGCCACCACGTTCGAGTGTCGCCGCGCCAACAGGCTGCGAATCCAGACGCCCAATGCATCCGTGCGGTGCTCGATGCGCTGCATGATGGCCCGCGCACATTGCACCAGCAATCGTCGCAGTTCCTTGTCGCCACGCTTGCTGATGCCCAGTAGCGTTGGTTTGCCGCCGGTGCTGTACTGCCGCGGCACCAGACCAACCGAAGCTGCAAACTGCCTTGCTGAGCCATATTGCTGGGCATCGCCCAACTCAGACATCAACACGCTGGCGGTCATCGGGCCAATGCCAGGAATCTCGAGCAGTCGTTCACTGCGTTCATCCTCGTGTAGCTGGGTAAGCAACTCACGTTCGAGCTGGTGGATCTGCTCGTCCAGATACTTGAAGTGCGCCTGCAAACGTTCGAGCACGACCACCAGCCTCGGCGGCAACGATTCTGCCTCGAGCACGGCAGGCAGTCGCCGGATCACTGCCATGCCGCGCGGCAAGCTGATACCGAACTCCAACAGAAACGCATGAATCTGATTGATCGTGCCGGTGCGGTCACGCACCAGCCGCTCGCGCACACGGTGCAAGGCTGAAACGATTTGCTGGGCTTCGTTGTGCGGGCTCACGAAACGCATGCTCGAACGAGCGGCTGCTTCGCAGATCGCCTGGGCGTCCGCGAAATCGTTCTTGTTGCCTTGCCGGAACGGTTTGACGAATTGCGGAGAAATCAGCTTGGCCTCATGGCCCAGCGCTTGAAGTCGACGTGCGATCCAGTGAGCACCGGCGCAGGCCTCCATGACCACAATGCAACGCGGAAAATTGCCCAGCAGCGTGAACATCTGGCTACGCGTGAGCTTTTTACGGAACACCATCCTGCCTGACGCATCCTGTCCATGCAGGTGGAAGCAGTGCTTGCCGAGATCGATTCCGATCAGCGATACCGTGTCCATGATGGCCCTCCAGAAGGACAAAATCCTCACTCAGCGTAGTCCACTGAGTGAGGATCGGGCTGACCATCCTATTAAGCCCCGGCGCGCGAGCGGCCGGGGCCAACGGAACAACCACCACCTGAAACGACGGAGCGCGCGGCTGCTTAGGC
>NZ_JAJDJW010000035.1:0-1454 GCF_020567645.1 Enterococcus sp. CWB-B31
CTTTTGATGTGGTGGTCGGGAAACCAACTTCATCTTATCAGTTTAGGAGGCTTTTTTACTACCACGCTGGAAGCTCTCAAGAACCCCCAGCATAGCTGGGGGTTTTCAGAACATACAAAAAAGGATCTTTTAAACTGAGGCTGCTCAGTTTAAAAGATCCTATCTATTTATTTAGTCCAAGCTTTAAATTTTGTCCACTTGTTCAAAGTCCAGTTCGGTACTTGTTTCACGACCAAACATATCGATGTTTACTTTCAGTTTTTGTTTCTCTTCGTCAATCTCTGTCACTTCACCTTCCAGTCCAGAGAAGGCTCCTTCAATAATTCGAACAGTTTCCCCAATCTCTACTTCAAGTTCAGATTGACGTGTACTGATACCGATGGAGCGAAGAATATGATTGATTTCTTCCTGCAACAGAGGAGCTGGCTTGCTTCCTGCACCATGAGATCCTACAAAGCCTGTTACGCCGGGAGTATTACGAACTACATACCAGGAATCATCTGTCATGACCATTTCAACAAGTACATATCCAGGAAATGTCTTATGAACGACTTCTTTCTTTTTTCCGTTCTTTTCTTCTGTAGCTGTTTCTTCAGGAACAACTACACGAAAAATAAAGTCACCCATCCCCATGCTTTGAGCACGAGATTCAATATTTGCCTTTACTTTGTTTTCATAACCGGAATAAGTATGCAGCACATACCAGTTTTTTTCATAGGATTCCATTTTTTCTAGCTCCTTATAATTTAGATTAGCAAGAATCTGTTTGAACACTCTGCTGTCAAAGTCTCCACACAGGTTCTATTTTTAAGAAAAATAAAAAAACCTCAGCAGTCCCGAAGTTTTTCTTTACCACAACAGTATAGCACCGTTTTCAGTAAAATACCAGTTACAATCAGCGAAGGATTAAACTAAACA
Source organism: Enterococcus sp. CWB-B31 (assembly GCF_020567645.1). Classification (NCBI taxonomy): domain Bacteria; kingdom Bacillati; phylum Bacillota; class Bacilli; order Lactobacillales; family Enterococcaceae; genus Enterococcus; species Enterococcus sp. CWB-B31. The sequence continues at coordinate 919 of NZ_JAJDJW010000035.1, forward strand.
ATGTCTGAATGGCTGTATCCATAATGAAGAACATTACGCCAAACAGGATTGTTGTTTCAATAACAGTCAGCGTGTCTTTACGCAATTGTCTTTTTCCAGGCCAAGTGACTTGCTTCATTTCTTCTCTGACACCTTTAAAAAATTTCATTTCTACCCCTCCAAATGGTTATTTCGTTTCTTTATGTAAGGTATGCTGTCCGCAATATTTACAGAACTTTTTTACTTCCAATCGCTCTCCGCGCTTTCCCTCACTGACTGCTTTGGAATAATTGCGAGAGCCGCAAACTGAACAGGCTAGAGCTGCTTTTTTTACTGCCATATTTTATCCTCCTCCGTTCGCAAAATCACTCAATAACATTAGCACTTAATTGAAAAAAAGTCAATATTGAGTATTTCAATCTCATGACAAAATCGGCTCTATAATTTATTGGACTGATAGAAAAAAATCTATCGGTCCTATTTTCTCATTAAAAAACAAGGAAGACACACAACATTTCCGCTAGAATAGAATCACCACAAAACCAACTAGAAAGGAA
>NZ_JAJDJW010000036.1:0-1396 GCF_020567645.1 Enterococcus sp. CWB-B31
GACAAACACTCATGAGGGCTATCGCCCACACCAAACAGAATGAAAAGAAAAAATGATCGACCTACACGCTATTTCCTGTCATACTAAAGAGGACAGAAGGGCTTGTAGGTCGATCACTTATTGAGGTTCTTTTCCAAGTTGACCTTGAGGGACAAACTAGATCGTTCTACTTATCTGCTCCTGCGGTTACTCGTCGCACAAAAAGATATGCACCAATCATTAGGTCATAGAACCTGCGTATAAAAATAAATTGTTTCTATAAGTAGAATAGCTCCTTCTGTACATTTTTTCAAGGGGGAATTGGACATGGAAGATGTACTTCGTTCTTGTTGTGCTGGATTAGACATCCATCAAAAGGTCATTGTTGCCTGTGTGATTCGTTCTGCTGAAGGAAAAAAACGCCCGGAAAAATTCTTTGGCAGTTTCGAAACAACAACTCGCGGCTTATTGGATTTATCTGATTGGTTATCTTCTTACGAAGTCACACATATCAGTATGGAAAGTACAGGGGTCTATTGGAAATGTGTGTGGCGAATTCTACAGAATCATTTTGACCTGCAATTGGCGAATCCCCGTCACATCAAGAATATTCCAGGGAAAAAAACGGATATGAAAGATGCCGAATGGATTGCTCGATTAACTCGGTTGGGTGTCGTACCCACAAGCTTTGTTCCACCCGAGCCTATTCAAGAATTGCGAGATATTACTCGTTATCGGAAGCATTTAGTTGAAGACTTGAATCGAGAAAAAAATCGTGGACATATGGTGTTACAAAGTGCCGGAATAAAGCTGACTTCTGTCATTAAAGATGTCTATGGCAAATCCGGTCGAGCGCTTCTGTATGCCTTAATTGAAAATAAAGAGATCACAGAAACACTTATTCTCGAGTGTGTCTATACTACTTTACGCAGAAAAGTACCGCAGTTGATGGATTCTTTAGAAGGGTTCATGACCGTTCATTATCGAAAAATGCTCGCTCTTCATCTCAAACAAATTGAGTGTTTAGAAAAACAAATTCAAGAAGTCGAAGAAACAATCAACGACTATCTCACTCCCTATGAAGAGTATGTGGAACGGTTAGAAGAACTTCCGGGAATCAATCGGCGAACAGCCGCAGTTGTGCTCGCAGAAATCGGGATAGATCTGTCTGTGTTTCCAACAGCCGGACATTTGGCTTCGTGGGCAGGAGTGAGTCCGGGGAATAATCAGAGTGCTGGAAAAACCTACAGCAGACGTGTAGGGAAAGGCAATTCTTATCTAAAAAAAGTGTTAACACAAGGAGCATTGGCCGTTTCCCAAGGGAAACCCAATCGAATACAGGCATTTTTCTTTCGGATAAGAAGGAATACCGGACACAAAAAAGCGGTTGTAGCGACCGTACATTTGATGGTACGAA
>NZ_JAJDJW010000037.1:0-1340 GCF_020567645.1 Enterococcus sp. CWB-B31
CGCAAATTTTATAATCAAGTTAGCCACCTAAAAAATAAAAAAACATCCTAGTGAAAAATCGTGTATTATTGAGGTTCCAACACCAATCAATAAGGAGACTTTTCACTATGACTTATACACATTCTACTATAGAACGCAGGAAAGGAAAACACCTAACTTCCATTGAACGGGGAAAAATCGCCGGCTGGCTGGAAGAAGCTCTTTCTCATGGTGAAATAGCTCGTCGAATCGGTGTTAATCGACAGACCATCAGTAACGAACTTGCTCGTGGAACGGTTGAACAGGTGCGCAAAGTCAATGGGATTAAGCACTTCTCTATGAAGTACGACCCGGAATTCGCTCAGAACCGCTATGAAATCAAGCGACAGAACTGCCACCGTCCCTGCAAATTTGTCCAAGTACGATCTTTTTTAGCCTACTTCGTTAAGTTGTTCAAAACGGCGGACTATGCACCGGATGTCGTTGTCGGCACCACCAAACGTACCGGACTGTTTTCTCCTGAAGAGATGGTTTGTACAACCACCTTATACAAGTACATTGATGCCCAGCTTTTAGAAGTCAGAAACATCGATTTAAACTGTCAGGTCAGCCGAAAACGTACCAAGAAATACACCCGTAAAAATAAGAAAGTGTTGGGTCAAAGTATTGAAGAACGGCCTGCCCACATTGAAGAGCGTCAAGAGTTCGGTCATTTTGAAATCGATACAGTCATCGGAAAGCGTGGAGGGGCTGAAACGACTCTGCTTACGTTAACTGAGCGCAAAAGTCGTTTTGAGATCATCCGGCTCATTGACGGTAAAGACGCTGACTCTGTGGCCTATGGTATCCGACAGCTAATCAAAGAGTACGGCAGCCGTTCCTTCAAACGACTCTTCAAAACAATTACTTCAGACAATGGTTCAGAGTTCACCACACTGGCTGCCACATTGAAAGATTACTGTGAAGTCTATTTTACGCACCCCTATACTTCTTGTGAACGAGGGACGAATGAGAATCATAATCGCATGATTCGCCGAAAGATCCCAAAGTATGAGAGCCTGGAACAGTATGGGCGTAAAGACATTCAACGGATAGAAGATGGTATGAATGACTTACCAAGAAGAATTTTAGGGTATCAAACCCCCAGACAACAATTTGAACAAGAAGCTTTTATAGTTGTGAGTTGATTTGACAGTGAGCCTCTTGGAATGTGGCTTAAGTCTGGGAAGTCTGGCGGATACCAGACTGTCCTGATCAGACTACCACACACCAACTCACAATCAAATCAACAACGGAACGTAGAGATAACAGACATTTTTCACTTATTTCGAAAAGTGGCTAACTTGTTCTTGAAATTTGGG
>NZ_JAJDJW010000038.1:0-1259 GCF_020567645.1 Enterococcus sp. CWB-B31
GGCTCTATAATTTATTGGACTGATAGAAAAAAATCTATCGGTCCTATTTTCTCATTAAAAAACAAGGAAGACACACAACATTTCCGCTAGAATAGAATCACCACAAAACCAACTAGAAAGGAAAATGAATGTATGTCTACACTTGATTCTATCAAACAAATCCTTGGAGTGAAAGATAAAAATATTGACATTCTAAGTTGTCAGGAAGCAGATTATAAAGGGAAGAAAGTAATCCTCGCAGAAGCAGCGCTTGTTCGTGCTTTTCACCGTTGCCCTTTATGCAAAGCACCTAGTAATGCTTTTGTAAAGAATGGGAAGAAGGTCTCTATGATTCTCTTAAACCGCTGTGCCAATAAGCAAACGTATTTGCGCTTGAAAAAACAACGATACCATTGCCGTTCCTGTCATAAATATTTCACTGCTTCTACCTATTTGGTGAATCGTCATTGTTTTATCTCTAAGCAAGTACATTATCGTGTTCTTGAAGAATTGACAGAACACCAATCAATGAAGAGCATTGCGAATCATTGCCGTGTGTCAGTGACGACGGTGCAGCGCACCTTGTCGGCGCTCACGCTTGAAACCAAAAGACAAAAGAACTGGCTGCCTCACTGTCTATTATTTGATGAGTTCCGTTCACTAACAAGTTATCATGGAAAGTTCTCTTTTTCATGTATGGATGGCGAGACTGGGCAATTGTTTGATATACTACCTAGTCGCAAAAAGAAAGATCTAATAGCCTATTTCATGCGCTTTGATCTCAGAGTCCGTGAACAGGTTCGCTACATTGTGACCGACATGAACGCTCCTTACTTTGCGCTAATGAAAGAGTGTTTTCCAAAAGCTAAAGCCATCGTTGATCGTTTTCACATTGTCCAGCATTTGAACAAGGGGTTTAACAAAGTACGAATACGTGTGATGAAAGAGTTCAATCAAAACGATAAAGAACAAGCGAAGCAATATCGTCAATTAAAATCATTATACAAATTACTTCTGAAGCCAGAAAGCAAATTGGATTTTACTACCTTTAAGAAGCGTAAAAATTTCAAATGGGCTTATCTGACAGAAACGGAAGTGGTCGATCGTTTATTGAAGATTTCTTCTGAATTGAAGGCTGCCTACTTGTATTATCAAGAACTATTGGCATCTTATCATGAGAAAGATGGGAATCACTTCTTCCGCCTGCTTCGCACGATGCCAACGAAGCTACCCGAAGAGCTACGATCGGTAAGAAAAGCTTTCTTCAAGTACGAAAATGG
>NZ_JAJDJW010000039.1:0-1252 GCF_020567645.1 Enterococcus sp. CWB-B31
TCGCCAGCGCGAACAGACTGAACAGCTGTGCCATGTTCCTGGCTAGACCCTTGTAGCGCACCTTGCGATGACGAAACAGGTTCTTCACGACATGAAACGGATGCTCGACCCGGGCGCGGATCTGCGCCTTGGTTCGCTCGACCGCGATCACGAGGTCCTTCAGCGGACCTTCCTGCATCGCCCTGATCTTTCCGCGCTTGAGCGCCACGTGCCACTTCACCGTCTTGCCCTTCATCTCCTCGCGCTTGTCCACGCCGGTGTAGCCCGCATCGCCAAACGCTTCCTGCTCATGACCGTGCAGCAGGGCGTGGGCCTGCGATACGTCCGGCTCGTTGGCCGCCGTGGTGACCACGCTATGCACCAGACCCGAGTCGGCGTCGACGCCGACATGGGCCTTCATGCCGAAATACCAGTCGTTGCCCTTCTTCGTCTGATGCATCTCCGGGTCACGGCTCTTCCCGGCGTTCTTCGTGGACGGCGCAGCCTCGAAGATCGTCGCATCCACCAGCGTGCCTTCCTTCATCATCAGCCCGCGCTCGCACAACTCGATGCCGATCTCGTCGAACAGCTTTCGCGTCAGTGCGTGCTCGACCAGCAGGCGCCGGAATTTCAACAGCGTGGTGGCGTCCGGCACGTTCTCGCGCGCCAGGTCGATGCCCGCGAAGGCGCGCATCGCGATGCTGTCGTAGAGCGCATCTTCAAGCCCTTCGTCCGACAACCCGTACCACTGCTGCAGCAAGTAGATCCGCAGCATCCGTTCCAGGCCAATCGGCGGCCGGCCACGCTCGCCCTTCGGGTAATACGGCCCGATCACCGACAGCAGCCGCGACCAAGGGACGACCTTCTCCATCTCGGCCAGAAAGCGTTGACGCTTGGTCACCCGCTTCTTGCCCGCACTTTCCGCTTCCGCAAAACCGATCTGCCGCTGCATCGTCGTGGGTCCGTTCCGTGAGCTTCTTTCTACAACGCCCTTGGCCTCGTCAGCGATGACCGCCAAGCCGAATTGATCAGTGTTTCCTTTGACGACTATGCGGTGATCGACTACGGCGACTGCTGGCTCGACGTGCACAATCCGTCGACCGTCAAGGAGACGATCGTCACGCATGCGCGCACGATTCTCGATGCCGGTGCTCGGATGCTGACGCTCGGCGGTGATCACTACATCAGCTACCCGCTACTCGTGGCTCATGCGGAAAAGTACGGCAGGCCGCTTTCATTGATCCATTTCGATGCGCACTGCGATACCTGGCCC
>NZ_JAJDJW010000004.1:0-225498 GCF_020567645.1 Enterococcus sp. CWB-B31
CCGTACCGGTTCGATTCCGGTCCTCGGCATAGGTACAAATAATAAGATGCGCCCATAGCTCAACTGGATAGAGTGTCTGACTACGGATCAGAAGGTTAGGGGTTCGACTCCTCTTGGGCGCGTTTTCGGGAAGTAGCTCAGCTTGGTAGAGCACTTGGTTTGGGACCAAGGGGTCGCAGGTTCGAATCCTGTCTTCCCGATATAAGATTTAAGATTGTTTTGGGGCCTTAGCTCAGCTGGGAGAGCGCCTGCTTTGCACGCAGGAGGTCAGCGGTTCGATCCCGCTAGGCTCCATTTTATATTCGCGGTGTAGCTCAGCTGGCTAGAGCGTCCGGTTCATACCCGGGAGGTCGGGGGTTCGATCCCCTTCGCCGCGATTATTTTTTTAAGAGCTTGGACCTTTAGCTCAGTTGGTTAGAGCAGACGGCTCATAACCGTCCGGTCGTAGGTTCGAGTCCTACAAGGTCCATTGTGACATTGTTAGTATTTCTTATATTATGGAGGATTACCCAAGTCCGGCTGAAGGGAACGGTCTTGAAAACCGTCAGGTGTGTAAAAGCACGCAAGGGTTCGAATCCCTTATCCTCCTTTTTAAAATTATCGCGGGGTGGAGCAGTCAGGTAGCTCGTCGGGCTCATAACCCGAAGGTCGTAGGTTCAAATCCTGCCCCCGCAATTGTTTAAACAGTGTTTGAACGAAAATGAATAAGGTTCCGTGGTGTAGGGGTTAACATGCCTGCCTGTCACGCAGGAGATCGCGGGTTCGATTCCCGTCGGAACCGTTTTGGCTCGGTAGCTCAGTTGGTAGAGCAATGGATTGAAGCTCCATGTGTCGGCAGTTCGATTCTGTCCCGCGCCATCCTATTAATGCGGGTGTAGTTTAGTGGTAAAACCACAGCCTTCCAAGCTGTTGTCGCGAGTTCGATTCTCGTCACCCGCTTTAATGGGCCTATAGCTCAGCTGGTTAGAGCGCACGCCTGATAAGCGTGAGGTCGATGGTTCGAGTCCATTTAGGCCCATTGGGGAAGTACTCAAGTGGCTGAAGAGGCGCCCCTGCTAAGGGTGTAGGTCGGGAAACCGGCGCGAGGGTTCAAATCCCTCCTTCTCCGTTCTAAGTAGGCCCGTTGGTCAAGCGGTTAAGACACCGCCCTTTCACGGCGGTAACACGGGTTCGATTCCCGTACGGGTCATTTTTATTTTTATGGAGGATTACCCAAGTCCGGCTGAAGGGAACGGTCTTGAAAACCGTCAGGTGTGTAAAAGCACGCAAGGGTTCGAATCCCTTATCCTCCTTTTTAAAATTATCGCGGGGTGGAGCAGTCAGGTAGCTCGTCGGGCTCATAACCCGAAGGTCGTAGGTTCAAATCCTGCCCCCGCAATTGTTTAAACAGTGTTTGAACGAAAATGAATAAGGTTCCGTGGTGTAGGGGTTAACATGCCTGCCTGTCACGCAGGAGATCGCGGGTTCGATTCCCGTCGGAACCGTTATTTTTTTGCGGGTGTAGTTTAGTGGTAAAACCACAGCCTTCCAAGCTGTTGTCGCGAGTTCGATTCTCGTCACCCGCTTATGGGCCTATAGCTCAGCTGGTTAGAGCGCACGCCTGATAAGCGTGAGGTCGATGGTTCGAGTCCATTTAGGCCCATTGTTTTTTACAGGCCCGTTGGTCAAGCGGTTAAGACACCGCCCTTTCACGGCGGTAACACGGGTTCGATTCCCGTACGGGTCATTAATATCAATAAGCGGTAGAGAGCTACCGTTTTTTGATTTAATCCCTTTGGAAGCGTTGACAAACGTATTTTTATCATGTAATCTGTGATTAGTGGTATTAAAACTGAATGATTAGATGTTGGATAGTGATTGTTTAATTACAAGCTAAACCTAGTTATTTCTAAAAAGATGAATTTTTGTCGTCTTTTTTGAAGTGGTTAGGTTTTTTGTTTTTGAATAAGCGAATAGAAGCTGTTTTTTTATTCAGAAAGGGGGTTAAGATGTTAGTTCATAAGATACTTAATAATAATGTGATCATTACTGCTGATGATCGGGGGCATGAACTAATAGTTATGGGTAAAGGATTGGGGTTTCAAAAGAAGCCAGGTGATTTTATCTCCAAAGACTATGTAGATAAGATTTATCAGCTAAAAAATGAAACTAATTCTTTGCGATTTCAGGAGCTGTTGGCGGATATACCATTGGAATATTTAGAAATATCAGATGAAATTATTGAGTATGCGAAGAAAGAGATTAATGAAAGTTTGAATGAAACGATTTATATCTCTTTAACGGATCATTTGCATACAGCAATTGAACGAGTGAAAAAGAACGTGGAAGTTAAAAATGTTCTTTTGTGGGATATAAAGCGTTTCTTCTCTGATGAATTTAAGGTTGGTATGGAAGCAATTGAAAAAGTAAAAGAGCGATACGACATTCAATTATCAGAAGACGAGGCTGGTTTTATAGCCTTACATATTGTGAACGCGCAGCAAGATGGCGAGAGTCCGGGAAATACATACGAGATTACAAAGATTATGCAGGAAATTATGAATATTATAAAATATTATTTCAAAATCTCGTTTGATGAAACATCCGTTTATTTTTATCGCTTCACGACGCATCTTAAGTTTTTTGCTTATCGCTTAACAACGAAGAAACAGTATTTGGAAGAGACAGACAATGAACTGCTGGATGTTATCAAGGTAAAATATAAGAATGCCTACAGTTGTGTGAATACAATAGGTACTTATTTGCAGGATACGTATAATTACACAATTTCTAATGATGAAAAACTATATTTAACCATTCATATTGCACGTCTGGTGTCAAAGAACAGTTAAATTGTTTATAAAATATATAGTAAGGAGGATAGAGAAAAAAGTAATGTAAATACCCTGTGATGTCTGAAAAGACGTGGCTTTTGGATAGTGACATTAAGTTGGCTAAACCTTCAAATAACTATTGAAAAATAGAAAATGGAGGAAATAACAATGGGTAAATATCATGATTTAGCAGAAAAAGTAGTACAAAATGTAGGTGGGAAAGAGAATATTAACAGCTTAACGCACTGTATCACTCGGTTGCGCTTCAAATTGAAGGATGAGAGCAAGGCTAATGATGACGTACTTAAAAACATGGACGGCGTAGTTACAGTGATGAAGAGCGGCGGTCAGTATCAAGTAGTTATTGGAAACCATGTACCGGCGGTTTATGAGGAAGTAGTAAGTATCGCAGGAATTTCTTCAGATACTGAACAAGAGTCTTCAGGAGGAAATATTTTTAATCGTCTGATTGATATTTTGAGCGGCTGTTTCCAGCCATTTTTAGGGGCTTTAGCGGCTGCCGGTATGGTAAAAGGGTTTAATGAATTATTTGTCTTTTTAAAATTTTATGAGAATACCTCTGGGACTTATACAATGTTGAATGGTATTGGCGATGCAATCTTTTATTTCATGCCTGTTATTCTTGGTTACACGGCTGCTAAGAAATTTAAGCTGCACCCGATGGTGGGGATCGTTATTGGAGCAGCATTATGTTATCCCTCTGTTCAGGGCAGTGCATTACAATCTGCGTATGAAATGACTGCCGGGATAGGAGGAGCTGCACCATACAGCTTGTTAGGTCTGCCTGCTTACGATACATTTTTGGGGATTCCTTGGGTAGGTGCCAGCTATACAAGTAGTGTTGTACCAATCATCTTTATTATTGCTTTTGCGGCTCAAATTCAAAAGCTTTTCAAGAAAATTATTCCTGAAGTGGTTCAGACATTCTTGGTACCATTCTTTGTATTATTAATTGCATTACCAATTGGGTTTCTGGTAATTGGTCCAATTATCAGTATGTTAACGGAGTTGTTAAGCGCAGGTTTCCAAGGCTTGATGGACTTTTCACCAGCATTATATGGAGTCATTCTTGGCTTCTTCTGGCAGGTATTGGTTATCTTTGGTTTACACTGGAGTGTTATACCATTGGCAATCATGCAAATTACACAAGATGGATTCAGTCAGGTTTTAACAGGTTCATTTGCAGCAAGTTTTGCTCAAACTGCAGTAGTTGCGGCAATGTTCTTCAAATTGAAAGATAAGAAGATGAAAGCTCTGTGTCCACCAGCAATTATCTCTGGGATTTTTGGAGTAACAGAACCAGCTATTTATGGTATTACATTACCTAAAAGGACTCCGTTCATTTTCTCAATGATTGGCGCAGCAGCAGGTGGTCTCTATCTAATGATTGATCAAGTAACTTCATATACAATGGGCGGATTGGGAATTTTCGGGTTTTTGAATTTTATCAATGGTGATGATGCAAGCGGTGTTGCCAATTCAGTAATAGGGATTGCTATTGCTGCAGCTATTGCTTTTGCTCTAACATTCTTCTTTTGGAAAGATGAGGCAGTTGAAGAAACAACAGCTACGGAACCCGTGCAAAAAGCAATGAAAGAAGCTGTTTTAAGCCCTGTGAAAGGAACAGTGTTACCTTTGGCAAAAGCAGCAGATCAGGCATTTGCTCAAGGCGCATTAGGTAAAGGGGTATTGATTAATCCAACAGAAGGGATTGTAAGAGCACCGTTTGACGCTACTGTAATGACCTTATTCCCGACAAAACATGCAATCGGTTTGATTTCTGATCAGGGAATGGAATTGCTGATTCATATTGGTATGGACACGGTTCAACTGAATGGGAAATACTTTGAAGCCCAAGCCGCACAAGGTGATAAAGTTAAAAAAGGTGATGTTCTGGTAACATTTGATATTGCTGCAATTAAAGAAGCTGGATTCAGTGTTGAAACGCCAGTTATTGTAACGAATTCAGGAGATTATCTGGATATTGTGGAGACACAAAACAGAGAAGTTACTTCAAATGATACGTTGATTACAGCGTTGGCTTAATTTAAAATAAAAATGAACAAAAAAATGAGATGATTTTTTTCGGAAGACGTTTTGGAGAGATGAGGGGTGTAATAAAACCGTACTCCTTCCAAAGCCTCTTCTGGCTCATCTCTATAGTAGGAGAGGATTTTATACATGGCATTTAGAAAAGATTTTTTATGGGGCGGCGCAACAGCAGCCAACCAGTGTGAAGGCGGATATAATGAAGGCGGCCGTGGTTTGGCGAATGTGGATGTTGTTCCAATTGGCAAAGACAGATTTCCGATTATCTCTGGACAGATGAAAATGTTTGATTTTGATGATGAGCATTTCTATCCTGCAAAAGAAGCAATTGATATGTACCATCGCTACAAAGAAGATATTGCATTATTTGGTGAAATGGGCTTTAAAACCTATCGTTTATCTATTGCCTGGACTAGAATTTTTCCAAATGGAGATGAGGCAGAACCTAATGAAGAAGGTCTGAAATTCTATGAAGATCTCTTTAAAGAATGTCACAAATATGGGATTGAACCATTGGTAACGATCACACACTTTGATTGTCCAATGCATTTGATTAAGAAATATGGTGCATGGCGCAGTCGTGAACTGGTTGGGTTTTACGAAAACTTGTGTAAAGTAATTTTCAATCGTTATAAAGGGCTGGTTAAATATTGGCTGACATTTAATGAGATCAATATGATTCTGCATGCACCATTTATGGGAGCAGGGCTTTATTTTGAAGAGGATGACAACAAAGAACAAGTGAAATATCAGGCTGCTCACCACGAATTGGTAGCAAGTGCAATCGCAACTAAAATTGCGCATGAAGTTGATCCTGAGAACAAAGTCGGCTGTATGCTTGCTGCAGGCAGCAACTATCCATATACACCAAAACCGGAAGATGTATGGGCAGGAAAACAAAATGATCGTGAAAATTACTTCTTTATTGATGTGCAGTCTCGTGGAGAATATCCAGCGTATGCATTAAAAGAAATGGAACGTAACGGGATTGAAATCAAAATGGAAGAGGGCGATAAAGAATTACTGAAAGCTCATACTGTAGACTTTATTTCGTTTTCTTATTACTCTTCACGTGTTGCAACCGTTGATCCAGAATTGCTGGAACAGACTCAAGGAAATATTTTTGCATCAGTTAAAAATCCTTATCTTGAAGCGAGTGAATGGGGTTGGCAGATTGATCCTCTTGGGTTAAGGATAACAATGAATGATCTGTATGATCGTTATCAAAAACCATTATTTATTGTTGAAAATGGCTTGGGTGCTGTTGATACACCTGATGAAAATGGTTATGTTGAGGATGATTACCGCATTGAGTATCTGGCGGCCCATCTTCAGGCTATGAAAGACGCTGTAGAATTAGATGGCGTAGATTTATGGGGCTATACAACCTGGGGCTGTATTGACTTGGTGAGTGCTGGAACAGGTGAAATGAAGAAACGCTATGGCTTTATTTACGTTGATCGTGACAATGAAGGAAATGGCACATTAAAACGTACGAAAAAAAAATCATTTGACTGGTACAAGAAAGTGATTGCCTCAAATGGTGAAGATCTAAGTAATTAAATAACTAAGCGGGCTGAGAAAAGTCTTGTGATTCATCTCAGCCCATTTCTATGTTTTTGAATGAAAACGATTTATTTTTTTATTTAAGCAAAAGGGTCGATAAGTTGTTCTCAATGTATCTTTATGATACTTCTGAGAAAAAACAGAAGGAGCAATGAGCAGATGGCATTTCCTAAAGACTTTTTATGGGGTGGTGCGACAGCTGCCAATCAATATGAAGGCGGCTATTTAATCCGATGGCAAAGGATTAAGCACTTTAGATGCGATTACAGGTGGGAGTCACACTGAGCCAAGAATGATTACGTATAAAACAAAAGATGGAAAAATCAGATCCTGTTCAAGAGAAAAATCTTTGCCTGAAGGGGTATCTGACTAGAAAGCGCTTAATAATAATAATAAGTGAAATTATTCTATGGATGGTTCTCTAGAGGGAAATAAGGTTAATTTTAAAAATGAAAAAGTTAAATTACTATCAATAATTATGAAAAGTTTATTCGCTTAGTGTAGTTGCACTTTTCAAGCGTAGTCGTATCTGCGGTTCTTGTTAGACTGCGGTCTGAATAGGCTACATTTTGTTTGACAATTTTTCTGTGGAAATTAGAGTGTTAAAAAACACGATCTAGTGTGGTTTGTTGGCGAAGTGAACCATTGACAATGAGTTGGGGTATGTTATCCGGAGGGAATCGTCTGTGCCGTTTCTAGACTCAGGCGACAAAACGAAGACACATACCCCAGGAGGCTCATTGTCAAGGGCAACCGTAACAGAACAAACGGATGTATCACAACTATTTATAGAAACTGTCAAAAAACTGTTGCCATTCCAGTCCATGATACAACAGGCTTATGTGACTCTTGAACATTGTATCTGCGGTTCTCGTTAGACTGCGATCCTCGATACAAACGCGTTTATGTGAAGATGAAACGCGTTGGCTACCGGACCACAGGAATAAAATTAATTGATTTATGCTCGTATTAAAAATCAATTAATACCAAAAATTGTAAGGAGTGCCATTAGTTCTTTGTGGTTCTACCACTTAGAAATACTGGACATCGGACCACAGGAAAAAAATTAATTGATTTACGCTCGTATTAAAAATCAATTAATATCAAAAATTACAAGGAGTGCCATTAGTTCTTTGTGGTTCTACCACTTAGAAATACTGGACATCGGACCACAGGAAAAAAATTAATTGATTCACGCTCGTATTAAAAATCAATTAATACCAAAAATTATAAGGAGTGGGAAATATGAAAAAAATGTTTAAAGTAATTGGAGTATTGGGGCTGTCACTATTATTTGCAACGGGGTGTGGTAATCAAGCAGAAGAAGGTGAGAAAACAACTACGGCTGAGAAACCTGAGGAGTTGACTATTTATGTTGTTCGTCATGGTAAAACCATGCTTAACACGACAGATAGAGTACAGGGGTGGTCTGATGCAGTTTTGACTCCAGCTGGGGAAGAAGTTGTAACAGCAGCAGGTATTGGTCTGAAAGATGTTGATTTTCAAAGTGCCTACAGCAGCGATAGTGGTCGAGCAATGCAAACAGCAAAAATGATTCTTGCAGAAAACGCAACTGCCTCAGAACTGCCATTAAATGCAGACGAGCGTTTTAGAGAGTTCAATTTTGGAACATACGAAGGTGATTTAAACCACACTATGTGGCAGGATATTGCTGACGATCAAGGTGTGACATTGGAAGAATTTATGAAAAATATGACACCGGAATCTTTTGCTGATAGTGTGGCAAAATTGGATGAAGGCAGGGATGAAGAAGGCTTAAACTGGCCTGCTGAAGATTATGAAACTATTACTGCTCGTTTAACAGCTGGTTTAGATGATTTAGTGAAAAAAGAGTTGGATACTGAAGGCTCCGGTAATGTGCTTGTTGTTTCGCATGGTTTAAGTATCTCTGCTTTGCTGGATACTTTATTTGATGACTTTGAGATTCCGGAAGGCGGACTGAAAAATGCCAGTGTATGTACAATCGTCTATAAAGACGGCAGCTACACATTAGATAAAGTAAACGATTTGAGTTATATAGAAAAAGGACAAGAGAAATAAACTATTATATTGACCGATTTAAACCTGAGCTATGCTTCTCATCCAAGAAATGTATAGCCGATCCAGTAGTATTACATATGAGGCAACTGGATCGGTGATGAGCATTCCAAGAAGCTCAGGAGCACGTTCTTACATGATCATAAGACATGCGCCAATAGAAATGAACAGCTGCTCGTTCTCATTCTTGCTATTGAAGCATGCAGGGGAATATTTCCTATCATTGAACATCATTTATAGACTATCTTTTAGTGTAAGTTATAGTTTTGTCAAAATGCCATTTCTAAGTATTTGTTACTTCGTTTTAAAAGATAGGATAATGAGTGAATTATAATCAAGTGATATAAAACTGACAAAAAAGTTTTATGTCACTTTTTTTGTTCAAATGACGTTTGATTATTCAGAATTTTCTAAAAAATATTGACATACACTGTCAAGAACGTAATAATTAATACTATCACTTCAAAAAAGAATAACTAGCGGAGGACTTTAGCTATGATAATTAAACCAACTTTACCTCAGGAAATGACCATTTTTTTTGATCAGGAAAATCAACCAAATAAACGGGTTCAGATGGGTGTAGTTACGCTGGCGCCTGGTGAGAAACGACCGATGGAAGGATTTTCCAGACATGATCAGGACGAATATTCCTATGTTGTTTCCGGTTTAGCACATACAATATTAGAAGATGGGCAGGCTCTTGTAGGAAAACCTGGAGAAGCCCAACTCATTGAAGCAGGGGAAGGGCATATTAATTATAATGATGGAGATGAGCCGGCGGTTGTTGTTTGGATGCTTGTGGAACGAGAGTAAGAAAAAATGAAGTAGAAAGGGAGATAAGAATGAAAAAAGCAATTAAAGCACTAACGGGATTAGTGGCAGCAGGTATACTTATGGTTGGCTGTACAGGCAGCACTCAAAAAGAAAGTGGGATTGAAGAAACAACTCCGCTGCAGCTGATGTCTGCATCAGAATTGACAACATTGGATACATCTGTGATGCTGGACTTCCCTGATGCCATAGTACAGACAGCTGCTTTTGAAGGTTTATATGCTTTAGATGAGAATGATGAGATTATTCCAGCAGTGGCAGAGAGGATGCCGGAAATTTCTGAAGATGGTAAAACCTATACGATTTATTTACGTGAAGATGCAGTATGGAGTAATGATGATCCAGTAACAGCACATGATTTTGAATATGCCTGGAAGAAAATGATTGATCCGGCAAATGGGCTTGTGTACAGTTTTCTAATTGTAGAAACGATTGAGAATGGTTTGGAAATATCCAACGGGGAAAAAGAACCGGATGAATTGGGCGTTAAAGCGTTAGATGACTATACACTGGAAGTTATATTAGCGGATGCAAAACCTTATTTTACTTCAGTTTTAGCCTTTCCAACTTTCTTTCCTCAGAACGAAAAGATTGTGGAGGAATTTGGTGCTGACTACGGAACGACTAGTGAATCTGTTGTATATAATGGTCCGTTTCTAGTCGAAAACTGGAAACAGAATGATTTGAATTGGGATTTGGTAAAAAATGAAAAATATTGGGATAAAGACAATGTAAAATCTGAAGAGATCCATTATGAAGTAGTCAAAGAAGCTTCTACAGCATTGAATTTATTTGAAGATGGACAATTAGATGTTGCAACAATTACAGGGGAAATAGCTAAGCAAAACCAGGATAATGAAAACTATCATTCTTATCCGACAGCAACGATGAACTATATTCGGTTGAATCAGGAGCGTATGGGAAAAGACACACCACTTAAAAATGAAAACTTAAGAAAAGCTCTTGCTTTAGGAATTGATAAAGAAACACTGGTAAACAATATTATTGCGGATGGGTCAAAACCGTTATATGGTGCAGTAACGGAAGGTTTTGTTTCAAATCCTGAAACCGGAAAGGACTTTAGAGAAGATGCGGGTGATTTGATGGTCTATGATAAAGAAACAGCTTTAGACTATTGGAAAAAAGCACAAGCAGAACTTGGAGAAGAGATTGAATTGGAGTTAATGGTCACTGATGATGGTTCCTATAAAAAAATGGGTGAAGGTATACAAGGCGCGCTTCAGGAATTATTTGATGGACTGACTGTCAATGTTAAAGCTCTTCCTACAGAAACTGCACTGAACTTCGGTCGGGAAAGTGACTATGACATGTTTTTGATTTACTGGACGCCGGATTATAAAGATCCTATTTCGACGTTGAAGATGCTTTATACTGGTAATGATAGGAATTATTCGAATGAAACCTATGATCAGCTGTTAGATGATGCGTCTCAAAAATATGCGATGGACCCGGTAAAACGCTGGGAAACGCTGATTGCTGCTGAAAAAGAAGTGATTGAAGAAACAGCAGGGATGATTATCATCAGCCAAAATCAGCAATCAGTTATGCATGGCGAGCAAATAAAAGGTCTTAATTATCATACGTTTGCTGCCCCGTTAACATTAAAGAATGTTTATAAAGCAGAGTAGCGAATAGATAGAAAGTCGGAATTCCAGTCGTTTGGATTCCGGCTTTTTTGAGTGTGCCAGGCGTGGCACTTATCTAGCTGGTGAAAGTCCAGTCGCGGGTAGTTACCGCCAAGCGTAGCGAACCACAAGCCGAAGTCAGTAATGGCGGGGTGAAGGAAGTGGTGTAGCAAAACTTTGAGCCTACGAACAGAAACTTGATGAGGCTAAATGGTGGATGAGGTTGCTCAACAAACCGAAGTCCAAAAGGTAAACGTAAAACCAAGACAGTAAATCAAGAGGTTGTAAAGTGAATGTAGCGCCGTATACGAGACCCGTACGTACGGTGCAATGGGAGGGGCGGAATTTATTTCCCCTCTACCCTATTAAATAAATAATTTGCAGATACTGAAAAATGATAAGCCTTTATATTGCTCATTTTCAGATACTGTAGACATAATAGTTTCTTAAATAGCTTGAAACGTGTACTATTAGGAAGATAGGGCAGCTCAAAAGAATCTATAAAAAACTGACTGATTAAAGAATCGGTATGCTTAACAAAGAGTCCCCATCATGGAGTATTCCGGCAATAAAAAGCCTAGCAAAGAAATGTGTCAGAATAATTATTGCATCTCAATGCTGTTCAGTGTAAAGTGTTCGCTTTGCCACCTAGGATGATGTAATTAACTTGATACAATGGAGTAAGAATAAAAACAGGCGGTGAATTCTTGTATATCAAGGATTTGGAGGTTTTAGGCGAATATATATTGAATTAGCGAAAATATAGGGGAGGAAAAGGATGTGAAAAAAAATTTTTCTAAAGATAAACTGGAAATGATAACTATCTCAGATGTTGAAGAAGAAATCCGTAATTTTATACTGGAAAAAAATCCAGATTTGACAATGGGGGCACAACTTACATACTCTCAGCTTTTGAGTTATCGATTAAGTTATGTCCGTACCCTTTTAGCCGATGAAACATTGAAAAATGAGCAGTTAAATCAACTGGTTTATAAAGAACTGAAGGGAAATGAGGATATTATAAACAGGTCTGCCAAAACAAGTGTGGAGGAGCTGACATTAGGGCAGAAAGCAGCAGATGCGATAGCAAAGTTTGGCGGCAGCTGGCCGTTTATTTTTATATTTATAGTGGTGATTATTTTATGGATAATTCTGAATACTGCCGGATTTTTTATTCAGCCTTTTGATAAGTATCCTTTTATCTTATTGAATTTGGCTCTTTCATGTCTTGCTGCCATTCAGGCACCGATTATCATGATGAGTCAGAATCGAGAAGAAGAACGAGATCGGGAACAGGCTAAAAGTGACTACAAGGTGAATTTGAAAGCGGAGGTGGAAATAAATCTGCTTCATGAAAAAATAGATTATCTGATTAATGATCAGTGGCAGCATTTAGTAGAAATTCAAAATATTCAGCTGGAGCTTTTAGGAGAACTTCAGGAGCAATTGGAAAGAGTTAAAAATAAGAAAAGATAGTAATAATATAAATAAATTTTTCTTAGGTAATTTTGGATATTATATGCGGTAAAATAAAAATAAATTTGTTTTTTGAAATTTTTCCCGACCATATTACTTGAAAGAAAAGGATAGTCGATACTATAATAACATTATGAGCAATTCGTTTGACTCGCTTGGAAGGGGAGAGTTTTATTATGTTTGACTACACAGATACAATTTTATCAGTAATGCAGAGAGTCGAAGTGTATAACGAAATTTTTACAACGGTTTCCAAGGAAATACAACAAGAGGGCTATGAACAAATTGCAAACAGAAAAAAGAAAGATACGTATGTTTTTTGCAGAAACAATGTAAATCGGCTGTTTGTCGAAGATGAAAATTTTCGGAAAATCTTAAACCCTTATGATGGGAGATCGGCAACACAACTTTTATGCGAAGGCTTGGATGCATACAAAAGAGGCGTTTATTATTGGCTTGATGCAATGGATGAACATTGCATGATTGTGGATACTGTAAAATATGGACATGGAATTAATGGGATACAAACATCTTTTGATCTGATCAATCAGGCTTGTCGTGAAGCATGCGGCGGGATCAAAAGTGCACACAGTGTTCATAAAATGTAGATATTATTTCCAGAGATATTTGAATAATCAGATAACAGAGAGCATTTAAAGATTGCTTCAGCTGTCTTCAGAGCTGCACTGACAGTTTATGTTGTTGGTGCAGTGATGATAAAAGAAATAGGATTGTGTATTCTGCAATATGGCTTTAATCAATTAGGATTAAAATAAAAGTGCTGAAGAATTTTTAGAGGGCGGGATGAGACTTTTCTTGGTTTTTCCAGCTCTTTTCTTATTTATCAAAAATTTTTCAGCCACTCAAAAATTAAGGCTGAGGAATAATTATGTCTTAATTTGATTTAAAGTGAGCTTTTTCAGAAATTGTTTGCTATACTGGTTACGTTACAAGTTCCCGAAAGGATTTGCAAAAGGTTTTATCTTCAAAAAAGAAATGAAACGTATGCAAAGATGCCTTGTAACCGAATATAAATTAGGGGGAATATCATATTATGGCAGAGAAACATTTATTTACATCAGAATCAGTTTCAGAAGGACATCCGGATAAAGTAGCTGATCAGATCAGTGATGCAATTTTGGATGCAATTTTGGAGCAGGATCCAAAGGCCAGAGTAGCCTGTGAAACATCTGTTACAACAGGTCTGGTTTTAGTTTTTGGAGAAATTTCGACAACAGCGTATGTGGATATTCAAAAAATTGTTCGTCAGACAGTGAAGGATATTGGCTATACTAGAGCAAAATATGGGTTTGATGGAGAAACAGTAGCTGTTCTTTCAGCAATTGATGAACAGTCGCCTGATATTGCACAAGGTGTGGATGAAGCCTTGGAAGTTCGTGGTACAGAAGCTGCTAAAGATGAAATTGGAGCAGGAGATCAAGGCTTGATGTTTGGATTTGCGGTGGATGAAACACCGGAGCTTATGCCTTTGCCGATTTCTTTAAGCCACCAGCTGGTTCGTCGTCTGGCAGATTTGAGAAAATCTGGAACTTTATCCTATCTTCGTCCTGATGCTAAATCTCAAGTTACAGTAGAATATGATGAAGCTGGATTGCCAGTGCGAGTTGATACAATCGTTATCAGCACACAGCACGATGAACATGCAACGCTGGAACAGATACAAAAAGATGTTAAAGAACAAGTGATCAATAAAGTAATCCCGGAAAAATGGTTGGATGATGAGACAAAATATTTTATCAATCCTACTGGTCGTTTCGTCATTGGCGGACCTCAGGGAGATGCAGGGCTGACAGGGCGCAAAATTATTGTTGATACTTATGGCGGTTATTCACGACATGGCGGTGGAGCATTTTCAGGAAAAGATGCAACAAAAGTAGACCGTTCAGCAAGTTACGCAGCTCGATATATTGCTAAGAACATCGTTGCAGCAGGATTGGCTAAAAAAGCTGAAGTACAGTTGGCTTATGCAATCGGAGTGGCACAGCCAGTATCAATTTCCATCAATACATTTGGGACGAGTGACATTCCTGAGAGTAAACTGATTGAAGCAGTTCGGGAAAATTTTGATTTACGTCCGGCTGGCATTATTGATATGCTGGATCTGGGTCGTCCTATTTATAAACAAACAGCAGCATATGGACATTTTGGTCGTACAGATATTGAATTGCCTTGGGAGCAGACAGACAAAGTTGATGCTTTAAAAGCCAGTTTAAAGGAATAAAAGAGGCGGCTCTGTTAAACAATTAGCAGAGCGGCTTTTTAATTTGTATAAAAGTAATGAAATTATTGTAATTTGAAAGAAAGTGGAAAAGTTTGAGCATCCAAGGAGGAGTATCCTGCCGGTTCAAATTTCTTCTGGAAGAATACGGAGATGAATGAATGGAACGACAGACAAATACGAAATTAGTAACAATTGGTGTATTTACAGCCACTTTTATGACAGCAATCGAAGGAACCATTGTTTCTACGGCCATGCCGACGATTGTTGGTTCGCTTGAAGGAATGGAAATTATGAACTGGGTATTCTCCATTTATTTGCTTACAAATGCTATGCTGACACCGATTTATGGTAAACTGGCTGATAAAATCGGCAGAAAACCAGTATTTTTGATAGGGATCAGTATTTTTATTTTAGGATCTTCCTTATGCGGAATTGCTCCCAGCATGTTGACGCTGATTATAGCCAGAGCTGTTCAGGGAATCGGAGCTGGTGCAGTTATGCCGGTCGCTCTGACAATTATTGCAGATATTTATCCTACAGAAAAAAGAGCGAGAATCCTGGGCTTGAACAGTGCTGCGTGGGGTGTAGCCAGTGTGTTTGGTCCTTTGGCCGGTGGTTTTATTGTGGATACAGTCGGCTGGCATTGGATATTCTTTATTAATGTTCCAATTGGTCTTGCTTTGCTGGCATTAATCAGTGTGTATCTGATAGAAAACAAGCACGAAAAAACAAAGCAGCCGATGGATATTTTGGGTAGTGTGATGTTGATGATTTCTTTGCTGACATTACTGTTGAGTTTCCAAATGATTGGAGATGAAGGGTTCTCATTTAAGATCTTAATAGGTCTGATAGTCACAACTATTTTTATAGCAGTTTTTTTCTTTGTGGAAAAACGGGCAGAAGATCCGGTTATTGCACTCCATCTGTTTAAAAACAATTCATTTATGCTGGTTAATTTGATTGCTGCGTTAATCAGCGGTTTTCTGATGGGAGTTGAGGTTTATATTCCCATGTGGATGCAGGGCGTTCTAAGAACCAGTGCAGGGCTGGGCGGACTTGCATTGGCACCCATGTCCGTGTTGTGGATGGTCGGTTCTTTTGTCGGAGGCAGCTTAATGGTCAAGTTGAAAATGACTAAGGTTTTGCTGATTGGTCTGAGTATTATTTTGATTGGCGGACTTTGTCTTGTTTTACTTCCTGTTTCAGTACCAGTGATTCTATTTTTTATTATTTCGGCTGAGCTCGGTATTGGGTTTGGAATTACCATTACAACGACTACTGTAACTGCACAAAATGGTGTAGAGAGTACTGAGGTAGGGGTTGCCACTTCATTTAATACATTGTGTCGGACAATCGGACAGACGATTATGATCTCTGTTTTTGGTGTTTTGCTGAATTCTTTAATAGCTGTCAGTCTAAATCAAAGCAATTTGAGTGTGGATAAAGGGATGATGAACCAGCTAGTCAACCCGCACACTGCCGGAGATATTCCTAAAGAAATTTTAGTACCGCTCAGAACTATTCTGTTTGACGGGCTGCATGGTGTCTTTATCGCCGGACTGATGTTAGTCGCTGCCGCATTGCTGCTAATTCTTTTTTTACAGAGACCAAAAAGAGCAATTAGTGCTAAAATAAGGTAATGAAGAAAAGGTGAGGGGATTACAATGGCATTTTTACAGGTAAATATGTATTCAACTGTTTTGGGAATGGAAGTAATAATGAACGTTTTACTGCCGCAAAAAACAGTAAAGCTTATAGGAAGAAGCAGTCCGGGAAATACAACGGATGTACCAGTACTTTATTTGCTACATGGCATGGGTGGTAATCACAGTGTGTGGGAGAGAAGGTCAAATATTGAACGTTACGCATCAGATCTTGGCATTGCTGTGATTATGCCCTCTACAGATCTTGGCTGGTATACAGATACGCAGTACGATATGAGATATTGGACATTTCTTTCACAGGAACTTCCCAAAATTTGTCATGAATTATTTCCTCAGCTAAGTAAAAAAAGGGAAAAAACATTTGCGGCCGGTTTATCTATGGGAGGATATGGAGCGTTGAAATTGGGACTCCTTCAATCAGATCAGTTTGCAGCCGTTGCTTCTTTATCAGGACCGCTGAATATTGCAGCACGAGTGGAAGATTTGTTGGCGATAAGAGGAAAGACCTATTGGGAAGGTGTTTTTGGTCCGCTGGAAAATTTTAAGAACTCAGAGCATGATTTGGTTTTTCTTCTTCAGAAAGCAATCAGAGAAAATCAGGCGCTTCCAAAGATTTTCCTGGCCTGTGGAGAGCAGGATCCATTGCTGCATGCCAGTCAGGATGTATCTGCTATTCTTGATGAAGCAACTATTTCTCATTTCTTTGAAACAGCTGCAGGCGAGCATGACTGGATCTTTTGGGATCAGTGGATACAAAAATTTCTTTTATGGCTTCCGCTTAATGAAGCGAATAAATAAAAAAATTATACTGATCCATCAGAAACGTCATTAACTTTTGTTGACGAGGCAATGAGTAAAATAATCGGAATCAATACACTTTAATTTGAAGTATATTGGTTCTTTTTTTATTAGTTTCTCATTTTTAGTGCATAATTTTTGAAAAAAATATATTTTATCCTTAGAATAAAAATGTAAGGAATTATAGTCTGAATGGAGGAAGAGGTGTTGAACAGAGGGAAAAAGCTTATTTTAGGCTTACTGGTTATTGTTGGTTTGACATTATTAGCTCCGTTAATTATCTACAATAGTCAGGCAGCAGTTCTTTCATTACGCCGATAGTAAAATTAAGCTAGACAACTAAATAAGTCATTTGTGCTACACTCAAAATAGTTCCGTCGAAAGAATTATAAGGAGTGAAGACAAATGACCTATACTCATCTTACACCAAATGAACTCGTGATGATAGAAGCTTATTTCAATACCCAGCAACCTGTTGCACAAGTTGCTAAACGCTTAGGACGTGCTCGTCAAACCATCTATAACGTGTATCATTTTCTAGCAGCTGGATATACTGCGCTCGAATACTACCAACAATACAAGGCGCACAAATCTCGTTGTGGTCGTCGGTCCATTGTTTTACCTGATGAACAAAAAGACTATATTCAGACGAAAGTAACTCAAGGGTGGACGCCAGATGTTCTGATTGGTTGTGGTGAGTTTCCGATTGACTGCTCGATTCGAACCCTCTATCGGATGTTTAGAAAAGGTCTCTTTGATTGTTCCTTCCTACCGTTGAAAGGAAAACGAAAGCCTAACGGTCATAAGGAAAAACGTGGAAAACAAGCCTTTAGACGGACGATTGACGAAAGAGAACAGGAATATCCTCATTTTTGTGAAGAATTTGGCCATTTAGAAGGCGATACGATTGTGGGTGCTCATCATAAAAGTGCTGTCATTACGCTAGTTGAACGCCAATCAAAAGCCATCGTCACACTCAAACCTAATGGACATAAAGCCAAAGATATCGAAACAACTTTGAACGAATGGTTTAGCACATTTCCTAAAAATCTCTTCAAATCAATTACGTTTGATTGTGGAAAAGAGTTTTCGAATTGGAAGAGTATTTCTAATAAGCAAGACATCGATATCTATTTTGCGGATCCAGGAACTCCCTCTCAACGCGGCCTGAATGAGCACTCAAATGGGCTGCTTAGAAAGGATGGACTTCCTAAGCAAATGAATTTCAATGAAGTTGATGAGGCATTTGTCCAATCGGTTGCCTCAAAAAGGAACCATATTCCAAGGAAATCACTGAACTATCGAACCCCCATGGAAGTATTTTTGAGTTATATGGATGATGAAATGGTGTCTAGGTTAATTTGACAAATGAAATTACCAAAAATGAAAATTACTTATTCTTTATTTATTGGTCAATACCTTAACCTGTATTTATTTTGGGCTAGTTTGATTTTATTTATTTTATTGATCACGCTCTTTTTTGTCATCCTTTTTTGGCCGAAGAAAGAAAGAGCTGTTACTGTCAAAGATTCTAATGGTGAAATGGAATAGGTTCACAAGAAGCAGTAATTACAGAACAAGATCAAAATGCAGTAAAAGGCGAACTGACTTATGATGCTAGGGTACTTCAAAAAATTAAGTGATTTTGCGGAAAATAAAAGTGAATTTGCTTCTAATCAAACTGATAAAGCGAAAAAAGCAATTAACAGAGAAATAGACCAAGCGAAAGAGCAAATGGAAACAAGGGTACAATTAATATGCAACTGAAAAAATCATGAGAAAGAAGGAATAGAAAATGGGATTGATATGGTCATTATTAGTAGGAGCATTAATTGGTGTGATTGCAGGAGCAATTACAAATAAAGGTGAATCAATGGGCTGGATTGCAAACATTGTAGCAGGGTTAGTGGGATCTGCCATTGGACAATCTTTACTTGGCAGCTGGGGACCCAGCTTGGCAGGCATGGCATTAGTTCCGTCTATTATCGGTGCAGTAATTTTCGTCGCAGTTATTTCCTTCTTCTTTGGAAGAAGCAATTAAGCCCAATTTATTGATAAGATTGAATAATAAATGAGTTTTCTCCATGTGTCTGCGGTTATTCGCCGCAGTAAAGAGCATGTAAGTGCTTCTGCAATTCTTACTACACTACACTTCGTTTCGATCTCATCAATTTCTAAACGGCAGAGCCATTAAGAATTGAAGGATTTCGTTTCGATCTCATCAATTTCTAAATGGCAAAGCCATTAAGAATTGAAGGACTCCGTTTTGATCCTCGAAACAGTCATTGTTTGCTTCGAGTTGTCAGTTCCACCCTTGTCAGATTTTTTAGTGGAAGGATAGAAGTGCGATAGTCAAATGAATTAGTAGATCATTCATTCCAGAAAGAGAAGCAATTAATCGTAGAGGCATGGAGCAGCTTTGCAGCATCAAGGGTCCGGGACATACTAAATGTCACAGACCTATTTTTATTTATAGAAAAAGAGTAAACCTACTTCTCTGTTTCCAGACTATTTAAAAAAAGAGTAATCATTTTTCTGAAAATATCTTTATGCTTTTCATTTTGTCTGTAACGGAAGCTTTCTTCAACATGTTTCAACTGATGCTCCTGGATAGACTGCTTCATCAAAACAACCTGTTGGCTTAAATACTGATCGCCGTTAAGAATTTTAGAGTAAATCTGCTGTTCTTCATGCGCATCCACTAATAATCCGAAAAGCAGATGTCGAAGAGAACTGACCGCAGTAAAGCTTGTTTCCACAGAAAAACCGGCCATCCTCAAGACTCCCAACATATTATTGTAGTGGATCAGTCGGGAAGGAGAAGAAGGGATTGTTTGTATCTCAATTTCCAAAGCACAAGGGATGCGTTGATACAGTTCATAATAGTTTTCCATATATAGGAACAAGGTGTCTTTCCAGTTTTCCTGTAGGTCAGGTTCCTGCAATTGACTTTCTATATCTTCAGCCATACTTTGCAGAAGGGCCTGCTTATTTTGAAAATACCAGTAAAGAGCGGGAGCCTGAACGCCAATCTTTTTTGCAATATTGCGCATGGACAGTCTTTTTATATCAGGGGTTTCTTCCAAAAGCTGGAAAGCTGTCTTGATAATTTTTTCCCGTGATAACTTTGTTTCCATTTTTCTCATCCTTTAGTCTGAAATTTAGGCAGATGGCTTGTATTTTTTGCACAGAAATGGTAAATTGTTATGCAGTCTATTTTACGGTGTTAAATAACTGGGATAAAGCTGTTAGTCTGTGTCTCGCTAACTGTCTGCTTCTATGTTTATAATAACACATTCCTCTTCAAATTAAAGTAACGTGCTGAAAGAGGGAATAGACTAGTTTTACAGGGAAGAAGGGGAATAAATGAACATTGTGATGGATTATGTAAAAAAGTATAAAAAAGAAACCATCATTGCGCTATTTACAGTGATTATCATGGTTATGTCTGCACTTTGGCAGCCAAAACTGCTTCAGCAGGTATTGGAAGCAATTATAAAAGAAGACGATAATCAGATGAAATCATTAGGAATGTATTTAATTGGGATTGCTGTTTTGGGCTTGATAGCCGGTGTATTTAACACAATTTTTTCTGCAAAAGTAGCCCAGGGAGTCAGTGCAGATATCAGAGAAGCAGCTTTTCGAAAGATCCAGACATTTTCCTTTGCGAATATTGAAGAATTTTCAGCAGGGAGTCTGGTAGTTCGGTTAACAAATGATATTACTCAAATTCAGAATGTCATCATGATTGCGTTACAGTCATTATTTAGGATTCCCATACTGTTTATCGGCAGTTTTGCTTTGGCAATGATTACACTGCCGCAGTTGTGGTGGATTATTATTTTATTGGTTGTTAGTGTTGTAATTATTACGATGCTCTCTTTTTCTCAAATGGGAAAGCACTTTACAATTATTCAGGATTTGATAGATAGAGTAAATTTACTGGCAAAAGAAAATTTACTTGGTATTCGTGTTGTGAAATCTTTTGTTCAGGAAAAAAATGAGTTAAAGAGATTTTCCAAGGTCAGTGATGATTTGACGAAGCATAATGTGATTGTTGGGACATTATTTTCTGTGATGATTCCATTGTTTATGCTGGTAGCCAATCTGGCAGTGGCAGGTGCTATTTTTTTTGTCAGTGATCTGGTCAAGGGCGATCCGACAGTTATTGGCGGGATGGCTTCTTTCATGAGCTATCTGATGCAGATTATGATGGCGATTATTATCGGTGGAATGATGATGATGATGACATCACGTGCTGCTGTTTCAATCAAGCGGATTAAGGAAATTATGGAAGCTGTTCCGGCTATTACTTATGTAGACGGTCCAGAGCAAGAACTTGACGGACAGGTTGAATTTGAAAATGTCACATTCCATTATCCCGGAGATGATATACCTACATTGAAGGATGTTTCGTTTTCGATTAAGCAAGGAGAACAAATTGGGGTAGTCGGTGCAACAGGAGCTGGGAAATCTACCTTGGCTCAATTGATTCCTCGCCTGTTCGATCCATCAGAAGGTACAGTTAAAGTAGGTGGTGTAGACTTGCGTGAAGTGAATGAACACAGTCTGCGTAAAACTGTTTCCTTTGTCCTTCAGAAAGCTATTTTATTTTCAGGAACCATCTCAGAGAATCTTCGTCAGGGAAAGAAGGACGCGGATGAAAAAGATATGAATCGTGCAACTCAAATTGCACAGGCCAGAGAATTTATTGAAAAACTTGGTTTGCAGTATGAAGCACCTGTTGAAGAACGCAGCAGCAACTTTTCAGGTGGTCAGAAGCAAAGATTGTCTATTTCCAGGGGGGTTATCGGAGAACCTAAAATACTGATTTTAGATGACAGCACCAGTGCGTTGGATGCCCGTTCAGAAGGTCTGGTAAAAGAAGCACTGGAAAATGATCTGGGGGATACGACAACAATTATTATCGCTCAAAAAATATCTTCTGTTGTGAATGCAGACCGCATTCTGGTCTTGGATAAAGGGCGTCTGGTTGGGGAAGGAACCCATAAAGAATTGGTAGAAACAAATGATGTGTACAGAGAAATCTATGAGACTCAAAAAGGAAAGGATGAGGATGAATGACTGATTTAATTAAAGCAAGTAAATTCTTTTATCATTATTTGAAGAAATACAAACTTTCCTTTCTGATTATTTTCATTACAATTGCAGTTGCCACTTATCTGCAGGTAAAGGCTCCTCAGTTTGTGGGTGAAGCAATAGAAGAGCTGACAATATATGCGCTCTCATTGAGTCAGGGTGTCGATGATAAGAGTGCATTCATCAATGTAATCTGGAAACTGTTGATTTTTTATGTGCTGACGAGTGCAGCAAACTTCATCTACAGTATTTTATTTACCCAAGTTGTAGGGGAATCAACAAACCGCATGCGTATAGGCTTGTTTAATAAATTGGAAAGATTGACGATTCGTTTCTTTGATTCTCACAAGGATGGAGAAATTTTAAGTCGATTTACCAGTGATCTGGACAATATTCAAAACAGCTTGAATCAGGCACTGCTTCAAGTGCTGACCAACGCGGCGTTAATAGTTGGTGTGATTATTATGATGTTCCGGCAAAATGTGGAGTTGGCATGGGCGACTATTGCTTTAACACCGGTAGCGATTGTCATTGCTGTAGTCATTATTCAAAAGGCACGAAAGTATGTGGATCTTCAGCAGGATGAAGTCGGAAAGCTGAATGGTTACATGGATGAAAAAATTAGCGGGCAGCGTGTCATTATTACGTATGGTCTTCAGGACGAGACGATTGACAGCTTTATGAAACAGAATAAGAAAGTTCGGGAAGCGACTTTTAAAGGGCAAGTTTACTCAGGTCTGCTGTTTCCAATGATGCAGGGAATGTCTTTAGTCAATACCGCAATCGTTATCTTTTTTGGAGGCTGGCTGGCGCTTAACGGGCAGGTGGATCGTGCAGCAGGTTTGGGACTGATTGTAATGTTCGTTCAGTATTCGCAACAGTATTATCAGCCGTTGATGCAGATTTCTTCTGGATACAGTATGATTCAGCTTGCGGTAACAGGGGCTCGCCGAATTAATGAAATGTTTGATGAGCCGGATGAGATCAACCCAGCTGATGGAAAAGAAATCAGCGGAGTCAATGAATCAGTTGCATTGAATCATGTTGAATTTGGGTATGATCCTGAAATTCCAATTTTGAAAGACGTATCCATTAAAGTTAATAAAGGTGAAATGGTCGCTCTAGTTGGTCCGACAGGCTCCGGCAAGACAACCATTATGAATCTGCTGAATCGTTTTTACGATGTGAATCAGGGCTCGGTTACTTTTGACGGGACAGATGTTAGAGAACTGAGCCTGGAAAGTTTGCGTTCTCACGTGGGAATTGTTCTGCAGGATTCTGTATTGTTCTCAGGAACAATACGGGAAAATATTGCTTTTGGCAAACCTTCTGCAACAGACGATGAAGTAGTCAATGCAGCAAAACAGGCAAATATTCATGAATTTGTCATGGGTCTGGAAAATGGCTACGATACGCTGATTACGGAAGAAAACAATGTATTTAGTACAGGACAGAAGCAGCTTGTCAGCATTGCACGAACGATTTTGACAGATCCATCCTTGTTGATTCTGGATGAAGCAACAAGTAATGTGGATACGGTAACGGAGGCAAAAATTCAAAAGGCGATGGACGAAGCGATTAAAGGAAGAACAAGTTTTGTAATTGCTCACCGTTTGAAGACAATTTTAAATGCTGACCGAATTGTGGTGCTGCGTGATGGGAAAGTCATTGAAGAAGGCAACCATCATCAGCTGTTGAAACAGCATGGATTCTACTCTGAGTTGTATCATAATCAGTTTGTATTGGAATAGAACAGATAAAGAGAACGTATGGAAACTTTCAGTTTCCATACGTTTTTTGTAAACAATAAAACAATGCAGATAAATAACTATTTTAATTTTACTCTATTAATAATAATGTTGATTAACTAAAAAAAGTATTATTTTCAGTAATGTATGTGTATACTAAAGTATGGATATACAATTGTTTTGGGGATGTTACTTTTGTAAGAAAGTTAATAATTGTGTTTAGGGAGGCTTTTTAAATGCGTAAAAGGGTATTTTCTATTTATTTACTTCTTGGTGTATTTACATTAATAGGTTGTGGTAGTCAATATGATTCCACAAGTACAACTTCGGAAAATGCAAAGGACATGGTTAACAGCAGTACTATTGTAGACGAGGTGAAAGTATTAACATTAGCTCCTTCAGAAATGAGTGTTGAAGAATTGTGCAAAGTTTTCGGTTATGGAAAAACAGTTGATTTGATAGAAGACATTGACACTTACTACAGCGATTCAGATCAGGTAGTAATTCTTGGTAGTTATACAATTCTGACAGGAAGTGCAATTATTGAAGGAACCCCTGTAGATGCAACTACAGACAAAAATAGTGTAACTATTAAAGAACTTAAATATTTACTAAATGATAGGAAGGAAGAAATTGATTCATTTTATGAAAAGGTGAAATAACTTACTAACTTAAATAAGGAGAGAAGCAAATAAAAAAAGTATTATTTTTAGTTTTATTTAGCGGTGTTTTTTTGGTTTCAAATCTAGAAGTTGATGCAGCTCAATACAAAGAGCCAGAAGTTGCCATTGCTGAAGATCCGATTAAAAAAGGAATTTTGGAAA
Organism: Enterococcus sp. CWB-B31; assembly: GCF_020567645.1. Lineage (NCBI taxonomy): Bacteria > Bacillati > Bacillota > Bacilli > Lactobacillales > Enterococcaceae > Enterococcus > Enterococcus sp. CWB-B31. Next base: position 24,837 of record NZ_JAJDJW010000004.1, read on the forward strand.
GTGGTGATGATTCTGAAATATTCTTTGGAGTCAGTGATACAGATAAGGTTGTTGAATTACCTGACGGGGCATTCCTGTATGGACAGGCTGTCGTAACGACGAACAATCAAGAAACAGAAATTGACAGTGAGAACGATTCAGAAGCTATATTAGTGGAAGAAGCTAGAGAGATATTAGAAGAAAGAGCTGAGAAGGCCGGAAATGTTCAAGGCCCTGTATTAGCAAGAGGAGTAACTCCAACATTTACTCATGTGCTTTTGAAGTATGGCGCAAGAGGGACAGGCACTTTCCCTAGTGGAATAGGTTGGCATTCAATTAGTTGCGTTTATCAATCAACTGATGGTGGTCCATATACAAGGTGGGAAACATTAGGCGACTCTGCTATGGTAGGAACAGCAACACAGGCGACACGGACTTTTAATGGAACCCTTTCAGGGACAGCTTTGCCATAGGGAGCTCTCTGGTATTTTTCTGGTGCTAATACAATTTATACTTATTATAATCATAACTCATATGTGGGACAAATATGGGAAGCGAGAAATATTTAAAACAAAAAAAAGTAAACTTTATAAAGAATCACTGAAGATAAAGACTCATTGTCAACTAGTGTTGGTAAAAGAAATACGCTAGAGAAAGCAAACAGGGAACATATTAATCCATGTCACCCTGTTTGCTTTTTCAGTGTTGCTTTTGGTTTCTTCTTGAGGAAATAGGTTCCTCTATACAAAAAGATCCGCTCAGTGAAAGCAGCACTGACGGCAGTAGGTTACAAAAGCATCGAACTGAAAGTAGAGCTTTCTTTTGATGGAAACTTTTTGAAAAAAATTCTCTTCAAAAGAAAGGTTAGGGTCTAGAATATCTAAGGAATCTTTGGTCTGCTCGGATAAAGACGTTTTGAAACACTCCTGTAGGTTGGTTTTGGTCGACTTTACTTCTAACGGATTTCAAGGTGTCATTCCTGTTTTTTTCAAAAAGAAAAAGTGCCGGTGAATATAACCTTACCAACACTAGATATTATAGAGCCTGAAAAAAAATCATAGAATAAAAGAATGCCCACAACTTTTCTGAAGATGTGAACATTCTTTTATTCATTTCTACCTATTTTTTCTCAATACAATATAAAATCGGCGGATGATTCATTTGATTGATAAACTGATAACTCAGAACATTATAGTTCTGTTGTGGAAGGCTTCTGCAAAGAGCTTCAACCATAGACAGCTCCTCTTTACCTCCTTCGTGCCCATAATAGACGACCAAAATGATTCGTCCCTTAGATACCAGACGATCAAGGAGCGCATCAACAGCTGCTTTTGTCGTGTCAGGCTGAGTGATAATTTCTTTATCACTTTTTGGGAGATAGCCTAAATTAAAGATAGCTGCTTTAATGGGAGTTTCTATAGTAATTACATCCTTGATTGTCTCATGGCCCTGATGAAACAAGGTGGACTGCTCCATCAGCTTCTGCTCACTCAAACATTTACGTGTTGCATCAATTGCTGCTTTTTGAACATCAAAAGCATAGACTTTACCAGTGATTCCCACAAGTTTTGCCAATAGAGCAGTATCATGTCCATTTCCCATAGTGGCATCAACTACCTGATCGCCAGGCTGAATGATTTCTTCCAGCAGTCGGTGGCTGAAATGAAGGGATGTCTGAAGCATTATGCCAATACCTCCCCGTTAGTCCGGACATTGTATTTTCCTTGATAACTGTCGCGGTTTTTCAGTTCATTATCGATGGCATTTAATACTTCCCATTTCTTCAGACTCCACATAGGACCGATTAAAGAATCAAAAGGAGAGTCCCCGGTTAATCGATGAATAATTATTTCCGGGGGAATCATTTCCAGCTGATCACAGATCACAGAGACATAATCTTTACGGGTCATCAACTGAAGACGACTTTCATTGTAATCCCGCATCATTTTTGTGTTGGTCATCAAGTGAAGCAAGTGCAGTTTGATTCCCTGAATGTCTGAATCTATAATTGTTCGGCGGACATTTTCCCGCATCATATCCAGATTTTCCCCTGGCAGGCCATTAATCAGATGGGTACACACACGAATATTATGCTTTCTCAGTTTTTCTACGCCGTCCAAATAGGTTTGGTAATCGTGTGCACGGTTAATGGCATTGCTGGTTTCTTCAAAGGTTGTCTGAAGTCCTAGTTCTACCCATAAATAATAGCGTTCATTCAGCTCAGCTAAATAGTCTACTACATCATCAGGCAAACAGTCAGGGCGGGTTCCAATTGCCAGCCCGACAACACCTTTTTCGTTAACAACCTGTTCAAAGCGATGACGAATAACTTCAACAGGTGCGTGAGTATTGGTAAAATTTTGGAAATAAACAATGTATTGTTCCACATTTGGCCATTTTCCATGCATCATTTGAATTTCTTTTTGAAATTGCACTGGAAGCGGATCGTGAGGTGCAACAATCATGTCTCCAGATCCGGATACACTGCAAAATGTACAGCCGCCCTTAGCAACTGTACCATCGCGATTTGGACAGTCAAAGCCGCCATCAAGAGGCACCTTGAAAATCTTGCCGCCAAATTGCTGACGTAAAGCATAGTTCCATGTATGATAGCGTTTATTAAGATCATCAGTATAAGGAAAAGTTTTCATTTTTAGTCTTCTTTCTAAGATTGAATATTTTTAAATCGCCATACAAAACGCAGCTTCTGGTAAACGGGATAGCTGATTAAAAGCCATGAAAGACCGAAACAAAACCCTCCAAGTATGTCACTTGGAAAGTGAACGCCTAAGTAGACCCGGCTGATTCCAATAAAGAGGATACCAATTCCCAATAGGATTTGGTAAGTCAGGCGCAGAGAATCTTTTTTGACAAATAATGGCAATAATAGAATGATTGTACCATAGAGCAGGACACTTCCGGTAGAATGACCACTGGGAAAACTGTAGCTGTGTTCTGTTACTAGATGTTCCAGATCCGGACGTTCCCGTAGAAATATTAATTTTAGCAGCGAATTCAGAATACCTGCAGCAAAGCCTGTGTTAATCAAGAGCCACAGAGCTTCTGCATAATACTTTTTCAACGCAAGTACTCCTACAATTGTCATTGTTAAAATGGCAACAGTCAATGGATTGGCAAATTTTGTGTACCAGATAAATTCCTGATTAAGTGCAGGGTAAGGAGTTCGAATAATTGCAGTGAGTGTTTGATCAAAGCCGTTCAGCCATTCGGAGTAGAACTTCACTGTGTATCCAAGAAATATAAAAACGAGAAGAAAGCAGCTGCCGGCAAACTGATAATAAAGGTTGTTTTTCATTAATATAAGTCATTCCTTTTAGTCATTTGTTTTTCTACAGAAAATTTTTGACACGCTTATTCAGTATACCGCATTATGGTTTATTAAAAAATGAGTCGGAGCTTATTTAATAAATTTTAATGAAAAAAGCTGAAGCGAATAAATGATTATCTGCTTCAGCCCTATTATGTTCTATTTAGATGGAATACTGTGAAAATAACTATTCTTCGTATTCTTCATACTCTTCCTCATAATAATATATATCATAAACAGAGATATCTCCTGTATTAGTTTTTAGTTCAAATTCACTACCGTTTTTTCCGCGTTTATAAGTAGAGCTTTCTTCATCTAAAAGATCTACATCTCCCAGTTCGGATTCGGCTTTGATTGTGATATTATCTACTCCCTGGGGTAAATCGATTTCAATATCTCCGTGTTCCATCACAGCGTTCATCTTTTTAGGAAGATTCTCTCCAGCCAGGTAAATAGAGCCGCTTTTCCCGGTCAGCTCCACATCCCCCCGGAGATCAATGATATAGAACTCTCCATTTTTAGAATCTGCGGTTAATTTAGAAGTTTTTACATCGTTTAAGTCTATATTTCCACTTGAAGTAATGATTTCAACCTCATTACCTGTAAAGCCATAAATACTGGTATTACCATACTCACTTTTTAGAGATAGTTTCTCAATGCGGCTGTCACCATAAATATTAATATATCCATTCCTGCTGTTTATATTTATCTCTTCTGATGTATTAGAAATAAAATTGATATCGGCATGATCAATTGTTGCTTCCAACTTGGTAGTGATAAAATCATAGACATCAATTGTGCCTGATGCATCACCATCAATAACCAAGCGCTCAATATCTGCTGGGATGGTCAGTTCAATTTGGGAATCTTCAAGATGGAAAAACTGAAAGTCAAACTGTTCAAAGGTTTCATTTTTTTGATTTCCGCTGACAGATACTGTGAGCGTTTCCTTTGATTCCTTTGCATCAAAGGAACTGTTAATGGGTGTAGTAACACTGCTTTGAGTATTCATGGACACCTGATTATCTGTTGAAGACCGCAGAATGTAAGCAGCATTGCCGGAAAGAGTTAAATGCAGCTCTTTGATATCTTTTTTATTTTTGATAGTATAAGCTTCCTGCTGATTTTTTACCATTGATATTTTCGCCCGCTGATAGAATACTGCACTGCCAATACCGCCGACGGCTATTGCCAGAATACCGAGAATCAGAAAGAAAATAGTGACTTTTTTCATTATGCCCGCCCCCTAAACACTTTACCATGCCATTTGATGTAATTCTTTAATGAACTGAAGAATAACCGTGTAAGCGGCAATAAAATAACTACACCAATAATTCCGATACCGGAAAGAAAAATAGTGAAGAACAGCTGAAACAGTCCGGCATCATTAAATCCAACGATCAGTGAATATGTTCCTAGAATTGGTGAAAGAACCAGAACGATCGCTGCAATCCAACATGAAAAAACGACCGCGGCGAAAGCAACAAACATCCAGATCATAAACAGAAAATCAAAAGCCAGCAATGCACAGCTTTTAAAAACACGCATGCCTATTTTTTCAGGAGGCCGTGTATCAAAGAGTTCTTCTTTATAGGGATGTTCTGATACGAATTTTTCAAATTCAGTGTATTCGTCATATTCCTCTGATGAGGGAATCTCCTGCCAGCCATCTCTGGTCAGCTTTTTTTCAGGGATATCAATACCAAATTCCTTTAGGATTTCTTCTGCGATAGAACGGGGTTTTCCCAAACTTTTAGCAATTTGTTCTTCTGCTTCTCCAGCAGCTGTCCGTTCTTCAAAAAGTGTGTCATATTTTTCTAGAACAGCTGCCTGATGTTGAGGAGAAAGGGGTTTTAAATATATTTTGAGTTCGATCAAAAAATGCTCTTTATTCATACGATTCCCTCTTTTCATTCAATAATTTCTACGATGTTTCTCTCATGTACACTATAAGTTTTTACGAAAAGAATAACAAGTAGTTTTGCGGAAAATCGGTCTAAGGTAAAGAGTAAAGTAGGTCTTAAGACGGAGAGGATTTAATACTATAAAAACTAAATATAAGAAATATTTCTAAAATGAATATAGATGTTATGTTTTTATAAATCTTTTATTTTTTATTAAAAACATGTATACTTATAAAGAAGAATTTTTTTCTATTATAGATGGAGGACCTACTTATGAAAAAGCTGTCACGAAAAGAAAGAAGGAAAGCAGAACAACACTATAAAGCGGTTGAACAATTAAAAAAAGGAACTACGATATTCAGTTCAGCCTGGGCTGTCTCTTCTATTGCCAGTACAGCGGCTTTATTACCAGGTGTTGCAGAAGCAACAGATGGGGAAGCAGACAGTGCAGAAATTGCGCCATCGGCTACTGATACATATCTGGACAATATACAAACAACAAACATAGAAAACACAGCAGAAGATTCCTGGGCGGAGGAGACCGCTTCTTCAGAAATAATAGACGACTCTGAAATGTCTATAGAGGAAACGATCCAAAGTGAAGCTGTAACAGAAGAATCGACAGCAGCAGAAGAAACTCCAGTCTCTTTAGATGAACGTACTGAACCTGCTCCTTTTGCAGCAGCAAGTGCGTCTGTCAGTACGTCCTCTTTTATAAACAGTATCTCCGGGCATGCTCAAACCGTTGCAGCAGCAAATGACTTATATACCTCGGTAATGATTGCTCAGGCTATTCTTGAAAGTGGTTCAGGGGCGAGCTCGTTAGCTCAGGCACCGTATTATAATTTGTTTGGGATTAAAGGAAGCTATAATGGTCAATCAGTATACATGAATACCTGGGAATATTTGAATGGGGAATGGGTCGCTAAAAATGAAGCGTTTCGTAAATATCCATCATTTACGGAATCTTTTCATGATAATGCCTATGTTTTAAGAAATACATCATTTCAGTCCGGCGTATATTATTATTCCGGCGCTTGGAAAAGTAATACAAGTTCTTACAGGGATGCAACAGCATGGCTGACAGGACGTTATGCAACTGATCCAGCATATGGTGCAAAATTAAATACTCTGATTGAGGCCAATAATCTGACTCAGTACGACACACCGTCAACCGATGGGAATACTGGAGGAAACACAGACAGTAGTACCGATGGAACAGGAACTGGCGGCGGTTCTTCGTCAAACAATAAGGATGTGATTCACACCGTTGTCTCCGGAGACAGCTTGTGGGCACTCGCCAGCAAATATGGAACGACTATTACCAATATTAAAAACTGGAATAATTTATTCGGCGACACTATTTATATTGGACAAAAGCTGGTTGTGCAAAAAGGTAGCGGGACATCTTCCGGAGGGAGTACTGGGGATACCGGCGGCTCATCCTCCGACAATAACAACAATAATTCTGATAATACCGGAACAACAACAAATACGTATTATACCGTGAAGTCTGGTGATAGTCTGTGGGTAATTGCTAACAGCAACGGAGTGAGTATAGCGAATCTTAGAAGCTGGAACAATATTAGCGGCGACCTGATTTATCCTGGTCAACGACTGATTGTGAAGAGAGGCAGCAGTACTTCCTCAGATGGAGGCACAGGAAGTACAGGGGAAAGTTCTTCAGACAATAATAATTCAGGCAATACTGGAACGACAACAGATACGTATTATACCGTGAAATCTGGTGACAGCCTGTGGGTAATTGCTAACAGCAACGGAGTGAGTATAGCGAATCTTAGAAGCTGGAACAATATCAGCGGCGACCTGATTTATCCCGGTCAACGCTTGATTGTAAAAAAAGGCGGCAGCACAGGAAATACCAATACCGGCGGCAGTTCTTCAAACAATAATAATTCAGGCAGTACTGGAACGACAACGGATACGTATTATACCGTGAAATCTGGTGACAGCCTGTGGGTAATTGCTAACAGCAACGGAGTGAGTATAGCGAATCTTAGAAGCTGGAACAATATCAGCGGTGATCTGATTTATCCTGGTCAACGTTTGATTGTGAAAAAAGGCAGCGGGGCATCCAGCGGAGGCAGCTCCGGCAGTACCGGCAGTACCAATAATTCCAACAGCTCAAGCAGCAAGACACATCTGGTGAAAAGCGGCGATACATTATGGGAGCTTGCTAACCAGTACTCTACAACAATTCAAAAAATTAAACAGCTGAATAATTTAACCGGAGATATAATTTATATTGGACAGCAGTTGAAAGTTGCGTAAAAGGATTGAAATGCGCAAGGAAATTTGTTAGTATAACGTCATATATAACTACAGCAATGATAAGGAGTAGTAGAAAGAACTCTGTTTTAGAGAGCGTATGGCTGGTGAAAATACGCACAGAAGCTTTTGAACTCGCCTTGTAGCTGATTCTTGTTGAATTGAACAGTAGATAAGAACGGCGGCGGCCGATAGAGCGCTGAAGATTTGTCTGTGCAAGCAGCAAATAAATTTAGGTGGTACCACGTTGTATTCAACGTCCTATGGGAAAGTTTTCCTGTAGGGCGTTTTTTTTATTAAGGTGTTGTATTGCCGAAACTTGTAGCAGCGAATACAGTAATTAATGAATCAGGAGGAGAAAAATGAACTACGACCACAAGAAAATAGAGAAGAAATGGCAAAAGTACTGGGCCAAAAATAATTTGTTCAATACACATGATGATCCGGATCAAAAGAAATTTTATGCACTGGATATGTTCCCCTATCCGTCCGGTCAAGGACTTCATGTCGGTCATCCGGAAGGCTATACAGCAACAGATATTATATCCAGAATGAAACGAAGTCAGGGCTACAATGTTTTGCATCCAATGGGATGGGATGCTTTTGGGCTTCCGGCAGAACAATATGCTTTGGATACTGGAAATGATCCAGCAGAATTTACAAAGAAAAATATCGAAACGTTTAAACGCCAAATTAATTCTCTGGGATTCAGCTATGACTGGAATCGTGAAATTAATACGACAGATCCTGAATATTACAAGTGGACACAATGGATTTTTACCAAGCTGTATGAACATGGACTGGCATACGAAGCTGAAGTGGCGGTTAACTGGGTACCTGAGCTGGGAACTGTGATTTCCAATGAGGAAGTGATAGATGGGAAAAGCGAACGCGGCGGTTATGATGTTGTCCGTAAGCCTATGCGTCAATGGATGCTGAAAATAACTGATTATGCGGATCGTCTATTGGACGACCTTGAGCTGGTTGACTGGCCTGAAAATATTAAGGAAATGCAGAGGAACTGGATTGGCCGTTCAGAAGGTGCTAATGTTACGTTTAAGATTGCAGACACAGATAAAGAGTTTACGGTATTTACAACTCGTCCGGATACACTTTTTGGAGCGACTTACAGTGTGCTTGCACCTGAACTGGCACTTGTACAGGAAGTAACAACAGATGAACAACGCTCAGAGGTAGAAGCATATATTGCAGAAGCCGCAAAGAAATCAGAGCTGAACCGAACAGATCTGGCAAAAGAAAAAACGGGTGTGTTCACTGGTGCGTATGCAATCAATCCAGCAAATGGGACAAAAATACCGATCTGGATTGCAGACTATGTTCTTTCTTCTTATGGAACAGGTGCAATTATGGCTGTCCCTGCTCATGATGAACGGGATTATGAATTTGCCAAAACATTTGGATTGGAAATTACTCCGGTTGTTGCTGGTGGAAATACAGCTGAAGAAGCTTATACAGGCGATGGGCTCCATATTAATTCAGGGTTTCTTGATGGATTGAATAAAGAAGAAGCGATTGTAAAAATGAACGACTGGCTGGAAGAGCAGGGTGTCGGTAAAAAGGAAATCAGCTATCGGTTGCGTGACTGGCTGTTTTCACGTCAGCGTTACTGGGGTGAACCAATCCCGATCATTCACTGGGAAGATGGCACGACGACGACCGTTCCTGAATCAGAATTGCCGTTGTCATTACCTAAAACGGATGATATCAAACCGAGCGGAACGGGTGAATCACCTCTGGCAAATATCGAAGAATGGATTAATGTTGTTGATCCTGAAACAGGAATGAAGGGGCGTCGGGAAACAAATACGATGCCTCAATGGGCAGGGAGCTCATGGTATCATCTGCGCTATGTTGATCCTCATAATAAAACAGCTATTGCAGATCCTGAGAAACTGAAGCGCTGGCTGCCGGTGGATATTTATATTGGCGGAGCAGAACATGCGGTGCTGCATTTGCTGTATGCACGCTTCTGGCACAAATTCCTGTATGATATCGGTGTAGTTCCGACAAAAGAGCCGTATCAAAAGCTGTTCAATCAAGGAATGATTTTGGGTCAAAGCTTCCGTGACAGTCGAGGTGCACTGGTACCTACAGATATGGTTAAAAAAGCTGAGAACAATGGCTGGGTAAGTATTGAAACTGGGGAAGAGCTGGAAGAAGCTCCGGCCAAAATGAGTAAATCACTGAAAAATGTGGTGAATCCGGATGAGGTGATTGAAAAATACGGAGCCGACACGCTGCGTCTGTATGAGATGTTTATGGGACCTTTGGAAGCAGCGATTGCCTGGAGTGAAAATGGTTTGGAAGGAAGCAGGAAGTTCCTCGACCGCGTTTGGCGTCTGATTGTTGATGAGAAAGGGAAAATGCGGGATCGTATCACTACTATGAACGATGAGAAACTGACAAAAGTTTATCATCAAACGGTGAAAAAAGTCACAGAAGACTATGAACAGCTTCATTTTAATACAGCGATTTCTCAACTGATGGTTTTTGTAAATGAAGCAAATAAAGCAGAGGTTCTGCCTTATGAATATATAGAAGGATTTGTTCAGCTGCTTGCACCGATTGTTCCTCATCTTGGAGAAGAGCTGTGGTCAATTCTTGGAAATGAAGAAAGCCTGACTTATGCTGCTTGGCCAACCTATGAAGAAAGCCAATTGGTTGAAGATGAAGTGGAAATTGTTCTTCAGGTAAATGGTAAAGTCAGAGAAAAACTGGTAGTTGCTCGGGGACTTGATCGAGGAATTTTGGAAGAACAGGCACTTGCTTCAGAAAGTGTGCAGTCCTTCATTGAAGGAAAGCCTGTGCGAAAGATTATCGTTGTACCAGATAAATTAGTCAATATAGTAGCAAATTAACTGATTGAAGGTTGGACCTTAGAGCGTGAGTGTATATTTATGATGCGCTTTCTGAGGTCCATTTTTTTATTGAAAGCAGAGATTTTTTATGGAAGGATTAAGTCATATCACGTTTATCGTTAAAAACATTGAAAGAACAACTAAGCTGTTTAAAGAAGTGTTTGCTGCAGAAGAAATCTATTCAAGCGGAGAGGATGTATTTTCTGTATCAAGAGAAAAGTTTTTTTTGGTTCAGGGAGGTGTGGATCGCAGTTATGGAAGGAGAGTCCTTACCGTCAAAAACGTATAATCATGTAGCTTTTAAAATTGACAGGGACAAACTGGCTGAGTATGGGGACAAAATTTCTTCACTTGGATTAGAGATCAAAGATGGTCGAAATAGGATAAAGGAAGAGGGGCAGTCTATTTATTTTTATGATTATGATAATCATTTGTTTGAACTGCATACCGGAACATTGGGAGAGCGCTTAAACAGATACAGGAAGGGAAATAAATAGAGGCGGTTGCGGTGTCGTCAGCATCATGATACAATAACAAAAAAAGACAAGGTGGTGAATAGGCGTGATGGCAGTTATGGGAAAAATAACATACAAAGTCTTTGACTTTCTAGGATTTATTTATTTTTGCTATAACATTATTTCCAATTTTTTCTTCCAAGGGACAAGTGTGTCTAAATATGGAAGAAAAATTTAAATAAAGAGACCATTCAGGCTTATTTACGCAGATATGTTAAAGATAATAAATAACAAACAAAGCCATGGGTGTTTTTCCTGCGGCTTTTTTCTTTGATATGAACAAATCTGTTTTTAGTATGCTGAGCGGCAGAAAGAGGCAATAGATGTTAATACAACTACAGGGAATAGAAAAAAACTATAGCACATATCCGTTATTTGAAGAGCTGAGTTTAAAAGTTGAAAAAGGAGAACGGATTGGAATAGTGGGAACAAATGGTTCCGGAAAATCCACTATTCTTAAAATGATTGCAGGATTGGAGGCTGCAGATAAAGGCACGATCAGTATTCAAAAAAATGTAACTGTGGGTTATCTGGCTCAACTTCCTGAAGCTGAGCCAAAACCGGTTCGGGAATACTTGCTTGATTCGTTTGAGACTGTCAATCATATACAAAAACATCTGAAGTATTTAGAAGAGAAAATGACCGATCCGCAGGCTGATTTTGGGAAGCTGCTTTCACAATATGGCAAACAGCAGGAGTTGTTTGAAGCAGCAGGCGGTTACGAGGTAGAGAATCGTTTGGAGATGATTGCAAATGGATTGGAGGTAGCTCACCTTATGGATCAAAGTTTTGATGCATTAAGTGGTGGGGAACAGACAATCATTAATCTGGCACGTATTCTTCTTCAGCAGCATGAAGTGCTGCTGCTGGATGAACCGACGAATCATTTGGATATTCAGCGAATCAGCTGGTTGGAAGGTTATCTGCTTCATGAAAAGAGAACTTGTCTGATTGTTTCACATGACCGTCAGTTTTTAAATCAAGTGGTTGAGAGAATCGTTGAGATAGAGGATGGTAAATGTTGGAATTATAAAGGCAGTTACTCTGCTTATAAGGAACAAAAAGAAGAGCGCATTGAAAAATTGAGGAAGGATTTCGCTGAGCAGCAAAAGGAAATTCAAAAGATAAAGCTGACGATCCGTAGATTCAGACAATGGGGGCATGAAGGAGATAACGAAAAGTTCTTTAAAAAGGCAAAAGAGTTGGAACGTCGTCTGGAAAAAATTCAAAAAATACCCAAACCCAAAGGAGATAGCCAGAAACTTGGGAAAGGTTCTTTCCGCATGGCTGATCGTTCAGGCAAAGAAGTCCTTATTGGCGAAAGGCTTAAAAAGGAGTATGATGATCGCGTGTTGTTTAAGAACAGCAGTTTTTCTTTATTTTGGAAAGAGCGGGTTGCGATAATCGGTGAGAACGGGGCCGGAAAAACAACATTGATGAAGCTGATTCTGGAAAAAGAATCTCTAGATAGTGGTGAGCTTAAACTGGGAAGTAATGTGAAGATTGGCTATTTACCCCAAGCTATTCAATACGATTATCCACAGCGGTCCATCTTACAGGAGTTTATGTATGAGTGTTCTTTGGACGAACAGGAGAGCAGGCGGCTGCTTGCTGGATATTCATTTTATAAGGAGGATGTGCTGACTCAACTGCGGTTTTTAAGCGGCGGAGAGAAAATCCGCCTCGAATTGGCAAAACTGATGCAGCAGAAAATTAATTTTTTGTTGCTGGATGAACCGACAAATCATCTGGATATTGAAACAAGGGAAGAGGTGGAAGAAATTCTAGAAGACTTCACTGGGACATTACTGGCTGTTTCGCATGATCGTTTCTTTTTAGAAAAAATGTTTCCTGATTTTTTGGTGATTAAAGATGAACGAATCACTAAGATAACATGCAGCTATTCTGATTTTTTTAAACAGGAAATCTAAGTTGGGAAAATGAAAGATATAAAAAAAGGCAGAGATAAAATTAAATTTTACTCTGTCCTTCTTTTGTAGTCTTACACAGTCTTTTGATGCTGAACGGCTCAGCAACTTTCAGATTAGTTATTATTCAGTAACATCTTCACCAAACCAGGTTTCAGATATTTCAGCGAGCGTCCCATTTTCACGCAGTATTTTGAAAGCCTCGTTAATTTTTTCAGCTAATTGCGGGTCGGTTTTGCGTATACCAACAGCAAATGTCTCGCTTTCGAAGGCTCCGGGAATGATGGAATAATTTGCAAGATTCTCTTCATGTGAAAGGTAATAGTTGGCATAAACCCGATCAATCAGGAGACCGTCAATACGACCGGATTTTAAATCCATGAAAGCCTCATTAAATCCATCATATAAAACAGCTGTCTGGTCTTTTACCAGATCTTTCAGGATCTCCGGCTCTTCTTCAAAGCCATGATACCCGGAAGAGCCGTTTTGAGCACCTAAAATTTTATCTTTCATATCAGAAAACTGGTTGATATTGTTCTTTTTCAATGATACAACAACCTGTTCATTCTTCATGTAATCGTTACTGAACAGCACCTTTTCTTCTCGTTCAGCTGTTTTTGAGTAGCCATTCCAAATTAAATCAATGGTCTGATTTTGCAGTTCGTTTTCCTTCATTGACCAGTCGATTGGCTGAAAATCAATCTCAATATCATACAAAGCAAAGACGGCTTTTGCCAAATCAACATCAAAGCCGATAATCTCTCCTGCTTTATTTTGAAAGCCCATAGGGACGAAGGAATCATCCAAGCCTATAATGATCCGTTTCTCCTGATTAATTCGTTCCCATTGGTCTCCGTCAGTCTTTTTTCTTCCGCAACCGACGATCAGTAAGGAGAAAATCAGCAAACTAGGGATCAGCCAATATACGTTCTTTTTCATAAAATTCTCCTCCTATTGAACAGGGGCGACCGTTAACAGCTGGTCGGCAATATTTTCAGCAAACTGCATATCGTGAGTCACAACGATTTGCGTGATGCCCTGTTCTTTCAAACTTAAAATGACTGCTTCCACTTGCTGACGCAGCTCAGGGTCCAGTGCGCTGGTAGGCTCGTCATATCCCAAGACTTTGGGTTTCATTGCAAGAGCTCGAGCCAAAGCTACCCGTTGCTTTTGACCACCAGACAGCTGATAAGGGAAAAGTTCCTCTTTTCCTGAAAGGCCAAATTTATTTAGCAGCTCCAGTGCCTCGGCTCTGCTTTCTTCCTTGGGTTGTTTCAGCGACAGGACAGGTGCTAATGTGATATTATCAAGTACTGAAAGATGAGGAAACAGTTGAAAGTCCTGAAAAACAATACCTACAACCTGATCTGCATTATCCATTGCAACAGGATCAAAGGTTTGTCCATCAATAGACAATTCTCCTGAATCAATGGTTTCCAGACCGGCAAGACAACGAAGTAATGTTGTTTTTCCACCACCGGAAGGACCGACAATTGTCAAAATTTCTCCATCCGGAATTTCTATAGATAATTGATCAATAATCATTTTAGTATCAAATCGTTTTGTTAAATTTTTTATGACCAGCATGTCTTTTCCTCCCTTTAGCGGTAATATTGATAGTATTTTTCGATTTTTTTAGACAGCAGCGTCAGAACAGCTGTGAATAATAGATAAATGACCCCGACCAAAGCCAGCGGCAATATGGTTACATCTCTGCTCATTGCAATTTTTCCGGCTCTTAACAGGTCTCCCAGTCCGATAACATAAATCAGTGAAGTGTCTTTCACCAGGTTGATGACCTCATTGCCAATGGAAGGCAGGACGATTTTAACGACCTGAGGCAGAATAATTTTTTGAATGGTCTGCAGTTTTGTCAGACGAAGCACTTTAGCTGCCTCATACTGCCCTTGAGGAATTGATTGGATACCCCCACGAAAAATTTCAGCAAAATAAGCAGTATAATTTAATATAAAAGCAAAAAGTGCTGCATCGTATCGTTCGAAAACAATTCCAATTAACGGCAAACCGTAAAAAACAAAAATCAACTGCAGTAACAATGGTGTTCCCCGCATCAGCCAAATATACACGTTGATAAGATAAGTCAGTGGCTTAAATCGACTTTGAAGTCCAAAGGCAACAATAATTCCCAAAGGAATTGACCCAAGCAAAGTAAAAATAAATACCTTAATGGTCATTCCAGCACCGCTTAATAAAGCCGGTAAAATTTCCCCTACATAATCCATGATACAACCTCCAGTAATTTCTTTATAAAGACTATGTTAAAAAATGAACCGTTTTGCCGCTCATTTTAAAAACCAAAAACAATGTTGTGTTTTCCTCTTTCCATCAGACAATACAGTCTCGACCAAATAAAAAGAACCTCCCGGCATAAGAGCCAAGAGGACGAAAATATCGTGGTTCCACCTCATTTTACTTCTGTCTTGCAACAAAAGCCTCATGAGCAGTTGGCTGTATAAACCGACTGCTGCCTCGTTAACGGTGAGCTGCCGCATTTTCTTACTGAAAGCTTCAGAAAATGACTTCTTCAGATGTGTTCATTATTGTCTTTCTGCTGCTTCTTTCAGCGGTTGAAGCATTCTCTGTCAGTAAGGGGGCAATAATTACTCGTTCTGTTCATTAGTTTTAGATAATAAAAAAAAGTCCTTCGGCATATCAAATGCCAAAGGACGAAATATCGTGGTTCCACCTTTGTTCACTGTTATCTCACAATAACAGTCTTAGAAAGTCTATGACTCTATGCTGTAACGGGCCGTCCCGGGTTTGTTTACTGAAGTTCAACAAACCAACTCCCAGATGTGGTTCACTTTGTCTTGTGCCTTTTTTCACCAACCAAAGACTCTCTTGAACAATGACGAAAGCTACTCTTCTGTTCTTTGTTTTTATTTACTTTATCATCGGGATTACAATCTGTCAATGTGAAAAGGAAAAAATATGAAGCATATAAATTAAGCAAATAATTTTTTTCAGGTAAAATAGAATATAATAGGTATATGTGCAGTTTTTTTTGTACTTTTAGCGGGATTTATTTGGAGGAGGAAAGAGAATGAAGAAATTTGGTTTATTAATGGCAGCAGCTGTACTATTGCTTAGTGCCTGTAGTTCAGGGGCTAAAAATAAAAGTGAGTCTGGAAGCACGACTGAACCAGAGCAAGTGATTAATGTAGCTTCTGGTGGTGAATTATCAACTTTAGACAGTGCTCATTATACAGATGTTTACAGTTCCGATATGATTGGGCAGTTGGCTGAAGGGCTGTATCGTTTGAACAAAGATCAGGAGCCGGAACCGGCGATGGCAGCAGAAGAACCGACAGTAAGTGAAGATGGGCTTGTTTATATATTTAAGTTGAGGGAAGCTGAATGGTCAAATGGGGAGCCGGTCACAGCAAAAGATTTTGTCTACTCTTTTAAAAATGTTGTTGATCCTGCGTATGGCTCAAGCAGCAGTAATCAGATGGATATATTTAAAAATGGACGAAAGATTCGTGAAGGTGAACTTACTTTAGATGATTTTGGTGTAAAAGCTGTGGATGATCAGACCCTGGAGCTCACGCTGGAATATCCGATTACGTACTTGTCTCAAGTTTTGACAGGTACACCGTTTATGCCGAAAAATGCAGAGTTTGCAGATGAAAAAGGAACTGCCTATGGTACTTCTTCAGATAACTTTGTAGGGAATGGTCCGTTCTTGATTTCCGGGTGGGATGGTACAACGGAAAGCTGGCAGCTGACTAAAAATCCGAATTACTGGGATCAGGAAAAAGTAAAGCTTGAGGCAATCAATGTACAGGTTGTGAAGGAAATTGCGACAGGAACGAATTTATTCGACAGTGGTGATTTGGATTATACTGGATTGGCCGATACCTATGCATTGCAATATAAGGATTCACCTCAGGCCTACTTTGTTCCCAAAGCATTGGTCGGTTATCTGAGTCCAAATCACAAGCGTGAAGTAACAGGGAATGTGAATGTTCGTAAAGCAATCCTGCAGGCTATTGACAAGGAGGCTTTTGCAGCAGATATTTTGGGTGATGGCTCGACTGCTTTAAATGGATTTGTACCCAAAGATTTTACGAGAAATCCGGCAAATGGAGATGATTTCAGGAACGAAAATGGTGATTTGCTGCCCTATGATTTAGATGCGGCGAAGGAAAGCTGGGAAAAAGCGAAGAAAGAGCTTGGAAAAGAAACGATTGAACTGGAATTGCTTTCTGCTGACTCGGCAATTGCTAAAAAAACGATTGAATTTGTACAGGGACAGCTGCAGCAGAATCTTTCTGGCTTGACAATCAACTTAAAATCTATACCGTTGCAAAACAGATTGGACCTTCAGACAGAAAGCGAGTTTGATTTGGTATTTGGAACATGGACACCAGATTATGCGGACCCAATTAACTTTTTGGAGTTTTATGATTCAAAGAGCGGATTAAATACAGCAGGATACGACAATTCAGCGTATGATGCCGGATTGAATGATGCACAAATCACACTTGCCAATGAACCCGAACAGCGCTGGCAGGAATTGCTGAAGCTGGAGAAAATGCTTGTTGAGGAAGATGCTGCGGTGCTTCCGCTGTATCAGGGAGCGATTGGTTATCTGAAAGCAGATCGACTAAAAGATCTTCAGGTATTTTCATTTGGTCGGACGATCTCTTATCGTATGGCTTATGTTGAGGAATAATGACTGATTGAAGAAACTAAAAATGAAAAAAGACACAAGGAACGGTTTGAAGTGACCCCAAAACGTTCTGTGTCTTTTTTCATTTAGCTGTTTATACATATGCTTTTTAATGAATAATCTCGGTAGGCAGTAATATTGTTTCCCTTTGTCCATCATCAACTGCTAAAACTCGTTCAGGATAATTTGAAGAGTAAGGAAAATCCAGATCAACTGCCATTTCTACATCGCTGAATTCTTGTGAAAAGTGGAGAGTTACCTTGTCGTTATTGGACAGAACATCAAAAGTGAGCATAGTTGTTAAAGGAATCACACCTTTTAGATTACGGTCAATAATAAACCAGATACTATCTATCAGCTCTCCCGGAAGAGTGGTCACAATGCCTAAAGAGGCATAACGGCTGCGATTTGTATCAAATGATTCAAACATAGAAATCCCTCCTTCATTTCACTTACTATTAGTATAGCGCAAACAACTGGAAGTTTGGAATGGGGTGCTTCTTTTTCTGTGTCTATAGTTCTTGCTGAGCTTCGTTTCAATTTCAACAATCTCTAAATGGCAAAGCCATTAAGAATTGAAGGACTCTGTTTTGAGCCTCTGAGCAGTCATTGTTTGCCTCAAGTTGTCAGTTCCACTTTTGTCAGATTTTTTAGTGGAATGATAGGAGTGCGATAGTCAAATGAATTAGCAATCATTCATTCCAGAAAGAGAAGCAATTAATCACAGAGGTATATAAAGTCTGGAACACTAGGGGCTGCAACATAATGTTACAGCCCCGATAATAATCCTTTGTTTCCGTAATAAAAAATTGGGTTGTGTAAAAGGATTTTTATTATTCTTTTTCTTCTCCGATCACTTCTGGTTCAGAAGTTTCTCCTGGAGTTTCTTCTTCTTCGTTGGACTGAGCTTCCGTAATGTTGACAATTTGTTCGTCACCATCAGTTACAATAGTGAATTTATCATTTTTTGGAAGATCAGCAACAGTTAATGAATCACCGATTGCCAACTTGGCAACATCAACTTCTACACGTTCAGGCAGATTTTCAGGTGTAGCGGATACAAGAACAGAATACAGATTTTGAGTAAGAGCTCCACCGGCTTTCACACCTTTAGCTTCTCCCACTAAAACAACTTCAGCTTCCACTTCTGTTTCTTCAGTCATGTTAACTGCCAGAAATTCAACGTGTTTAATCTTACCTGTAAATGTATCAAGCTGTGTTTTATACACCAAGGTATTTACTTTTTTTCCATCAATAGTCAATGCAATAACTGTGTTGGCACCATTATCGCGTAAGACCTTAGTTAATTCTTTCTCATCTACAGTGATTGGAGTGCTTTCGATCTGATAGCCATAAACAACTGCTGGAATTTTTCCTGAGTGACGTAACTCATTTCTAAGTGAACGGGGACGGACGGCTCTTTTCTGAACTTCTAATGAAACTGACATAACCTAAATTCCTCCTTTGATAGTGAGTGAATTTATTTGGTTAAACAAAATGCAACATAAAGAAATTCCAACGAACAAAAAAGGACTGATTACAACATAATCAGCCCTGGAACTTCACCTATGATACCTTTTCTCTTCCAGGTCATTACGCTGTTTTTGAGAAACCTATGATTCACTTTACTTATTAACCATAACGTGATTTTAACTTTAAGTCAAGGGAAGTGAAATTTTTGGCTTGAATTGAACAGATCTTAATGTATAATTAAGGATTATTATGTTAAGGAGCTGTTATGCGTTTAGATAAATTTTTGGAACAGCAGAATATAGGTTCTAAAAAGTCCGTCAGACGATTACTTCAGCGAAAAGCTGTAACCGTTGACGGTCAGATAGTAATAGAAGAAAATATAAATATTGATCCGACTGTCCATGAAATAAAAGTGGCGGGTAAAAGGATAAGAGGTGCAGGGCATTCCTACTTCCTGCTGAACAAACCGCAGGGAACAGTTACAGCTGTAAAGGATGCTGAACACCAAACAGTCATTGATCTTATCAGAGAAGAGGATCGAAAACCTGGTCTTTATCCAGTTGGCAGGTTGGATAGAGATACCGAGGGACTGGTTTTGATTACAGACAACGGACAATTGGGGTATCAGCTGCTTCACCCCAGCAGGAAAGTAACAAAACGATATCTTGTTACGGTAAATGACCAACTGACTGAAGAAGATTGCCGGTGTTTTTCAGAGGGAATCGTTTTTATTGGCGGAGTACAGTGTCTTCCGGCTGAGTTGGACATTCTTACTAGCTCTTCAGATAGAAGCAAGGCTTATCTGGATATCAAAGAGGGAAAGTTTCATCAGGTTAAAAAGATGTTCCTGTCCGTTGGGAAAAAAGTAACCTATCTTAAGCGGATCAGCATAGGACCGATTGTTTTGGAGGATGATTTAAGGAGCGGAGACTATCGGTCGTTAAATCAGGAAGAAATAAGGCAGCTGCTTCCTGTTGTAAAAAAGGTAAATATAGATAGAAATGGGTAGTGAGGATGAAATACAAGACATTATTATTTGACGTAGATGACACATTATTGGATTTTCGGACAACAGAAAAGCGTGCTCTGTATACGTTGTTTTCAGAAGAGCAGCTTGAACTGACGAAGGAAATTGAACAGACTTATCAGGCAATCAATCATCAGTTGTGGCAGGATTTCGAGCATGGTAAAGTTGCAAAAGAAACCATCAGCGAAACGCGCTTCGGTTTATTGTTTGAGCAGCTGGGGAAAAAGGTTGATGGAAAAGCACTGGGTGCAAGATATCAGAAGCACCTAAGTGATGGTCATGATCTTCTGGGAAACAGTAAGAAGATTTTAGAAAAATTACAGCCAGATTATGATTTGTATGTGGTCACAAACGGGATTGCTGTAACACAATACAAGCGATTGAAAGATGCTGATCTTTATCCGCTGTTTCAGGATATCTTTGTTTCTGAAGAAATTGGATATCAAAAGCCGATGAAAGAATATTTTGATTATGTATTTGATCGAATCCCTGATTTTGATAAGGAAAAGACGGTCATTATTGGTGATTCTCTTAATTCAGATATTGGCGGAGGACAGCAGGCAAATATTCAAACGGTTTGGCTGAATCCAACCAGACAAGCAGGCAAACAGGAAATTCAGCCTACGTATGAAATTCAACAGCTGGATCAGTTGTTTTCGATATTAGGTTAAAGAAGGTTAAGAAACCACTAATCTTAGTATGTTTATTTTGAAAGAAATTTGTTAAAAATTTTTTATTTATAAATCCAGACTTAAACGAACCATATCATTCAGAACTTGACCATTGTCAATAATTTCTTCATCATAATGGCGAATGAAAAAGTCTTTATCTATGCCTGTCATGCGAAATCCGCATTTCTGATAGAGATAAAGTTGGGCGAATCCTGTACTTCCTGTACCTACTTCCATCGTCTTAATTCCCTGCTTTCTTGCATAGTCAAATGCGAAGGCAATCATTTTTTGTGCATAGCCTTGATTTTGAAAGGCTTCGTCTACTGCAATGTTCACCAGTTCCAGTGTATCAGGACGAGTTGGCAGCAGGACCATAATTCCAACCAGTTCAGGATTCAGAGCAGCAAATACTGTTCCCCTTTGTGTATAGTCATCGATAAGTCGTTTGGATGGATCGGCTTTAAAGAGTAATCTGTAGTGATCATCTGTCAGTAGTTTTATTTTATCGAGCTTCAAATTTTTACCTCCAGTAAATTTTTATTGAATTCTAAAAAAGCTCATATTTTCTGTGGCATTCTTTCCGCTTTTCATTATAATAGATAAGGACGACAATGACTATAGCTGAAAAAGAAAGAGGTTTTCCTGCATGAAAAACAATCAACCGATAATCATTGGTGTAACCGGGGGCTCAGGGAGCGGCAAAACAAGTGTCAGCCGAGCAATTTTCAATTACTTTCCTGATCATTCCATCATGATGCTTGAGCATGATTCTTACTACAAAGATCAAAGCCATTTAAGCTTTGAGGAGAGATTAACAACCAACTATGACCATCCGTTTGCATTTGATACGGATTTATTGATTGAGCACTTAAAGCAGCTGTTGAACTGCCAGCCTATAGAAAAACCGGTCTATGATTATGTGGCTCATACCAGAAGTTCGGAGACTGTTATACAGGAGCCGAAGGACGTGATTATTTTGGAAGGAATTCTGATTTTGGAAGATCCCAGACTGCGGGAGCTAATGGATATCAAGCTGTATGTGGATACAGATGACGATACTCGGATTATTCGGCGGATAAAAAGGGATATGGAAGAACGAGGACGGACACTGGATTCGGTGATTGATCAGTACTTGACCGTAGTAAAGCCGATGTACCATCAATTTATTGAACCTACAAAGAGATATGCCGATGTAATTGTTCCAGAAGGCGGAGAAAATCATGTGGCAATTGATTTAATTACGACTAAAATAAAAAGTATTTTGGATTAAGCTGACCATACAAGATAAAAAAAGCGGGATTTTCAATTTGAAAATCCCGTTTTTTCAGCTAATCATCATTTTGTCAAGCAGTGCTGTCTTAGTTGTGAAGGCCGGTGTGAATATCGTCGATGATTTTAAGCTGCTTCAAAAAATCTTTTCTCAAGACAGCCCATTTTTCATAATTTTGCATAGAAAATGTATGATTATTTGAGCGATTGTCTTTAACAATATTGAGCGAGAAGGCTTCATCATGGATACAGATAAAATCAAAGTTGAATGATTCGGCATTCTGGTCATAAGTGTAACTACATTTTTTAATGTAGTCTAAGGCTTCCGCCTTTTTGGAAAGTATGGTACATCTTTCAAGTAAGTAGTTCAATTCAGACTTGTTGAAAGGTCGATTAGGTGAAATTTTAATCGAATAGATATTCATACAGCGCTCCTTCTATCAATAATGGTGATTCTCTAACCATCCCCCTAAAGTAAATAAGGGTCAGAAGCTGACCCCGAAATACAATATAAGTTTATCATAAAAGCTTTTGAATATCTATTCAACTTGAACTTTAACAGGAAAAAGGTCAAAAAAGGTCATGAATTGAAAGTTTTTTTTGCAGTTCTTTTTTTTTTGATAATATGTCAGTTATTCTACTATAAATTATCAAATATTTGCTTATTCTTTTAAAATCTTGAAAAACATTTCTGTACGAATCATGTTATAATTTGTAAAAAGATGTTATCCTCGGAAGGGGGAGATAAAAGAAATGATACGCAGGGGAGAAATTTTTTACGCAAATCTGTCACCAGTTGTTGGATCTGAACAAGGAGGAATCCGGCCGGTTTTGATTATTCAAAATAATAAAGGAAATTTATTTAGTCCAACATTGATTGTAGCGCCTATTACAAGAAATATCAGAAAAAAAATGCAGCCGACACAGGTTAAGGTGAACATTCCGCATGAAGAGGAACTGACTCCTTCGCTTGTTTTACTGGAACAAATTCGGACACTGGATAAGGAACGAATTTTGCAGAAGATCTGCAAACTGCAAGAAGGTGATATGGAAAAAGTAAATCAGGCGCTGAAGATAAGCATAGGAATTCGATAGGCTCTTTAGCTGATACATAGAATGATGAAGTGTGAAGAATGGGGAAGATGAGGTTATGACAAATCTTTATTTGTCCTGAGCTGCCAGTCCTGCTTGCCTAGTAGTAAGCTAGCAGGATGGTATGCGAAGCTCTGATGGAGATAAATTTGTCAGAATTTATTCCATATACAATGAGATAGCTGACTGCAGAGGCAGAAGTGCCTAGCTTTTAGCATCGGGCAGGTATCATGCATCATCTGCTCTGACAAATCAATCGCAGTGAAATTCTTCAATTCTTAATGACTTTGTCATTTAGAAAGTGATGAGATCGAAACGAAGTCCTTCAATTCTTAGTGGCTTTGCCATGTAGAAATTGATGAGATCGAAACAAAGTGTAGTGTAGTGAGAACCGTAGAGCAGCTTGCAGGAACGTGCTGCTGCTATGCCTTGAGTTGTCAGTTCCGCTTTTGTCAGATTTTTTTAGTGGAATGATATATGTGCGCTAGTCAAATGAATTAGCGATCATTCATTCCGGAAAGAGAGGCAATTAATTGCAGCGGCAACACAACACGTTCCTATGCGCCTTCCTACTTGATGCGCCACAAATTTTTGGTGATTAGGCAGGTATTGTTCATCATAGCTCATAGGCACTAAATGTTATGTCTTAAGTAACCGCAGGTCCAAAAGAGACTTTTACTTCTGGAACACTGTTTATTCAGTTTTAAGGGTCTGGGGCATACTAATGTCGCAGACCCATTTTGTTTGTTTATTTTTAAGGGTTTGCTTTGCAGGATTTGAAATTTTATTTTTTCTCAGTATAGTAGAGTAGATAAGGAGGGTTTAATTTGAAAAAGATTCGCTATGGGATTTTAAGCACTGCGCAGATTGTTCCGCGGTTTGTTCAGGGGATCAGAGAAAGCAGACAAGGAGAAGCAGCAGCAATTGCATCCAGAGACTTGACAAAAGCAAAAGAGGCAGCGGAAAAGCTTGGGATACCAAAAGCCTATGGAAGTTATGATGAACTTTGCCGGGATAAAGAAATTGATGTGGTCTACATCGCAACATATAACAAAGGTCATTATTCAGCAGCCAGGCTGGCTTTGGAGAACCACAAGCATGTGCTTCTGGAAAAGCCTTTTACACTTTGTATCAGTGAAGCAGAAGAGCTATTTGAGTTGGCCGAAAAAAATAATTGTTTTTTGATGGAGGCACAAAAAGCTGTTTTTCTGCCGGTAACTGCTAAAGTTAAAGCTGCTGTCCAAGAGAATAAAATTGGAAAAGTTCTGTATATTCGATCCGTGACTGCTTATCCGAATATTGATCACCTGAAGTGGTTTCATTCAATGGATGCCGGTGGTGGTGCATTACATGGATCAGGAAGCTACCCGCTTGAGTATATTCAGTTTATTCTGGGAGAAGCAATAGAGAGCTGTACCGGGCAGGCATCTATTGAGCCGGGAAAAACAGACGCACGTTTTGACCTCTCGTTAAAATTTTCAAATCAGCTTTTGGCCAGTATATTTATAACTGTAAATCTTGACTTACCTAGTGAGATGACGATTTATGGTGAAAAGGGAAAAATAGAGATTCCATCATTTTGGAAAGCAAAGCAGGGAATGATTCATTATGCAGATGGAACAACAGAAAAACTAACCAGTACATTTAACAATGAATTTTCATTTGAAGTAGACCATGTCAATGATTGTTTGGAGAAAGGACTTCTGGAAAGTCCTGCTATGACAAAGAAAATAACTCTTGATACGGTGAAATTAGTGGAAGAAATGTACACCCGGTGGACTGAATAAAAAACGGATATGAAGCAGCAGAAGTATAAGAGTACCTGAAAGGGACTGAAAATGAAATCTTATACGTGAGTAAAGCGTCTATCATATTTTGTTTCAGGATAAAGTGCTGTGTAACTCCGGCTAAGAAACTTGGACAGGATTTTCTAAATAAAGAATAGTCATTCGATTTTTGGAATCCGGTTGAATTAAGGACAAAAGTGTGCTAAAGTAGTCCTCATGCGACGAGTTGACTCAACCTGACAGTTTCTGACTGTTCCGATTCATCGGCTTGAGGTTGGTTAAAACAGAGGCACAGAGGTTCAAGGTACCCCTTGTTCATCAGCTACCGCATTTGTAGTGTGTCGGATAAAGTCTTTGTGGAGAAGTCGTTATCTATTTATAACCATATAAATACTGTATAAAAAGAAGATGAAAATCTTCTTTTTTTTGCAAATTTCCATAAAATATTGGAGAATTCAAGTTAAGTGCAGGTATGTTTCTTCTGTTATTTTTAAGATGTTTTGCACTTAAGGAAATAAAAAAGCCTGCAATGCCAGCTTTTAACAAAGCAGTGGAAAGAGGCTGACAAGAGAAACAGTTCAAATTTAGAGTTATAAAAAAGATATCTGATTAAGGTTGCACTTACAAAAGTGCAACTTTTTTGTGTTGTTACACTAATAAAATCAGGCTATAGTTGCAAATGTAAGGGAAGGAAATGAAGGTGGTGAAAGATGTCGCTGCACTTATCAAAACGAGAAATCAATCTGCTGCTGCTGCTTTTGGATATGGAAAACAGTATCACCACGAAGGAGCTGGCAGAGAAGTTTAAGGTTAGTGTCCGCACAGTCAAATATGATTTAGATAAAGTCCGTGAATGGTTTTGGGAGCGCGGAATTATACTGCAGGCACGAAGGAATAAAGGAATATGGCTGGACCTGCCTGATTCAAAACTATTGAGACTGAAAAATGAAATCCTTGAAGTTGATCGATTTGAAACATATCCTGATCAGGAGCTGAGGATGAATCAGCTGATTTTCTACTTGATTTTGTCAAAGGATTACGTAACATCTCAGAAATTATCTGATGAACTTCAAGTCAGCCGTAATACGATTTTAAAAGATCTTGATCGGCTGGAGGCTTTTATTAATGAATATGGAATCACATTGAACCGGCAAAGCGGTCTGGGCTTTCTAATTTGCGGAGAAGAAAGCAAAATCCGTTTGCTAATGGAATACATCAGTCAGAAAGAAATTACTGAATATGATATTTATCAAATTATGAGCCACTTTGTTCAACCCGGAAATAAAAAATCAAAGCTGGAAGTCCATGTAGGTACAAACGCAATTTTTCGGGATATTTATCAAGTGGCATTGAGTAAAATGGCTCAATTATTGGACCCATCACTATTTGAGCATTTCAATTATGCAGAGCTTCTGTCAATTACATTACGTGTTTCAATTGCAGCTTCACGAATGCAGCTGAATCACACCATGAATGGCTATAAGATTTTATCAAACCAAAAGGAGCTTCTGAAAAAACAGGATCTGCCATTTTTGCTGATGGATAAAGTATTTGAATATTATGAACTGCCTCTGCTTGCTGACGAATACTTATATATATACAGTGATGTGTTTATTTCTGACAAAAATCAGGATATAGCGAAACTGACTGAAGAATTAATTAAAAATGTTTCTAATGAAATCAACTTTCCTTTTTTTAGAGATCGCCAGCTTTTTACGAATTTATTTGCACATCTGTCTTTGCGTTTAACAAAGAAGCATCAGTTTATCAATGAGTACAATCCTTTTGTTGATGATATCAAGACAAAATATCCGCAGCTTTTTGCTGCAATCGAATGTGGAAGTAATCGTACTATTGAGAACGCCGTTCATTTTATTAATGAATCATTTATTGCTTATATTGCATTGCATTTTCTGGTTGCCTATGAAAAAAATCAGCATGAAGTGAACACTGTGAGGATTGTTTATGTTTGTTCAACGGGGCTAGGTGTTACCAGCCTGATTGAACAGAAAATTCTGGAGGAAGTGTCGAATGTTGAGATAGCCGGATTTGCCTCAGTACTCAATGCTGCAGAATTGATTGAAGAAAAGAATCCTGACCTGATTCTTAGTATTTTTCCGATTGAGGGAATGAATCACCCTTTTATTAAAGTGAACCCTTTACCGACTGAAGGAGATATCCAGCTAATTCAGGAACAGGTAAATAAAATTTTGACCAGTGTTCGTGATGGAAGTATTCCTAGGCTGACGCCGCGCCGTCCCTTGAAAGAAAGAAAGGGAATTGAGGCTGAAAGCAGAGAGCTTTTGATGACAGGATACATTATTTATGAAGAGCTGCTGACAGCTTTTTCAGAAAGTCTGAATGAGGAATACAGAGAAGCTTTTTTGCTTCATGTGCTGTTGATGGTTCACAGAATAATGTTTGACGGGCAGTATGAGAATGGCAGGTACAGCATGAAAGAAAAATTGATGGAAAGGAAAGTATTGGTAGAAAAAATTGAACAAATATTTGCCAAAAACAATTTAACTGTTAATCAGGCAGAGATCGTTGCTTTATTAAACTATATTAAAGAGAATCTGGGGTGATTCACAAGAGAAACACTCCAGAAGCGGCAATTATTGAGTCAGGGAAGGAAGCCAATTCATAAACAGAAATTAAGTAAAAGATATCAATGAAAAGGGTGTGAGGCTATGAATTTAACTGAAGAGGCAAAAAAAATCATCAATGATTCTGAATATCAGGCGGAACTGACTGAAATGATTGAACAGGCAAATCAGCTTCTGGAAGCGAACGGGATTGTTCCCACCGATTTACAGTGGACGGTTTTAATCAATCACATAAATGAAATGATTAAGCGTTCGAAAGCAGGTGAGAAAATGACAGGTATTGATCCGGAGCTGTTTGCGGAAGTATCGAGTGAAGCACTGTCTATAGCTGGTGAGCTGGTAAAAAGTATTGGGAATCTGATGATTGATGAAATGTATGTTTTATCCATTCATTTTGAAACAGCTAAACAAAATTCAGTTGAGTAAATCTAATAATTTTAGGAGGAAATAGGATGATAACAGTAGTAATTGCAGATCGTTTAGGAAAAGGACAAAATGTAGCGAAAGGTGTCGAAGCTGCCGGCGGACGTGCGGTAGTTGTACCGGGAATGGGTGCAGATATGCGTTTAGGTGATGTGATGCAGCAGGAAAATGCGGATATGGGTATTTCCTTTTGTGGGAGCGGCGGGGCAGGAGCTTTAACTGCGGCAACGAAATATGGCTATCCGGAGCGACATGGGATGCGTTCGATTGAGGAGGGGATTACAGCAATCAATGATGGGAAAACAGTTCTTGGTTTTGGATTCATGGATCAGGAAGAACTTGGGAAAAGACTGACAGAAGCATTCATTAAGAAACATGGAGAATAGCAATGAATGCTTAATACAGAAGCAGATTAAATGTATATCAGATGTCTAAAAAATGCACGAGGAGGAAGAGGAATGGGACTAACTAAAAAGATGTCACAGATCGTACAGGTAACAGGAAAAGGAGACAGTAAAGTCACCGCATTTGCCAGTGCATTGAGCAGTGTTTCGAAAAAAGTTCTTAAAGATTCAGAAGATGTACTGATTCGAATCGAACCGACAAATATTGCTGTTCTGTTTGCAAAAGAGAAAGAGTACACTGAACGATTTCTGTTCTTCTTCTTTCCGAGAAAACGAACAAATTATGAAGTAGAGTTAATGGTTGAGGTAGAAATCAGTTTGATTGAAGCAGCTGATATCGTTTTTACAAAAGTGGATTCAGAAGATCCGAATGGTGTAACGATTCCGTTTACATCAAGGAAAATTTAATTAGGGCAGGAGGAACAGGTAAGTGGATTTAATTATTATTCTATTTAAATCAGTTATTATTGGCGGGTTACTTGGCTTTGCGGCTGGGACCGGAGCGGCGAGAATGTTTCATGCTCCTCAAACTCAGGGGTTGGGTGCATTTAGAACATTAGGAGAAATGAATGCAGCAGAGGGAGATCCAGCTTCCCATTTTTCTTTTGGGTTGGGCTTTTTCTTTAATGCGTGGGCTTCTGCTGTGGGGGCAGGTGCATTTACTCAGGATGTCACACATCGAATCATTCCGAACTGGGCAGCTGCTGCATTATTGGTCAAAGATAAAGATGTCACAAAAACGATGCATGATCCTAAAAAAATGGGGATTACAGGAATGATTGCGGGAATTATAACTGTAGCTTTTTTAAACAGTACAGCTGCAGCTATACCGCCATCTCTTCAAGTAACCGCAGTGGCTGTTCTGGTTCCGGCTGCAACTATTTTAATAAATACAGTGATGCCGGTATTGTTTTGGCTGGCAGCTTTAGATGCAGGTAAACGTACAGGTTTTTGGGGAACATTATTTGGCGGACTTTCTCAGCTGGTTATGGGAAATGCAGTGCCCGGTGTAGTTCTGGGAATTCTAATTGGTAAAGGCGTCGATGAGCTGGGCTGGTCCAAGATGACGAAAGCTATGATGGCTGCAATTATTCTCCTGTTTATTTTCAGCGGCTTTTTCCGTGGATTTGATATGCAGATGATTGAGAGCTTTAAGCTGGAAGTACCAAACTGGCTGAATAATCTGCATGATGTATTTACTGTAAAATAAACTGATTTAAGTAAGGGGGAAGCAAGGTATGGATGTAAAAGAGAAACAAGAATGGTCTCAGGAAGAGATAGAGATTCAAGAATCATTGAAAGCAAAAAGCTTCTGGTATGCTGACTGGTCTTTTCCGATTTTAGTTGGTTTGATGGCAGCTGCAGTATTTGCAGGTACACATATGTATGTGGTCCATGGTGTAGGGGCTTTTAATGAAGTATCGATCGTGGCAATGCTGAAGGCTGGGCTTGACGGAGATTCTTATGGAGCTGCGGCAGCGTTTGGAGCCAGCTTCCTGTTTGCACGTATTTTGGAAGGCTCGCTGGTAGGGATTTTAGATTTGGGCGGTTCAATTCTGACAGGAATTGGTATTGGCGTACCAGCTATTTTATTGAGTATGAATATTACAGCGCCGATTGATAATTTTGCGTTGTCCTTGATTACCGGAGCTGTGCTGGGACTATTAGTTGGCGGTGTTATTATTCTGATTCGTAAATTTACGATTAATCAGGCGAATTCCACATTTGGAGCAGATATTATGATGGGAGCAGGAAATGCGGCTGGCCGCTTCCTTGGTCCGCTAATCATTTTAAGTGCAGCTGGTGCTTCAATCCCCATTGGTATCGGTTCGACGATCGGTGCATTGATTTTCTATGCATGGAAAAAACCGATTGCAGGCGGGGCAATACTTGGAGCGATGATTTTCGGAGCATTCTTTCCAGTAGAATTGCCGTAGTAATAAGTAGAAACTCTATTCATAAAATAGTGAAAAATCCGTTTACATTAGTATAGAACTATGTTATTATAAATCCGCAATGATTTATAATAACGTTATAATCTTTAATTGAACGGAGGAAGTTTAAAATGAATGGATTTGTATTGTGGATGGAACAGCACCTGATGCCTGTAGCCAATAAATTTGGCTCGCAAAAGCACATGGTGGCAATTAGAAAAGGGTTGATTGCAACAATGCCTTTAACAATCGTGGGGTCGTTTTTTACGCTGTTTCAAAATATTCCTATTGATTCGTACATGGAATTTATTGCACCTTATTCAGCTGTAATGGATATTCCTTCCCGATATACTATGGGAATTCTGGCTCTATATGCTACTTTTGGGATTGCATCTTCTTTAGCGCAAAGTTATAAACTTGACTCACTGATGTGCGGCATTTTGGCATTGGTTGCTTTCTTGGTGACGGCTGCTCCTCCAACAAGAGTGTTTGAGGATGTTCCAGATGTCATTAATGCCGGTCGTTACATTAATTTGGCAAACATGGGAGCAGCTTCTCTGTTTGGAGCAATTGTTGCAGCGTTGCTGACGGTGGAAATTTACCGCTTCTTTGTTTCAAGAGATATTACGATTAAAATGCCTGAGGGTGTACCGCCGGAAGTATCAAATTCATTTGTAGCGTTAATTCCAGGCACTGTTATCTTGTTGTTGTTCTGGGGACTGCGCCATATTATCGGCTTTGACTTAAACGGATTCTTAAGTAATCTGCTGATGCCGTTAAAAGGTATTCTGGCAGGAAACAGTTTGTTCGGAGGACTTCTAACAGTTTTCCTAATCTGTTTCTTCTGGGTTCTTGGGATTCATGGTCCGGCAATTATGGGACCGGTTATCCGCCCATTCTGGGATATGTCAATTGTTGAAAATAATGAGGCATTTCTAAATGGTATAAGTGCAGATGAACTGCCTAATATCTTTACGGAACAGTTTTTACAATGGTTCGTTTGGATTGGCGGTGCGGGAACGACACTGGCGTTAGTTCTTTTAATGGTCTTTTCAAAATCAGAGTACCTAAAAAGCTTGGGCCGACTATCCCTGCTTCCAGGAATTTTCAACATCAATGAACCAGTTATTTTCGGGACGCCGATTGTAATGAATCCAATTATCGGGATACCGTTTATTGTGGCTCCATTGGTAACAACTACATTATCTTACTTTTTAACAATTACGAACGTCGTTCCAATGATGGCTGTTCGTCTGGCCTTTACTTTACCGGCACCAATTGCTGCATGGCTGAGTACAGATTACAGTGTCATGTCAGCGATTCTGGTTTGTATCAACTTTGTCATTACACTGGCTATCTACTATCCATTCTTTAAAGTTTATGAAAAGCAGCAGCTTGATAAAGAATTGGAACTGGAAGAAGCAGCAGAAGCAGTATAAAAAGAATTTGTAAAAAGGGAAGCGGGCAGAATAAGGTTATGACAGTCTTTTGTAGACTCGATGTTTCAGCAACGTCCATTATTCTGTTATAGAGATAGTAAATGAGCCTGGTACGTGCATATGTTCCGGGCTCATCTCTCTTTCATTTTAGATAAAAGGCGCTAACAAACACTGCTATAGGAGGAGTAAGCGATGTGGGTATGGTTCATTCTTTTTTTTGTTATTGTACAGGCTGTGCTGGAGAAAAAGCTACTGCCTGAAAAACTGACAAGTGTCCGATTGAGAACACTTTGCTTGTATTCAATAGGCGGAATTTCTTTGGCAATTGTTCTGGGTATTATAGCAGGACAGCCGATATTGATTGTAGGAACGACCACTATTTTCTTTGGATCTTTGGTATCATGGAAAAATCGAGATAAATTTGACAAGATGGAGCGTGGCAAAAGAATATGAAAAGAGCACTGGGAGTTTCAGTATATCCGAATCATAGTGATATGGAACAGGATAAAGCTTATTTAAAGAAAGCAGCAGAATATGGATTTACCAGAATTTTTATGAGTATGCTGGAGGTAACGGATGGGAAAGACACAGTCAAACAAAAGTTTCAGCATTTAATCAGTTATGCGAAAAAGCTTGGCTTTGAGACCATACTGGATGTTGTTCCCTCTTTATTTGATGAGCTGGAAATCTCTTATGATGATTTATCCTTTTTCCATGAGCTTGGAGCAGACGGAATCCGTCTGGATGTTGGCTTTGATGGAAATAAAGAAGCGAAACTAACTTTCAATCCATATAATTTGGCGATAGAATTGAATATGAGTAATGATGTTGCCTACTTGGATAATATTTTGACCTATGAAGCAAATAAGCCCTTTTTGTACGGCTGTCATAATTTTTATCCTCAGGAAGGTACAGCTCTGCCTTATGATTTCTTTGAAAAATGCAGTATACGTTTTAAAGAAAAGGGCATTCGTACTGCAGCCTTTATTACTTCTCAGTCAGGGAGCATTGGACCGTGGGATATCAATGATGGCTTGCCAACACTTGAGAGTCACCGTCATTTGCCGGTGGAGGTTCAGGCCAAGCACTTATTTGCTACAGGGCTGATTGATGATGTTATCATAGGAAATGCCTATGCATCAGATGAAGAGCTCGAAGTATTAGGCAATTTGAATCGCTATCAGCTGGAATTACGTGTTGAGTTTACAGATGCCGTGAATCCTGTAGAAAAAACAATTGTATTGGATGAACAGCATTTTCGCCGAGGAGATATCACAGTGCTGATGGCTCGCTCGACAGAAGTTCGTAAGAAATACAGTCAGGAAAAGAATTCTGCGCATGATAATAATCAGGAATTCAGCGTTGGCGATATTGTTATCGGAAATGATGCATTTGGAAAATACAAGAATGAGCTGCAGCTTGTATTGCAGCCGCATAAAGATACAAGAAAGAACAAGGTCGGCAGTATCATTGCCGAGGAACAGGTCTTGCTGGACTATATAAAGCCTTGGACAAAATTTAGATTAAAAGAAAAGTAGGGGGACTATATGGTCTATGATTTACTGATAAAAAATGGAAAATTAATTGGTGGACAAACAATTGATATTGCAATACTTGACGGAAAGATCGCTGAAACCGGTGTTTTTGTTGAGGGTAAAAGTAAGGAACAGATTGATTTAAAAGGAGAGTCTTTTATTTCTCCCGGCTGGATCGATGATCATGTCCATTGCTTTGAAAAAATGACACTGTATTATGACTTTCCAGATGAAATCGGAGTGAAAAAGGGTGTAACTACTGTGATCGATGCCGGAACAACCGGTGCAGAAAACATTCATGAATTTCATGATTTAGCTGTTCAGGCAAAAACCAATGTTTACGCACTTGTAAACATATCCAAATGGGGAATTGTCGAACAGGATGAGCTGGCAGATCTTACAAAGATTCAGAAAGAGCTGGTAAAGAAAACATTAACTGATCTGTCTGATTTTGTGATTGGTATAAAAGCTCGAATGAGCAAAACGGTGATTGGTGAGAATGGAATCAAGCCGCTTGAGCTTGCAAAGGAAATCCAGAAAGAGAATAATAATGTACCGTTAATGGTTCATATCGGTTCTGCCCCTCCTGAATTGGATGATATTCTGGAGCATATGTCTGCCGGCGATATTCTAACGCATTGTTTTAATGGAAAAGCCAACGGTATTTTGGATTCAGAAAAGGGCAAGATAAAAGATTTTGCCACAGCAGCGTATAATAAAGGGATCGTTTTTGATATTGGTCACGGAACTGACAGCTTTAATTTTACTGTTGCTGAAACAGCACTTAAAGAAGGAATAAAGGCAAAAACTATCAGTACAGATATTTACATCCGCAATAGGGAAAACGGACCGGTTTACGATCTGGCCACAACAATGGAAAAACTGCGTGTTGCAGGTTATGAGTGGTCGGAGATTATTAATAAAGTGACGGCAGCCCCAGCTGAGAGCTTCCATCTGAAAAGAAAAGGTCATTTGGTAACTGGTTACGATGCTGATCTTACCATTTTTACTATAGAAGAAGGCAGCAAATTACTGACAGACTCAAATGGCTTTACCAGAGAAGCAGCAGAGCTGATTAAACCTGTAAAAACAATTATCGGAGGTGTTGTTTATGACAATCAGTTATGAAAAGTTTAATCTAAAAGAAGTGATCAATGCTTCCGGACGAATGACTGTCCTTGGAGTTTCAAAGGTATCTGAAAATGTTTTGGCAGCTCAGAAATTTGGCGGAGAGCACTTCTTTGAAATGAGCGAATTAAGTATTCAAACAGGGAGCTATCTTGCTGAGTTGCTGAAGGTTGAAGATGCTCAAATTGTTTCCTCTGCCTCTGCGGGGATTGCTCAAAGTGTGTCGGCTCTGATTGGTCAAGGTTCCATTTATCATGCGTACCATCCTTATACAGATCGTATCAGCCGACGGGAAATTATTATTCCGAAAGGGCATAATGTCGATTATGGAACACCTGTTGAAGTGATGATTGCTCAGGGAGGCGGTGAGCTGGTTGAAGCTGGGTATGCAAATATGTGTACACCGGAACATATTGAAATGATGATTACTGAAGAGACGGCAGCTGTCTTATATATTAAAAGTCACCATACAGTTCAAAAAAGCATGCTAAGTCCGGCTGAAGCAGCAGAGATTGCCCATAAACATCAATTGCCGCTGATTGTTGATGCTGCTGCAGAAGAAGATTTGTTTAAATATATCGAGGCAGGAGCTGATCTGGTTATTTACAGCGGGGCGAAAGCGATTGAAGGTCCAAGTGCCGGAATGGTTGTCGGAAAAAAAGAATACATTGAATGGATTCGTCTTCAAGGAAAAGGGATTGGCCGCGCAATGAAAATCGGCAAGGACAACATTCTAGGGTTTACTCAGGCTGTGGAAGACTATTTGAAGAACGGCAGTGAATCCGGTGATTCGATGAAGGATCGTCTGGCTCCTTTTATCACTGATTTGAATAATATTTCCAATATAGATGCAAAAGTTGTACAGGACAGTGCAGGGAGAGATATCTATCGAGCAAGCATAAAAGTTTCTGGAAATAAAACGGCCAAAGAAGTGATTCGTGAGCTGAAGACAGAGAATCCGGCAATCTACACTAGAGAATATCAGGCAAATAACGGAATCATTGAGTTTGATATCCGTTCTGTTAATAAGGAAGAAATGGATAAGATCACTGTCCGCCTGACAGAAATTATGAAATAAAAACGGCTTTAGCTATGTTATTATGAAGAATATCGTATTAAATTATATACAGAAGGGGTTTACAAAATGTCATTAACACCAAATTATTTAGAAGATCGTTTATGTTTAAATGTTTTAGCAAACTCAGTAGAAAATGCAAAGGCCTGTTATGAAGCAGCCGAGGGACACGTTATTCTTGGTGTACTGTCTAAAAACTATGCAACAGATGAAGCTGCAATTGAGGATATGAAAAAATACGCAGATGCAACAAATAACGCGCTTTCTGTGGGACTTGGCGCAGGAGACCCGAATCAAAGTCAGATGGTTTCACGTATTTCCAAAGATTTACAGCCTCAGCATGTCAATCAGGTATTTACCGGAGTTGGGACTTCCCGGGCACTGCTTGGACAAAATGATACCGTGATTAATGGATTGGTTTCACCCACAGGAAAAGTAGGCTATGTTAATATCGCAACAGGTCCCCTAAGCTCACAGGCGCCTGCAGGAGAAGTTCAGATTGAAACAGCCATCAAACTTTTGCAGGATATGGGCGGCAGCTCAATCAAGTATTTTCCTATGAAAGGGCTGGCACATAAAGAAGAATATAAAGCAGTTGCAGAAGCCTGTGCAAAATATGATTTCTATCTGGAACCAACCGGAGGAATCGACTTGAAAAACTTTGAAGAAATCGTCCAAATTGCAGTAGATGCTGGTGTTAAGAAAATTATTCCGCATGTTTACAGCTCAATTATTGATAAGGAAACCGGGGATACAAAACCGGAAGATGTACGTTTACTGCTGCAAATGATGAAGAATACTTTAAAATAAACATAAAATCTAATTTTAAATAAATGGACAGGCAGGACAAGACAATGAAAATTTCAGCTTTTGGAGAAGTGATGATGCGTTTGACTCCGCCCGAATATTTAATGCTGGAGCAGACAAAAGAACTGAGAATGGACTTTACAGGAAGCGGTGTAAATATTTTAAGCAACCTTGCCCATTTTGGCTGTAAAACGAGTCTGATTACTAATCTTCCGGATAACCGTTTGGGTGAAGCGGCAAAAGCAAGTATGCGTCAGTTGGGAATCAGTGATAGATGGATTGGTCAATGCGGCAATCATATCGGTTCCTATTTTGCAGAAATGGGCTTTGGACCGCGTGCAACACAAGTGACCTATCAAAATCGACACAGCAGTTCTTTTGGTGTCAGTGATGATTTCGCTTATCCGTTTGAGGAGTTTCTGGAAGATACGGATTTGGTTCACATTTGCGGCATTTCTTTGAGCTTAACGGATCAAACAAGAGCTGCAGCTTTTTCTCTAGCAGAAAAAGCACATGCGCAGGGGAAAAAAATCTGTTTTGATTTTAACTTTCGCCCCAGTTTGAACCAAAATAATGAGAATGCATTTATGAGAGAACAATATGAACGAATGCTGCCTTATTGTGATATTGTGTTCGGAAGTCAGAGAGATCTGACTGATTTGCTGGGAATGACTGTAGATTTGGATTTGCCGTCTCCAGAACAGTTTCCGGAACTAGTCAGAAGATTTATGAAACGATATGCTGTTGAACAATTTGCAGGAACTTTTAGAACTAGAAAAGATGAGAAGTCTTACCTTTCCGGATTTTTATTTTCAGAGGGCGAGTATCAGCAGGCAGAAGCAAGAGAGATCATCAATCTGGATCGAATTGGTGCAGGTGACGGCTACGCCGCAGGAGTGCTTCTTGGCTACGCAGAAAAATGGCCGTTGGCAAAGACGGTAGAATTCGCTACTGCAAATGGAGTGCTTGCCCACACTATTCAGGGGGATGTTCCGCTGACAACCCGAAAGCAAGTCGAACATATGATGGAATATCCTGCAGTTGATTTGATTCGATAAGTAAGATAGACTGATAGACTGAAACGAAAGTTGATAAGTTACTTTCGTTTCAGTTCTTTTTTCATTATAATGAGAGAGATAGATTCAAAGTGTAATACAGGAGGAAATAAGATGCCCGAAGATTTTTGGATTGCTTTGCAAAATGAAAAAGTTATAGACAACATCCGCAAGCGTCCGGGGATGTATATTGGTGCACTTGGTCTTTCCGGCTTGGAAAGCATGATGATTCAGCTCCTTGATTATTTATTGGGGATGGCAGGAGCACCGGAAGTGTCGCAATTGG
This sequence comes from Enterococcus sp. CWB-B31, assembly GCF_020567645.1. Classification (NCBI taxonomy): domain Bacteria; kingdom Bacillati; phylum Bacillota; class Bacilli; order Lactobacillales; family Enterococcaceae; genus Enterococcus; species Enterococcus sp. CWB-B31. The sequence goes on from NZ_JAJDJW010000004.1 coordinate 62,366, forward strand.
CGATCGAGCTTTCTGGTGAACAGATTCTTTTGTCATTTTCCAGCAAGCGGAAGTGGCTGTTTGGACAAAAAAACGAACAGTCTTCTTCTCCGTATCTGTTCCTGCAAATCATGCTGGCACTCTCTGAGCAGGTGGGGATCAGTATGCAGACGCCAAAAAAGCGGGAGATTCGTATTTATCAACAGGCTGCAGTAGTAAAAGAGGCGTCTCTTTCTTCCAAAGGAGAAGAATATCGACTTGAATTGGCATTTACACCGAATCCGGCGTATTTTGGTACACAGCAATTTTCTTACTTTATTCTATTTAATCGTTGTCAGCAGCTGGCAATGCTTCACAGCGGTTTAATGATTACATTGACAGATGGAAAAGATCAGAAAAATATACTCCATTATCAGCAGGGGCTTGTTGAATATATTTTTCAAAAAGACAACAGTCTGACTAGAGGCCGAAAACCTTTAATTATAAGGACCTCAAGAGAAGATGTTTTGATTCAGGCAGTTATTTCAAAGAATCCGTCAGCAAGCATCAGAGACAGTTTTGTCAACAGTCACCTGCCTGCAGATGGGGGAACACATTTGGATGGATTTATTCAGGGAGCAGTAGACGGAATGAATCAGTTTTTAGGAGAAACCAGCCGGATGAAAATCATGACGGTTGAAAATTTTCCTGAACGTTTTGATTTTGTACTTTCTATTAAAATAAAGCAGCGGCCCAGATATGCAGGGACAGTCAGACAGAAGATACGAAATCCAGAGCTGTATAAAATTGTCAGAGAAGCGATTTCAGAAGAGGTGTCTATTTTCTTGAGACGACATCCTTCCTGGTATGTAAGATAGTTTCAGGCAGGAAAGAAGACAGGAGGCTGAAGTATGAAGATATTCATTGACGGAGATGGATCGCCGGTAAAAGAAGATACAATCTCTATCGGACTTTCGAAAGAATTGGAAATAGTGGTTGTAACAAGTATTGATCATTATTCTCAAAAGGAATATCCGAAAGGCGTTTCATTTATATATGTGGATAAAGGTGTTGATTCCGCAGATTATCGCATCCTTGAACTCATTAAAAAAGGCGATCTTTTGGTTACTCAGGATTATGGACTTGCCTCACTGGCTCTTCCCAAAGGTGCAGCGGTTCTGCATCAGCTGGGTAAGGAGTATACCCTTGATTCCATTGATCAGCTGTTGGAACAGCGGTATTTTAGTGCAAAAGTTAGAAAAAGCGGAGGTCGAACAAAAGGACCAAAGCCTTTTACAGCACAGGATCGGGAAAAATTTAGAGAAAAGCTGAGGGAAGTTATTCGAAGAGAGTTGGACAAATAGTCCAAACCAATCTAGCCGGCAATTGTAATGCTGGCGTAATGAATTTGAATTGATTCTATTACAAAAATCATTTTTATGCTAAAATAATGAAAAAGAATTTGGCTAATGGAATACATAGTAATAGATGGGAAAATAGGAGGAAAAGCATTTGAAGATTGTATTGTTATACGGAGGAAAAAGTGAAGAGCACGATGTATCTATTTTATCCGCTTTTTCTGTTTTAAATGCAGTTTATTATAATTATTATCAAGTTCAGCTGGTCTATATCAGTAAGGAAGGTCAATGGGTAAAAGGTCCGCTTTTAACAGAAGCTCCTGAAGACGAAGCAGTCTTGCATCTGTCTTGGAACCCACATGGAGGTGTCTCAGAAGAGGATAATTTTACCGGAGAAGTGATTATGCCCTGTGATATTAAAGAAGAGGACAGTATTGTCTTTCCGGTACTTCATGGACCGAACGGCGAGGATGGAACGATTCAGGGATTTTTGGAAACAATGGATATTCCTTATGTCGGTGCCGGTGTTTTAGCCAGCGCCACTGCCATGGATAAAATTATGACTAAATATCTTCTTCAGACAGCAGGAATTCCTCAAGTACCATTTGTGCCTGTTCTGGCTAATCAATGGAAAGAGAATCCAAAACATATTTTTGAACAATGCGAAGGATCACTGATTTATCCAATGTTCATTAAACCGGCAAATATGGGTTCCAGCGTGGGAATTTCTAAAGCGGAGAACCGAGTAGAACTTCAAAATGCGTTGAAAGAGGCGTATAAGTATGATTCTCGGGCTATTGTTGAACAGGGAATTGAGGCAAGAGAAATCGAAGTGGCTATTTTAGGAAATGAAGATGTACGGACAACCATGGCAGGAGAAATCGTAAAAGACGTTGATTTTTACGATTATAATTCTAAATATATTGATAATAAAATAACTATGCAGATTCCGGCAGAGATTCCGGATGAGGTTCATCAGGAAGCACAAAAGTATGCGAAAAAGGCCTATCAAATTTTAGACGGCAGCGGTTTGAGCCGATGTGACTTCTTTTTAACAAGTAAAAATGAATTATTCCTTAATGAGCTGAACACGATGCCGGGCTTTACGCAGTTCAGTATGTACCCTTTACTATGGGAAAATATGGGACTAAAATACAGTGATCTGATAGAAGAGCTGATTCAACTGGCCTTGAATCGTTATAAGCAGCATCAAAGCTTGTACGGAAACTGATTGAGTATGGTCCATAACGAAGCTCCAAACTTATAACATTCAAATGACATTCAAAAAAATCCGAATAGATGGCGGAACAGAAGCAGATTCTTTGATAACAGGTCAAAATTGTTGAGAATCACTATTTTATATAAAATAGATGTTTCCTCGTAGGACACATATCACAGCTTAGGTCATACACAGGTACTTTTGCGAGGCCTCGAAGAGCATTTAGTGCCTATGAGCTTTCTTGTCATTTTCATGAATCCCTTCTTATTTGTCATAAATCACTACGATTGACTTGTCAGAGTAGATGATGCATGATCGCTACACGGTGCTTGAAGCTGAATCCTTCTGTTCAGATCTCTTTCAGCAACTGTTTGGCATCTATAAAGTAAGGCTGTACAAGGAGCTGAAGCGGCTCCTTGTATTATTTTTTTGAAAAAACAATTTGCAAATGCTGATTTTTAGAATGATTCATATGCTGTGCCGGAGTATGAAGCTTAGATTTTCAGACTCTCTTATAAAAGAAAAGGAGAATGACCGATGAAACTTAGTTTTTGGGAAATAGCTGAAGCAACGCATGGGGAAAATAACTGGCAGCAATGGGAAGATCTTCCGATAACAGGTATTGAGTTTGACAGTCGTCTGATTAAGGAAGGGAATCTTTTCGTGCCGCTTTCAGGAACTAATGATGGACATTTATTTGCAGATCAGGCAGTTGCCAATGGAGCTGTTGCTGCATTTTGGAGCAGTAATGAAAAAGCACCTGAGGGTCTTGGAATTATCGAAGTTTCGGATACACTGGAAGCAATGCAGCAGTTGGCAATATATTATTTAAAGAAGCTTGCGCCTTCAGTTATCGGCATTACCGGCAGCAATGGGAAGACGACAACAAAAGACATGACAGAGGCAGTTTTGTCTCAGAAATTTCAGACTTACAAAACACAAGGAAACTACAATAATGAGATTGGACTGCCCTATACAATTCTCCATATGCCTGATGATACTGAGAAACTTATTCTGGAAATGGGTATGGATCATGCCGGAGAAGTTCGTTTTCTGTCCAAATTGGCGCAACCGGATGTTGCAGCGATTACGATGATTGGAGAGGCTCACATTGAACATTTAGGTTCAAGGGAGGGAATTGCAGCAGCCAAAATGGAAATTGTAGAAGGCTTGAAAACTGATGGACTTTTGATGGTTCCTAATGAGGAACCGCTGCTGGAGGATTTAACTGCTAATCTGACTCAGACTGTGGAAAAATTTGGCTGGTCCGCCGATGCTTTCTATCAGGGGGAAACAATAGAAACAGGAAAAGAACAGACAATATTTAAAGTTTCAGGTTCTGAGGAGGTTTTCAGTATTCCGCTTCCGGGTAATTACAATGTGACCAATGCGTTAATTGCTATTGGAATTGGGCGCTGGTTTGGGCTTTCCTATTCAGAAATACAAGCAGGTCTAAAAAGTTTTAATTTAACGAAGAATCGAACAGAATGGCTAAAAAGTGTGAACGGACTTGAAATCTTAAGTGATGTTTACAATGCCAATCCAACTGCGATGAAACTGGTCGTTGATAATTTTAGACAAATGCCGATCAACAGTGGCGGCAAGCGTGTAGCAGTATTGGGGGATATGCTGGAGCTGGGACCTGAATCAAAAGAAATGCATCGCTCTGTCGGCGAGTATTTAAATCCGGAAGAAATTGCAGAAGTCTTTTTATACGGTAGTGAAATGTATGATCTGTATAGAGCGTTGGAACCGAGATACGGGAAAAAAATTCATTACTATCCAAAAAATGAAAAGGACAGTATGATTCGATCGCTAAAATCTATTCTGACTCCACTGGATATGGTTGTATTAAAAGGAAGTAACGGGATGGGGTTATCGGAAGTGGTGACAGCTTTGTTAAATGAAAACTAGTTTTCATAAAACTTGCTGAAAAGTAATAATTGTGCTAAAATAAACTGTTGTCAGAAGATTTGAATTGGAATAGGTGACAGACAAAGACTGTCCGTATTATCTATATAAAACTTGAAGAGCTGAACGTTTCCGTTTGGCTTTTCTGTTGTCAATCTTCATACGATTGGATTTTTCGATAGAGTTAATAAGATGGTTTGATGAAAACATATAGTTTATTTCAGAATAAACAGAGCGGATGCCTCAGCAGTGAATGGTCGGTACCTGTTCAACAGAGCAAACTGTGCGACCGAGTTTATTGACTCATTGAAATGTTTAGTAACAGAGGGAATGCCCTCAAAGAATAAGAAATTAGGAGGATCACATTGAAATTTAACGAACTTGGTTTATCATCTACACTATTATCTGCTATTGAGCGTTCAGGCTTTGAAGAAGCAACACCGATCCAGGCAGAAACAATTCCTTTGGGATTACAAGGAAAAGACGTTATTGGTCAGGCACAAACAGGTACAGGGAAAACGGCGGCTTTTGGTCTGCCAATGCTTGAAAAAATTGATGCAGGCAAACGCATACTGCAGGGACTGGTTGTTGCACCTACAAGAGAACTGGCTATCCAGACTCAGGAAGAATTGTTCCGTCTTGGACGGGATAAAAAGATTCGTGTTCAAGCTGTTTACGGAGGAGCAGATATTGGTCGTCAGATCAAAGGGTTGAAAGACAATCCGCATATTGTGGTAGGAACCCCCGGAAGACTTATTGATCATATCAATCGTCGAACACTGAAATTAGGTACAGTTGAATTACTGGTACTGGATGAAGCAGATGAAATGCTCAATATGGGATTTTTGGAAGATATAGAAAAAATTATTTCGCAGGTTCCAAGTGAACGTCAGACCTTGCTGTTTTCAGCAACAATGCCGCCGGCTATCAAGAACATCGGCGTGAAGTTCATGAGAGATCCGGAACATGTGAAAATTAAAGCAAAAGAAATGACTGCTGATCTGATTGATCAATTTTATGTGCGATCAAAAGATTATGAGAAATTTGATGTAATGACAAGACTGCTGGATGTTCAGTCTCCAGATCTTACAATTGTTTTCGGGCGGACAAAACGAAGAGTGGATGAGCTTGCACGAGGCTTGGAAGCACGAGGCTACAAAGCAGAAGGAATCCATGGGGATTTGTCTCAGCAAAAAAGAATGAGTGTTTTACGTTCATTTAAAAACGGCAACTTGGATATTCTGGTGGCTACTGATGTGGCAGCCCGCGGATTAGATATTTCCGGGGTTACTCACGTTTACAACTACGATATTCCTCAGGACCCTGAGAGCTACGTACACCGTATCGGCAGAACCGGTCGTGCGGGTAAAGGCGGGATGTCAGTAACATTTGTTACACCAAATGAAATGGGCTATCTGCATGTCATTGAATCTTTGACGAAAAAGAGAATGTCTCCATTGAGACCGCCCACAGAAAAAGAAGCGTTTCATGGTAAATTAGGACTTGCAATGGAATCTGTAGGAGAAAAGTTAGAGCAAAATGGGCTGGACAAGTATCTGGCTTCTGCTGAAGTACTGCTGGAAAAATATTCTGCGCAGGATTTGGCAGCGTTGCTGCTTAAAACAATCTCTAAAGATCCGGAAGATGCTGTGCCGGTGAAAATAACACCTGAGCGTCCGCTTCCTTCACCGAAAAGCGGCGGCTTTAATAAAAATAAACGACACAGCAGCGGAGGTAATCGTCAGCGTAAAGATGGACGTTCTTCTCAATATCGCGGAAAGAATAATAAAAACAGCGGCGGCAGCAGCAGCGGTAACGGAAGTTATAACAAAGGAAAGAAAAATTATTCTTCCAAGCGCAGTAATGACAAGAGCAGAGGCTTTGTGATTCGCGAAAAAGGAAATAACTAAATGTAAAGATACATATCAGGCTGCAGACAACGACCATTTAAGGTGTTGTTCACAGCCTGATATTTTTTTATTAAGACAGATCTTTTTCTTTGTTCTTACTAGTAGGAAAAATGACTGAAATTTGATAGAATAAATATAATTTATTGATTTGAAATGCGAGGCAGATTATGATAAAGGGGATAGGAATTGATATTGTTGAGCTTTCCAGGATTGAGCGGATTATTCAAAAGCAATCTTCATTTATCAAACGAGTCCTGACTGAAAATGAACGTTTGATGTTTCAACAACTTTCACAAAATCGTCAGATAGAATTTTTGGGTGGCCGCTTTTGCTGTAAGGAAGCTTTTTCAAAAGCTTGGGGGACTGGAATCAGCGGCGTTGGTTTTCAGGAAATAGAAATACTGAGCAACAGCAGCGGGGCTCCGGAGGTGACAAAATCGCCTCACATGGGAAAAGTTTTTGTATCCATTTCCCATACGGACTCACTGGCAATTGCACAAATCATTCTGGAAGAATGACAATGGGAACAATTGATTTAAAAGGAGGAGACGCAATGGTTACTGGGCATCATCGCCCCACCAGATTACTGATTGATACACAGTCAATTATAGAAAATGTAGCAAACGAAGTGGCAAGACTTCCTAAAGGGAGAGAGCTTTTTGCTGTTGTTAAGGCTGATGGATACGGGCATGGAGCTGTAGAGACTGCATACAGTGCAAAAAAAGGTGGTGCTTCCGGCTTTTGTGTTGCGTTGCTGGATGAAGGACTGGAGCTCCGGGAAGCCGGATTGACAGAACCTATTTTGATTTTGGGAACTGTAGATCCAATGTACATAGATTTATTGTTAAAATATGATTTATCCGTAACAGCTGCTACAAAAAAATGGTTGGTAGAAGCTGCAGCGCAACTTAATAAGCTTAATGCAGGAGTTTCCTTGAAGATACATATAAAATCGGATACAGGGATGGGCAGAATAGGCTTCACTTCTCTTGAAGAAACTCTGGAGGCTGTTGAAATAGTCAGAGAGAATCCTTTAATGGAGTGGGAGGGCATTTTTACTCATTTTTCCACTGCAGATGAAGCAGATGTATCCTATTTTAAGGAGCAGGAAACAAAATTTCGGGAGCTTATAGAGAAGCTGCCTGAACAGCCGCGATATATTCACAGCGAAAACAGTGCAGCTGCATTGTGGCATCCGGAAAGCCCAGGAAACATGATCCGCTTTGGGATCGCCATGTATGGTTTGAATCCATCAGGGGGCAAACTGGAAGATACCTATTTTTTAAAACCGGCACTAAGTTTGGAAACATCGTTGATTCAAGTCAAGGAAGTTGAAGCTGGTACAGGGATAGGATATGGCAAAACATATACAGCTGCGGAAAATGAATGGATCGGAACGATTCCAATTGGTTATGCGGATGGCTGGCTGAGACATATGCAGGGGTTTAGTGTTTTAGTGAATGGGAAAAAGTGTGAAATCGTAGGAAGAGTGTGCATGGATCAGTGTATGCTGCTTCTGAAAGAATGGGTACCGGAGGGCACAAAAGTAACATTGGTAGGTGAAAATAGCGGGGAAACGGTTACGTTGCAGATGGTTGCCGAACATCTTTCGACAATTCATTATGAAGTAGCCTGTACATTTTCTCAACGCATACCAAGGGAATATAAATAGGGAGGACAACATGGTCAAACGTGGGGATATTTATTTTGCTGACCTCTCTCCTGTTGTTGGTTCTGAACAAGGCGGTATACGTCCCGTCTTGGTTATTCAGAATAATCTGGGAAATCATTTTAGCCCAACCATTATTGTGGCAGCTGTAACAGCGAAAATGGCTAAGCCCAAATTACCTACACACATAGGAATCAATTCAGAAGAGACCGGCATTGAAAGAGACTCAGTAATTTTACTGGAACAGATTAGAACAATCGATAAGGCAAGACTGAAGGAAAAAGTCTGCCACTTGAATTCGCAATTAATGTCTGCTGTAGACAGAGCTTTGGGAATTAGTGTAGGCATCATTGAATCAGAACCGGAAGAATCGGTAGGAACATACCAAATATAACAAATATGAATGACATACCAATTTATTGTGATACATAGTTAAAAAGCCAAACAAAACACATGTTTTTTCTTTTTGATAAATTGCTGCAATAACACATAATTACAGCTCTCTAAAACAGTTTTACAGGAGCACAAAAAAAAGTTGGCAAGAGCAAAAGGTAATGTTACAATGGATTATGTATAATTGGGTAGAAAATAGATAACTTCAAGAAATTATTCATCAGTGTTTTTATTACGGTATAAAGGGGTTTTTTATTTGGTCATAATTGTTATAGGAATTTTGGTAATCGCTATGTTGGCTTTCTTCAGTTATGAGTTGTACAAGAGAGTGAACTTAAATCAGCTGAATTCAGAAAATTCAAAAATGCAGAAAAAAATTAATGTGTACAGACAACAGGAAAACAGTCGTCTGGTTGTTTCTCTTGTTATTGCAATGATTTTCATTTCATTTGTTTTACTGGGAATATTGTATCAGCAGTATCTTTTACAGCAGGACAATGAATCCCTAAAATCAGATGTGGCAGTATTGGAAAAGGAGACAGGCAGTGCAGGCGGTCTGGTGGAAGATTATAAGGCAGGCAGCTTGAAGCTGGCTGAATTTCCTTGGGGAACAGTTGTAGAAAGTCGTGATGCTGCAGCTCTGACAAATTATGAGCTGCAACTGTCAAGAGACTGGAAACCCTTTTTGGGTGAGGTAAGTGTAACGATCGTTAGAAGTCAGACAACTAAAACACTTACTATCTCAGTTTTCTCCTCTTCGCTGGCGAATACAGATTTCCAGACTGTTAAGAAAAATGTGGAGAAGTTTGTGGAGGAACTGGGAGCAGTACCTGAAATAAAGATGATAGATTTTAATTTTACATATCGTGACGAAACAAATACATTAACGAAACAATCAATCGTGTATGCTCAAGATGACTCAGAGGATCAGGGACTAAAAAGGATAGAGCTTAGTAAATAACGAAATATTTAGATGAGGTGTAATACATGGCAAAAAGACGGTTAATTAAAAAAATTAACGAAGTGTCTGATGAAGAATTGGCACAGGAAACGTTTGAAACAGAAAATGAAGGTACAGAGAGCAGATATTCCGCAGCTTCCAATGAACAGTTGGAAAAGCAAGATCAGGAAATTAAACATTTAAGAGAATTGTTGGAAGAGTATCGCTTACAGGAAGCGGAATTTGAGCAGGAAAGAGACGAGAATTTCCGTCTGTCCCAACAGAATAAACAGTTGACATTCAAAGTTGAAAATGATCAGAAGGAACTTGAAAAACTCACTGACAGAAATGATGAACTGGAGATGCTTCTGAATCAGAAAGAAGCTGAGATCAGCGAGCTAAAAGATGCTCAGACACAAGGGGCTTCAGAAGAAGTTCAAACATTGAGAAATCAGGTTCAGCAGCTTCAGCGCGACAATGAAGAAGCGCAGCAGCAGATCAGCAGTCTGGAAGCAGAACTGTTGGTTAAAAATAAAGAACTAGATACACGAATTACTGAAAAAGAACAGGAGATCAAGCAGCTGAATGCTGATTTATTATCCCGTGGAAGTACAACAGAAAAACAAGAAGCATTGGAGACGGTAAAAATGGAATTAGAAGAATTAAATAAAAAACTTCATAAAAGTGAAGACGAGAAACAGGCGCTTACACAAAAAATTGCCGATCTTCAACAGCAGCTTGCTCAATTACAGGAAGAAAACAGTCGCTTAAATGACAAAGCAATTTCTTTGTCTGCTGACAGCACATCTGTAGGAACAAACGGGCATATTGAAGAATTGAAGAAAGAACTTGAAGCTGTTCTTAAAGAGAAAAGTGAATTAGAAGTAACTCTTGGACGCATTCAGGCATTAAACGACAAACATGCAATTCAAAAGAATGTTTTTGAAGCAGAAGTTGCAACCTTGAGAGAAAGTTATAAACAAAAAGAAGAAGAACTTGAATCTGTTAAATCAGAATTGAATGTTCTTCAAAGCGGTGGAGCAGCTGGAGAAGCAAAAGGTGAGCAGCTTGCTGAATTGCTGCAGGCGAAACAACAAATCAATGATTTACTGCTGAAAAATCAGTCATTACAGGAAGATGCACTGAAATCTCAACAGGAAATCGGGGAAGTAATGGTTTCAGCGAAGAAAGAAGCAAACAGAATTATTAGCGAAGCTCAAGTTGAAGCAAAACATATGATTAATTCAGCTGAATTGGAAATGCTGAACATTGGAAATCGTGCGAAAAATATTTCTAATGAAGTAGAAGAATCCAAAAATGAAATTATGAGCGTTTATCGTGAACTGGAAGAGCGCCTGAGCAAACTTTCCCGTTTGGATAAAACAGGAAACTAATAAAAGATAAGGAGAGTTCGATATGGGGAAGAATAGAAATAGAATGATGTTGCTGTCACTCCTTTCAGCTGGAATCATTGGAGTTTCTGCCTATTTAATGAATTCAACTCTTATTGAGGGCTCAACACCTGATGAAACAGCGGCATCTTCTACAGAAGAGCCCAAAGGAGAAGTTACAATGACTTCTGTGACATCAACTGATGAAACTTCAAATGAAAGCAGTGCACCTGTTGAACAGATACCGGTAGTTGTAGAGCCTGAACCAGAAGTAGAAAATATACCAGTGGATCCGGCAAATATTTATACGGTTCAGTCAGGTGAAACACTTTGGGAGATCAGCCAGACTACTGGAGTATCTGTACAGGATTTGATGATTACCAATCAGCTGAGTAGTGCTGTAATTATTGAAGGCCAGGAATTAGTACTGTCAAAATAATAAGAATAAAAAGAGTTTTCGGTTTGGTAAAATCCGAAAACTCTTTTTCAGCTTTTCTTATGGTAAATTGCGCTGCGTTTTGTTATTCTTATTAAGATAAGAGTGTAAATTGAGGTGCTACATGGACGAGTTTATAGAAAACCTAAAAAAGATGAGGGGCAAGGAAGAATCAACTGAGAATATGCCCAAATTGAAACGCCCGCTGATCAAAAAAAATCAGAATATAGAAACAATTAAAGAGAGACCAACTGTTCAGAGAGAAACTGCAGCATTGAAAAAGAGAAAACCAGCGGTTGAGCAGAAAGAGTTAAAAGAACAACAACCCGTTGTTTCAAAAAATAGTAAGAAGAGAAGACCGACAGATATTGAGCGCAAAACGCCTCCCAAAAGGAAACGAAAAAGAAAGCTTACAAAACAAGAAATTGAGTTTAGGAAAAAGAAAAAACAGAAGGAACAGATTATTGAAATCATTAAGTTTGTTGTTCCGGTCATTATCATGGCAACCATTGTTTTTATTTTTATTTTTAATACTTCTCCGCATATAGTTGATGGTGATTCAATGAATCCGACTTTACAGAGTGGAGACAAGGTGATTGCGAAACGAACGAAAACGCCAAACCGCTATGAGATTATTACATTTGATCCGCCGGTTGACAGTAATTTTCAATACGTAAAACGCGTAATTGGGATGCCGGGAGATGCAATCTGGATTGAAGGCTCCGACTTGTTTATTAATCAGACGGAAGGGGTTCCTGAAGGGGTTGTTTTAAATGCTGCCAACGAGCTTCCAGATGGTACTATAAAAGTATCCATTTCTCCGGAAACGGTGGTACAGTTGTCTAAATTTGATAAAATTCCAGATGAATTCTACTTTGTACTGGGCGATAACAGAAATAACTCAAGTGATAGCAGAGAGTTTGGGTTAGTCAGCAAGTTTTCAATAGAAGGTGTGGTTACGTTCCGCTATAAACCGCTCAGCTCAATTGGCTGGGTTAGATAGAAGGAACAGCATATTTTCTGTACTTGGCTGATTGAGAGCTTGAATCGAAATATTAGGGAACAGAATAAAATCAAAAGAGGCATTGTCGATTATCAGCAGGAATAAACGACAATGCCTCTTTTAAAATCTGATTCATTCAATCAGCAATAACGATCATTTTGTTAGAATTCTCAGTAAATTCTGGTTTTTTATATAAAATAGAGAAATTTTAGCACGTTTCTTTGCTATAATGGAGCTACAGAAGTAAGGATTTCTTACTTATTTATCAAGTAAATTGAGAATAATTTTTTTGACCTCATTCATATCATAATTGTTTCCTACATCAGAGAAGACATACGTTGTTTTTTGATTTTCTGCAATTGCTTCGTTATAAATATTAGACAGTAATATATCATAATAAGAATCTTCCTGATATAATTCAGCTTTGATAGGAAACTTATGTCCAAGCACATTTGTTAAATGCTGCATGACCAGTTCACCTATGGAAGGATTCAGAGAATGATACACACCAATGGTAATTTTTTCTTCATTGAGCTCTGCTATATGATTTAAAATAATTGTGTAATGTATTTGAGTAAAGCGATTGATGAAACGATTTTTCTCTTCGCTCGAATCAAATTTTTCAGAAGCAATTCTCATAGTTTCATCCACCTCATTTCCTGTGAAAGGATGCCTGTGTGCATTGATTATGGAAGTGATTGTCCAATAGTCGAAAGGTAGGATGAAACCGTCGAAATAGTAAAGTCTTGAATGCAGTTGAAACAGTAAATTTTCAATATAGGACAAGCGGTCATCTGAGGCGTGCGTAGTTAGATAACCCTGCTGCTTCAAGTATTTTAAAATGACCTTATTCATATAGTTTAAATAAGAACTCTCTTTTCTCTGTGCTTCTGCCAGTCGAAAGGCAAAAGAAGAATTCGCAGAAAAATTGTTCATGGAGCAGAAGAAATCATAAAACATATAGGCTTCGTAGATAGTGTATGGACGATCGATTTTTTTCATGTATGTATGGAAAGCCAGATTTATCTCTTCAAACAGCGGACGGTCTGGATGATCATAATTTGGGCTGATAACCGGATTTAATTCGACAGTCATTCGGCGCAGTGAAATCTTCATCCATAATTTAATTTGGAATATTTCAGTGGGATCAAAGGTCACATTCAGAGATTCTTTTAACGTTTCAATAAAACCAAGATATTGATTGGACGTTTCTTTTTCCAGTTCAGTTTTATCTTCAAAAAGATACCAGAAAAAATTAAAAAAGAAATATCTGATTTGCTTTTCTTCTCCTACTATTTTTCCTCTTTTTATTTGTAAATGAAATTCTTTCAGAAGCTCATTCAATTCTGTGACTTTTCGATAATACGTTGCAGAGCTGATTGCATAGGATAATTGAAAATAATCGCAACTTACCTCGTTTTTTTGAAACAGTTGATTGACCATTTGAAATTTTATCGATTTATCAAGAAAAAGAAGAACAACTTTTTTTAGCGGGAAATTAAGTTCTTTGGTTAAAGAAAGGTGATCTCCGCTAGTGGTTATTCTCACTTGGTCACTAATTCCGTTTTCTTCAAGAAAACTTTGTAAAAAAGAAAGATATTCATTCAATGTAGGTAAACTGATTTGAAACTCTTCAATCAGCTTACTCTTTGTTGATTTTCCTTGATTATTGTACAGAAATAAAAGAATATCATTCATATAATCATATGGTTTTTCTAAAAAATCTCGTTTTAGCATAATCGACACCTCACTTTAAGCATACTTTATTCATGATAAAATGGCAATATTAATCTGAGAAAAGTATGTTATTGTTGGAAGGTGGATTTCTTTTTTTTAGGAAGTTATATATAATGAAAACACGGAATATGCAGTTATATTAAACAAAGTAATTCATTCAGCAGAGATTACTTGAAGGGAGATAGGTTTTTGAAGATAATAATTATCGGAGCCTCACACGGCGGACTTCAGGCAGCTTTCACTATAAAGCGATTAAACCCTGGAACAGACGTTATTCTGATTGAAAAAAGAAATGATATCAGCTACGTCTCCAGTGGTATCACTATAAAATTGAATCATATGGTAGATGATCTTGATGATGTACGTTATACTACTGCAGAGGATTTACACAAACTTGGAATAAGACTGTGTCTGGAATCAAAAGTTACTCATATAGAACCGGAAGGAAAAATAGTGATGTATGAGAAGCCGGATGGCAGCCAAGCAGAGGAGAACTATGATAAACTAATCCTTGCGATGGGTTCCAACCAGTTTTCTTTGAACATGAAACTACCTGGTAATAATCAAATCACACACTTTAAAAGTTATGACAGCTCGCTGGAAGCACTGCACAAAATTGAAGCTGCGAACAGTATTTCAATTATTGGCGGCGGCTATATTGGCGTGGAACTTTCAGATGCTTTGAAGGATAAGGGAAAAGAAGTTCATCTTATTGAAAGTGCTGATACAGTTCTGTTTCGTTATATTGATAAAGAGCTGGGGGAGATTTTGAAAAAAGAAATCGTTGAATCTGGGATACATCTTCATCTGAATGAAACGGTGCTGAGCTTTAATGCTAAAGAAGAAGAGATATTTTCTACAGTCACAACAAAAAAAGAAATTAAAAATGATTATGTAGTGATTGCGGTCAATGCACGTCCGGATACGGAGCTCGTTCACGATTTTCTTGATTTGAATCCCAATGGCACAGTGCGTGTGAATAAGCATATGCAGACTAGTGATCCGAATATTTATGCTCTGGGGGATATTGTTTCTTATCCTGTTCATAACAGTTATCGGCAATCGTTTATCCCGTTGGTTAATAATGTTGTGAGAAGTGCCACAGTTGCAGCAATGAATGTTATGGGAAATAAAATGAGTTTTAATACAACAAAGAAGACAACGGCTACTCATGTTTTTGGTTATTATATTGCCAGTTCAGGTTTGACAGAGACTGAAGCAATGTTTGAGGGGATTGATGTTGAAAGTATTTTTCTGAAGCTTCCCTACCAATTGCCTTACTTGAAAGAGCAGGATAGTATTTATATAAAAATGGTGTTTTCAAAAGAAACAAATTGCCTTATTGGTGGTCAGCTGATGTCGAAAAAGGATGTTACCCAAATTATCAATATTATTTCTTTAGCAATAGATAAGGAAGTCGATTGGGAAGAACTGGTTACAATGGATTTCTATTTCAATCCAATTCTTAATCAGCCAATGGGTGTCATCAGTCAGGCTGCTTATGAGTTTATGCTTAGAAAATACAAAAACTAACGATTAATAAACAAAGGTTAGAGCATTTATTCTTTGTTTCATCAATAGAGATGAAGCTTTGAGTAAACTGTTCTAGGCTTTTTTATTTATTCAGGAGCTGGGACATCAGTATGTTTTAGCTCCCTAAAATTGAATAAACAGTGTTCCAGTCTTTGTATACCACTACGGTCAGTTATCTCCTATTTAAGATTAGATGTCTGCATATTCATGAGATTATCATTTCGTATACGGCTATCTCTTTGTAGACGGAATAGATTCTGACAAATTTATCCCTATCAGAGTGTTGCATACTATTTTACTAGTACGATTATCTTAGTGAGATTGGAAATTCTGAGAACTGATTTTCTACTACGGGAAAATCTTGTATCTCCTTGGAAAAGTATTGGTATATCTTGGATGAGCATAAGACATGCGACGAGGAGTTGAAGAAGCACAGAAGCAAGTTCTTGCACGACCTTAAGACATGCGACGAGCATTCGAAGAAGCGTAGGAGCAAGTTCTTGCATGACCTTAAGACATGCGACGAGCATTCGAAGAAGCGTAGGAGCAAGTTCTTGCACGACCTTAAGACATGCGACGAGCATTCGAAGAAGCGTAGGAGCAAGTTCTTACTTGACCCTCAGATATGCGACGAGCATTCGAAGAAGCGTAGGAGCAAGTTCTTGCACGACCTTAAGACATACGACGAGCATTCGAAGAAGCGCAGAAGCAAGTTCTTGCACGACCTTAAGACATGCGACGAGCATTCGAAGAAGCGCAGAAGCAAGTTCTTGCACGACCTTAAGACATACGACGAGCATTCGAAGAAGCGTAGGAGCACGTTCTTACTTGACCCTCAGATATGCGATGAGCATTCGTAGAAGCGTAGGAGCAAGTTCTTGCATGACCTTAAGACATGCGACGAGCATTCGAAGAAGCGTAGGAGCAAGTTCTTGCATGACCTTAAGACATGCGACGAGCATTCGAAGAAGCGTAGGAGCAAGCTTTTAATACAGGAATGAATTATTGCTACCCCATCAGATTGTCGGTTCGCATACCATCTCACTAGCTGTTCCTGAAACAGTGGGGCTGACAAGTCTATCAAAGGTTTCTACATCAGTAGAAAATCCTTTAGAATCAGCATATGGAGAATATCTATAATCAATGTACCAGGAGCAGGAGGCACCATATTGAAAAGTACCTTTCAGCATAAAAAGATAGTGAGTGGAATAAAACAGATTTTTGATTACTTTTTAAGGAAAACAAGTAATTCTGTCTGGTTCTTTTTTGAGCTGAAAGAGGATTACTTTAGTTTTTGTCAAATAGGCTTAAAAGATTCTTCAGAAGTGCTGGGGAAAATTACGACAGATTAAAATAGTTGTCTAAAAATTCACCAATTACGAGGTTTTCAAGTTGTTTGCCAGTAAAAATATGTGCTAAAGTAAGTCCGTCGTAAGGAAGCAGGTGGAATATGAAATATTTGAAAAATACATTAAACTTATTTATTTTAGACTGGAAGAGGATCTGGAAGAATCCGATTGCTGCATTATTAATTGCAGCCTTGATGCTTATCCCTTCCCTTTATGCATGGTTTAACATCAAGGCATTGTGGGATCCTTATTCAAATACAGGAGAATTGCCGATTGCTGTTTACAGTGATGACCAAACAGCTTCATTTCAAGGGAAGAAAATTAATATTGGAGATGAGGTTTTGGAGAATCTTCAGGAGAATAAACAGCTGGGCTGGCGTTTTGTTAGATCGAAGAAGGCGCTGGATGAAGGGGTAAAGTCAGGAAAATATTATGCAGGTATTTATTTACCGGAAGATTTTTCAGAAGATTTACTAAGTTTTACAACTGGAGAGATAACAAAGCCTGAGATTGTCTATTCTGTAAATGAAAAAATTAATGCTATCGCACCTAAAATTACAGATAAAGGAGCGGCTTCATTGCAATCTCAAATATCTTCAGAATTTATCAGTACGGCCGCCAGTACATTACTGAAAGTATTTAATGAGATTGGTTATGATATAGATGCGAATCTGGTCAGCATCAACAAAGTGAAGAATCTTATCCTGTCTGCTGATAATAATATTGATACAATTGACGGCTATGTTCAGCAAGTGGCGGAGCTCCATGGGAAAATACCTGAGATAAAGAAGAAAATTACTAAAGCAGATGAATTTATAACCTATATACCGAAGATTGATGCGTTGGCTGATAAGGTAGTGGAGCTGAATACCAATCTTCCTGTGATTAAAGAGCAGGCAAAAGTTATTTTGACGCTGCAAGACAAAATCCCTGAAATTCAAAATGCAGGGAAGCAGCTGGCAATGATTGATGAAGATTTTACTTCTGTAGAGCAGGTGATGAATGAAGGAATAACAGAAGCCAAACAAGGACTGACAATTATCCAAACTGTTCAGCAGTCGCTGCCTGATATTCGAAAATTAGGCGAACAGGTAAACCAGTTAGGGACGGTTACCTTGGAAGGAGCTCAAAAGTTGCAGGAGGCTCTGCCAAGTATTGCAAGCAGCGTTCAGGTTACTTTAGAATCAATTCAGACGATCAGCAGCAATGTTTCTGCAATTACCAGCCAGATTCAGCAAATGTTGGCTGATAATGAATTGACACCGGAAGAACGGATCACCTTGAAGCAGCTGCTTCAACAGTTTTCCAGCAGTCTGAACGGACAGGTAACAGGAATTCAGCAGCTGTCGAAATTATTGACAGATATTCAGGAGTCAGCCGGCAATCAGGACCTGCAGGGAATTATCGGACAGCTGAATAGTATACAAACACTGGTTCAGGGACTGAAAAATCGAGTGGAGGGAATAAATGCAGACAACATTACAACTGCTGAACTTCAAACTATTCTTAACGAAATTACGACAGCAGCCGACAGAATTTCTTCAGAAGCCGCCAGCGTAGATGTAAATGGCATTACAACGACTGTTGGTACGATGCTGTCAAAACTGATTGAAACAATTACAACAGCTCAGGGATTACTGTCTCAGGCACAGCAAATTGATTTTGCTTCTTTGCTGAATTCTACGGAGAAGACAGTGTCCAATGCAATTGGTATTTTAGAAAAATATCAGGGAGAGCTGCCTGCTATTAAAAAGGAAGTCCATGATGCCAATGTTCTGTTGAATGGTCATTTGGCTGCAATTGTCAACGGAATTAATGAGGGAGCAGCTCTTTATAATAATGAACTGCCCGTAATTGAGGAGAAACTGGATCTGGCTGCGGATTTCATTCAAAATGATTACCCAGGTATTAAAGCAGAAATCACAGATACATTGGCGATGGTGGATCAAAAACTTCCAGAAGTGGAAGCTGTGTTGAATGAAGCCAATGATCTGATTGAAAATGACTGGTCCCATATTAAAGCAGGACTTCACAAGGCTGCTGAAACAATCCGCAAAGGTGAAAGTGAAGTAGAGCTTGGAGAGATTATTAAACTGTTAAAACTTGATGCAGCCTCAGAAAGCGAATTTTTTACTGAACCCGTTGTGGTTAAACAAAACTCTATCTATCCGATTGCAAATAATGGCTCTGCCAGTACACCATTCTATACCGCACTTTGCTTATGGGTAGGTGCAGTGTTGTTCTCCAGTATTGCGACGACAGATTATTATCTGGAAGGAACCGATAAAGGAAAGTTTTCAAAACGGGAACAGTTTTCTGCCAGAATGCTGACATTTATTGTAATGGGTCTGGCTCAGGCATTGATCGTTACTCTTGGAAATTACTTTTTACTGGGGGTGGAGGTTAAAGCCCCGGTCTTCAGTATTCTATTTGCATTATTTATCGCATTGAGCTTCATGACGATAGTTTATGTTCTCGTGGCATTGTTTGGAAATGTCGGAAAAGGAATTGCGATCATTATTCTGGTTCTCTCTATCTCCGGTGGGGGTGGAAACTATCCAATTCAGGTTTCGGGTAAATTCTTTCAGTTTATCAACCCGTTTCTGCCGTTTACTCATGCAGTTGATCTATTAAGAGAATCAGCAGGCGGTATTTACTGGCCGAATGCCTGGAAAGCGATTGTTATTTTAGCGGGGATTATGCTGGTGGTAGGGATACTGGGGACGATATTTTACCCTCTTCTGGAGCCAAAAATGAAAAAACTTGGGGAATTGTCACACAAGAGTCATATTTTTCATTAATGACTTATTATTTTCCGAACTGTATAAATTCAGGTAAAATAGGAGGTGTCGCAGTACATGGTTTCCACTTTCGAAATTTGCAGTATTTTGAGCAGATATAGATAATCATAAGTGCAGAATTGTGGTAAAAAACAATTGACATCTAATGAATAGGGACAGGGACTGAGATCGAATGAATCTTGGTCTCTGTTTCTGTTATGCGTAGGTTGATCCGTTCGTTAAATTTCCAAGGTCGCTGAATTTGGAAACTAGGTACTCCTAATAATGAAATAATGGGTCACCGGTGTTGGAAATAGGGGTTTTCTAAATAGTAAAAAGCTGATAAAAAATCTAATGTTTCAATGTACAAATCATTAATAACGGGGTATATTCTTTAGAATGTACTTAAGAGCAATGATACGGTTGTGCCAAAGCTTTTTGTGCGACGAGTAACCACCTCAACTTCTACGTAGGAAACATACTAGAGTTGACAGTCTTCACTAGGATTGCTTTAGTAGAGTAGACGAAGTCCTGTTACTTACTCGGTGAAGGACCTGGAGCTGCTTATATTTTGAAGATTGTTTGACTTATTTCCGAGATGTTGCCTGCAATTACTCGGCACAGATTAGGACCGACAAGTGCTAGTTCTACTTTGCCACTTCTGCTTATATTCGTACTTTGGCAGAATGGTATGCGTAGCGGAGCATAGAAGAACTGCTGTCTCTACGAGTCTAACGATTTTTGAGACAAAACATTACGCGGTATCCGTTTTTCTGCATCTACGGTTCTCACTACACTACATGTCGTTTCGATCCCATCAATTTCTAAATGGCAAAGCCACTAAGAATTGAAGGACTTCATTTCGATCCTCGAAGAATAGGGGACCGTGCTCCTACGCTTCTTCGAATGCTCGTCGCATATCTGAGGGTCAAGTAAGACCGTGCTCCCGTGCTCCTACGCTTCTTACGAATGCTCGTCGTATGTCTGAGGGGCAAGTAAGAACGTACTCCTATGCTTCTTACGAATACTCGGATCATACAAATACTGGAATACCGTTTATTCGGTTTTAGGGGTCTCAGACATACGCATGTCAAAGGACATTTTAAGATACAAACCAGAGATTCTAAAATAAGGCAGGGATTTGATTCTATGATAAAAGGGATACTTCATTTGTTTGAAAAGAAATATGGAGAAGGAAAGGATCGCAGAACCAGCTACGGCATTTTTGCAGGTATTATTGGTTTAACTTCCAATCTTTTGCTGGTGGCAGGGAAGCTGTCTATCGGTTTTTTCTCTGGGAGTGTTTCAATCATGGCAGATGCAGTAAATAATCTTTCTGACACGATTTCTTCAGTTGTAACACTACTGGGTTTTTACATTGCAGGAAAGCCGGCAGACAGAGAACATCCATATGGACACGAACGCTTTGAATACATCAGCGGTACGTTTGTCTCACTTCTAATTACATTTGTCGGCTTTCAGTTTTTACTGACATCTATTGACCGTATCAGAGAACCGCAAAGTATTAATTTTAACTGGATTATGCTGGTTGTTCTTTTAGTGTCTATCTTTTTGAAGGTTTGGCAGGGACTAGTCTACAAAAACATTGCCGGGGAAATTGATTCCAATGCATTAATAGCGGCGTCCAAAGATAGTTTGAATGATGTATTTACAACAGTCACTGTTCTGATTTCTACTGTTGTCGAGGGAATTACCGGTTGGCGAATTGATGGCTATATAGGGTTATTGATTGCTGGCTATATTATTTACAGCGGTCTGCAGCTGATTCGTGAGTTTATAAATGAGTTGATAGGGGTAAGACCGGATCAGGAAAAGATAGATGAAATGAAAAAGTTTTTGTCTGCTGTTCAGGGGATCGTCGGCTACCATGATTTAATGCTTCATCAATATGGACCAAATAAAATTTTTGCGACAGTTCATATTGAAATAGATGATCGCTGGGATTTGAATCGCGCGCATCAGCTTATTGATCAGATTGAGGTTGCTTTTAAAGAACAATTGGAAGTAGAACTGGTCTGCCACGTTGATCCTGTCAATCTTTATGATGAAAAGCAGCAGTTTGTCCATCAACAGGTCAAAATGATTGTCAAAGAAATTGATACAAATTTTAAAGCTCATGATATTCGTCTGGTTGATCATGAAGGAAAAAGTACTGTTCTGTTTGATTTAGTTGTTCCAAGTAAATATTTGATAAGTGATGAAGAAATATTGCGAATGATTCAGATAAAAGCTTATGATAAATTAGAGGGTTGTGAAGTTGAGATTACATTTGATCACAATTATCTTCTTTAGAATTCTATTATTTCTTTTTTTCTCAAAGAATTTTCTTTTTTGAAAAAAACCTGAGAAGTTGAAAGGATATTCTCGTGTTAACATAGCTTTAAGGAGCTGATGATTATGAATCTGGCATTTCTTGCAGTGATGTATTTCTTTGTTGTCATTATTATTATTTTAGGTTTTTTATTATTTAAAGAAAAACAGCTGATGTATAAATTACTGGATGAAAAAGATCAACTGCAGGAAGATTTATCTGAGATGAAAGTGGAAAGAGTCCGTATGAATCATATGTTGAAAATGCAGGATGAGAGTATTGTCCATTTAATGGATGAGCCGGAATTGCAGGAAGGGACTTATTTAGATGAACCGGAGGAAGAGCTTTCCGAAAGAACTGAGATTGAACAACGAGTGGTAAGCGATGAGCTGGAAGAAGAGCTGAATGAAGAGCCATTTATCATTCTGAATAACGGAACATTTTCCAGATATGAAGATGAGTATTATCAAAATAGAGAACAGTAGTTAGTGCTGTTTGAAAAATTATAAAAGGATCGGGACAAACACAACGAAATTCACGTGTTTGTCCCGATCTTTTTATTTTGTCATAGGTCTGGCAGCTAGTTGTGCTTCAGAAACTGCTTGAAGCTTGGTGCTGCTGTCATAACCTCCTTTTTAATGTGATGACTGCTTGCTTACCGGATCCAGCCGATGTTCAATCATGCCAAGAATCCAGTCTGTCAGAATTGCCATCAGAGCAGTCGGTAGTGCACCAACTAGAATAATTGAAGTACCATTTGTGGCATTTGTTCCCCGGATGATAATATCACCCAGTCCCCCGGCACCCACAAAGGCGCCGATAGCCGTAATACCAATGGCAACAACCAGTGCATTTCTAATCCCTGCCATGATGACAGAGATGGACAGAGGCAGTTCAACCATGAACAGGCGCTGAATTTTAGTCATTCCCATTCCTTTTCCGACATCCAGAATATTGTTGTCGACCTGACGCATGCCAGTGTACGTATTTTTGATAATGGGAAGCAGAGAGTAAAGAAAGACAGTTACGATAACCGTATTTACACCTAATCCAAGTCCAAGCATTAAAATGGAAAGCATAGCCAATGATGGAACCGTCTGAATCAGATTAGCAAGACTGATAATCCAGCCAGCCAGTTTAACTCTGCGGGAAATAAAAATCCCGATTGGAATCCCGATAATGGCTGCAAACAATACACCATATACTGAAATCAGAAAGTGACGCACAACTTGACTGAATACATAGCTGCCGTTTTGGGCAAAGTAATAAAAGAACTGCTCGAAAAGATTCATATCCTGCAAATTTTCCATTAGTTTTCCCCCTGATCTGTTTCAAAATAGTGATTGTCTCTTAAAAAATTTTCTGCAACTGTGGCCGGCTCCATTAAGTCATTGTCAGCTTGAAAGTTCAGTTCCTGCATTTGTTCCGTGGAAATTTTTCCAGAGAGCTTGCTTAAAATATCCTTTAGCTCTGGATTTTCTTTTAAAATAGCATCCGTTGTCACAATACTTGCATCGTAAGGCGGGAAAAATTTTCGGTCATCTTCCAGCATAACCAGATTGTAGCTTCCAATCCGACCATCTGTAGAATATCCTAGAACAACGTCCATTTTTCCGACAGCTACAGCGTCATAAACCAGCCCAATCTGCATCGGAAAAACTCGCTTGAAGTCGAATCCATACTCCTGAACGAAGCCTTTATAGCCATCCCCCTGACGGTCAATCCATGATGTATCAGCTCCGGCTGTCAATTGATCAGCAACGGCTTTCAAGTCGCTGACTGTTTTCAAGTTATATTTTTCTGCAGTTTCCTGAGTTACCATAAACGCATAGGTGTTGGCAAATCCGTAAGAAGGGAACCAGGTCTGCTGATAGCGTGACTGGAATTCTTTTTTTACAATATCAAAGGCTTTCTCAGGTTCCTTTTCAGGAGGCAGTTGCAGGGTTCCCGTTAAATCAGTTCCAGTGTAGCGGGCAGCCGAGATACTGGTATCCCCGTTCAGCATGGACTGATGTATCACGGTTGTCGTTGCCAAATTATTGATAATGACGGTATTCTTATCCGTGTAATGTTCGATCATTCCACTAACTATGTTGGCAAGTATCTGAATCTCGGAAGTAGAGCCGCCGGCAATACTGATGGTATCTTTATTATTTCCGCTTGCCAGCCCCGGCAATGAACAGCTCCCCAGAAATCCGACAGTAGAAAGAAGAAGTATGCTTAATAAGATATTTTTTAGTTTTCTCATTCTGATTCACCTCGTAATGCTGCCGGAGTCAGTTTGTTTTCCAGCCACCCCAACAGGAAATCAGCAGTTAAAGCAATAAGTGCAACAGGGATTGTTCCGCCGAAAATTAAATCTGCACGATACAAATTCAGCCCGCTGAAGATAAAGTCGCCCAGACCGCCGGCTCCAATGTAAGAAGCTAAAGTCGCCCATGCGACTACGTATACAGCTGCCAGACGAATCCCAGCCATAATAGTTGGCGTGGCTATCGGCAGTTCCACCATAAAAATAGATTGAATATTTGTCATACCCATTCCTTTAGCAGCATCTTTGTAATCAGAACTGACCTCCTTGATCCCAATATAGGTATTTCTCAAAATCGGCAGCAGCGAATAAATGAATAATGCAACAATTGCCGGAAATCTTCCCACACCGAAAATAGGAATCATCAGTGCCAGCAAAGCCAGTGAAGGAACCGTCTGAAGTGCACTGGTCAAGCCAATAACGATTGCCGCAGTACGCTTTGTTCTGGTCAGCAAGATACCTAATGGAACAGCAAACAGAATACCTAAACCAAGAGAAACAGCTGAAATAAAGATATGCTCTCCTGTTCTGGTAATGAGTTCTCCGCCTTTTTCCATAAAAAATTCATACATTTGACTACACCTCCGTTTGAGAGGCTTGTGGTTCAACATCTTCACTCGTAGAATTTTCAGAAGCGATGGTGGCTAGCTCTTCCTCGCCCCAAATTACATCATAGACAATATCAACTAACGAAGCCCTTGTCAGAATTCCGGTAACCTTCTGTTTTTCATTAACAACAGGAACATACTTAACCCCGCGCTTCAGAATTTTCTGAAGAGTATCCCGCAGAAGAGAAGATTCTTTTACGAAGAAGACATCTGTATTTAGGATATCACTGACACTGGTTGCTTTGGTTCTTTTTCTGTCCAGGGTTTCAATATCAATAAATCCTTTTAAGATCCCCTGCCCATCTACAACCAGTAAAGTATCCACCCGTTTTTCTCTCATGACTTTAATTGCTTCGGACAGAGATTTTTCCGATGTAATAGTAATTGCGTTGTGTGACATAACTTCACCAACAGTTGTTGTGTTTGATTTTGCCTGAATCAGGCGGTCTTCCCCAATCAGCTCTTCAACAAATTCTGTCGCCGGAGCATTCAAAATATTATCAGGTGTATCAAATTGAATGACTTTTCCTTCACTCATGATAACAATCCGATTCGCCAGCTTCAGTGCTTCATCCATATCATGCGTAACAAAGATAATCGTTTTCCCAAGTCGTTCCTGCAAGTCCTTTACCAAATCCTGAAGAGAATCTCTGGTAATAGGATCCAAAGCACCAAAAGGCTCATCCATCAGGATAATGTCCTGATCTGCCGCCAGAGCCCGTACAACCCCAATCCGCTGCTGCTGGCCGCCGGATAATTCATGGGGATAACGATCCAGCATTTCTCTTGGCAGCTCAACCAGATCAATCATTTTTTCAGCGATCTTTTCACGCTCTTCCTGATCTGCTTTTAACAGTTTTGGAACCAGCGTAATATTCTCACGAATTGTCATATGCGGCATTAATCCGATACTTTGAATTACATACCCGATTTTGCGGCGAAGCTCCACAGGGTTCATTGTTAGAATATCTTTTCCATTAATCAAAATTTTTCCTTTGGTGGGATCTGTCATTCGATTAATCATACGCATCGTTGTTGTTTTTCCGCTTCCGCTTGTTCCGATAAAACAGATGAACTCGCCTTTGTCAAAATGCAGATTGACATCTTCGACAGCCACTTTGCCACCCTTATAAATTTTGTACACATGTTGAAACTCAATCAAAACAGTCACCTCTTTCTTATAATTCCTGCAATATCAGTATGTTTTAAACAGTTCTTGAAAACTAATAAGAAGGCCTTTTTTCTGAAAGGACTGGCTTTCCTAAAAGAAGTATATAATGACTATTTTTAGTCAAGAACAATTCATCGAGCACTCTGCGCTTCCTCAAGTAATGAACGAAAAGCAGCTGCCGTTTCATTGTAGCTGGTTGCTGAAATAAAATGAAACATACGTGAAGAAAACCAATATTTTAGGTAAAATAGCAACAACCTCTACTAACAGCATAACATAAAAGGTGAGAAAGTCGCTTATATATATTGACTTGAAGTAAGAGTTCGGAACAAGTATAGATTATTCTGCTGAACAGAGCGTATGTTGGAGAGTAATGACTAATTTAGAGTGAAAGGCCCATTTATAGAATAATTAAAGATGATTATGGAAGCCAATCAGTAGTTAAAAAATAGCGACAACCATTAGAGAATATGCTAATAACTGCTGATCGATGTATATATTAACTTATTATTTTTCCTGATAAATCTTTTTCTCGATTTCTTTCCTCTGTTCCTCTAAAAAAGGAGGGAGAGCAAGACTTTTTCCAAGATCTTCCAAGGTCTCATCTATAGTAAATCCCGGTGAGACAGTGGCAAATTCTACCCGGTTGCCACCGGGTTCCCGTAGATAGAGACTTCTGAAGTAACCGCGGTTAACAATTTTTTCTATTACTAAATCTAGTGATTTAGCTTTTTCGTAAAGTGCATCAAGAGCCTGGTCATCTGCTGCCGCAAAAGCAACATGGTCCATACTGCCTCTGCCCATTCTTGATTTTTCCTGACTGACAGAAGGGAGGATATCAATAAAATCTGTGTCGTTCAAGTAAATTCGCTGGTCTGAGCTATTCCAATCCAGCAGTCTATTAAAAAATGCCAGTGTCTTTTTCGGTTCTACCACATGAAATTCAGTTGACAGCAGTCCAAGAATTTGTTTGTCTCCCGGAATATCGTTTTCCACCTGATATTTTTCTTCTAAAAAAGGAAGATCAGTTTCAATCAGATGAATTTCTATCTGGTCGGGATCAAAAAAGTACAGTTTGTTTTCTCGCTGTTCAAAAGAAATTTGTGCTTCTGTTAATCTGGTTTTCCAAAATGGCAGACTGTCCTTTGGAATTTTTAATCCGATAGTGCTTAGAAAATGGTCGTTGTCATAACGCTGTCCCAATAGCGGAACAATAAAAAACGTAATAACAGAGCCTGGTGCACCATAATAATTGCCATAGTAGTCGTGAATCATTCTGTGATTATCCTGATTTACTGTATGTTTAACAAAACGCAATCCCAGCAACTCAATGTAAAATGACTGATTTGCTGAGCTGTTACGAGTGAGTAAAGATACATGATGAATAAATGGAATCATAAAAGGACCTCCTCTATTTAATTGGACTTACTAAAAATAAGTATAACTCGTTTTTAGTTTATTTCCAATCAATCTGTTTTACTCCGTTTCTCGCAACTTCCTTGAAATAGTGTTAAAATAGCCAAGGTATATGAATAGAGAATGAAGGTGGAAAAATGCTTAGCACAGAAAATTTTGATTTTGACCTGCCGGAAGAGCTGATCGCTCAGACTCCGCTAGTAGATAGAACTAGTTCACGTCTGCTGGTATTGGATAAAGAAACTGGAGAGATTGAAGATAAACATTTCAGTGAAATTATTGATGAGCTGGAAGCCGGAGATGCGTTGGTGATGAATGATACCCGAGTACTGCCGGCCCGTTTATACGGTGAAAAACCTGAAACCGGAGGACATTTGGAAGTTCTTTTGCTGACTAATACTGAGGGAGATACGTGGGAAACATTGATTAAACCCGCTCGACGGGCAAAAGTCGGCACACAGATCAGCTTTGGCGACGGTCGTTTGAAAGCGACAGTTGTGAAAGAATTGGATCATGGAGGAAGAATAATCAGCTTCGATTATCAGGGGATCTTTTTGGAAATTATTGAATCTCTTGGAGAAATGCCTTTGCCGCCATATATAAAAGAACGACTAGAGGATCCCGATCGCTATCAGACAGTTTATGCTAAAGAAAGCGGATCAGCAGCAGCACCGACTGCAGGACTTCATTTTACAAAAGAACTGCTGGAAAAAATTGAAGCAAAAGGTGTTCGACTTGTTTATCTGACTCTTCATGTAGGTCTGGGAACGTTTCGTCCGGTATCGGTGGAAAATATTGAAGAACATGAAATGCACAGCGAATTTTACAGACTAACAGAGGAATCTGCAGCAGTATTGAATGAGGTTAGAGCAGCTGGCGGAAAAATTGTTGCTGTGGGGACAACATCTATTCGCACACTGGAAACCATTGGGACTAAATTTGGGGGAGAAATCAAAGCAGACAGCGGTTGGACGAATATTTTTATTACACCTGGCTACGAATTTAAGGTCGTTCAGGCGTTCTCCACGAATTTCCATTTGCCTAAGTCTACTCTGGTGATGCTGGTCAGCGCCTTTGCAGGCAGGACATTAACATTAAGTGCCTATCAGCACGCTATTAATGAACAGTACCGATTTTTCAGCTTTGGCGATGCCATGTTTATAAAGTAAACGGTGATTTGATATAGAACCAATAAAAAAGAAGCGCAATGTGTTCATTGCGCTTCTTTAGCAGCTTATTTTTTCAAAGCAACGAGCATCATGCTTCCGTGCAGCAGAAGCGATGAAATATATTATATCAGATACCCAGTCATAATCATCAGTCTACAAGTAGCTAGCTTATAGAAATTATGTTGGACGGCAGATAAGCGTATATCGTCACTGTGAAATTGATAAAGCGGATTAGCCAGACTAATGATTTACTGATAAAATGTTGAACAAGAATTTAAAGAAGGTGTTATACATGTCTTCTCTTTTATTGCTCTGTTACTAGTCTGTTTCTTCTGAGTGGTCTATTCTTTTGAAAGTGAAGATTTTCTCGATAGGCACTTCGAAGACCTCTGCGATATCATGAGCTAATAATAGAGATGGGTTGTATCTATTACGCTCAAGTTGAATAATGGTTTGTCTTGATACGCCTACTTTGTCAGCTAATTCCTGTTGGGTCATACGCTTCATAGCTCTATAGACGTGAATGGAACTCTCAAAGGATGAGTTCTTCTTTTTTGGCAATGTAAATCCCTCCAATGACTGAATTGTAGTTAAATAATAGAAAGTGCATAGTCAATATACCATATCTTTGCTTTTGTTACAAATAATATAGCAAAAAAAGTATAGCAAAAAGCCAAGCTTCTCGAATAGCCTGGCCTTTTTTCTGGAAGGTATCAGTTATATTGAATTGTTTTACTTTTATACATGTAAAGTACGACTTGAATTTCTGTTTGATCCAATGAAACTTTTTAGTTAGATATCCGAGAATTCTCCGAATATCAAGTTTACCTTAATAAATAAACGTACATTTTTAGATGTATCTTTAACCATTTTCTCTACACATATAACAGATTAAAGGTGAATAATTTACTTCCAACAAACTTTAACTTATTTGAAACTTAATCTATTGAAACTCGAGAAATTCCTCAATATAACTGATTTTCCTCCTTCCTACATAAGTATAATACCACGGAAAGAAAGCGTTTTCAAGAAAAAGCACTTATTTTTTTAACGAAAATTAAATTTATATATAAGCAACTATCATTTTCGTCAGTGTATCATTAAACCATACACAGCGCTCTCTGCCAGCTAAAATCTGTTCCTTTGAAAGCTCTTTCTGATGTGTTAATCTTTTTTTTATGTTTGTTCGTGAAATTTTTTAAAGCTTGATATAGCAGGGGTTAGAGCCGATTATCAGAGGTATTTATTGAAATCATAAAAAAATTCATGTTATAGTATATTGTAGAGTACTACTATTAAATAGGAAATAACTAAATGGGGGATAGGATGGAAATTCAACAAAAAGAGCTGGAAGAAGTATTGAAAGAAACAAAAGCAAACGAAGAAACAGGGTTGTCACAACAGGAAGCAGAGCAACGTTTAAAAGAAAACGGTGCGAATAAATTTGCTGACGCTAAAAAGGAGTCAATTTTAAAGAAATTTCTCCACAGCTTAACTGATTTTACAACAATTATTTTATTAGTAGCTGCAGCTATTTCATTTTATACAGCGGTTGTGACAGAGCATGATGAGTATTTTGAAGGAATTCTGATTATTGCAATTGTTATTATCAACTCAGTGTTGGCGATTGTTCAAGAAGGGAATGCAGAAAAATCGCTGGATGCTTTAAAAGATATGAACAAACAAACGAGTACTGTATTAAGAGATGGAAAAGTTGAAACAGTCAACGCAGAAAATATAGTTGTCGGCGATATTCTAATTTTAGAGTCCGGCTCAATGATTACCGCGGATGCCCGTTTAATAGAGTCCTCTCAAATGCGGGTGGAAGAGTCAGCCTTAACTGGAGAAAGTGAACCAGTGGAAAAGGATCCTATGTACATAGCGGATGAAGAGGATTCGTTAGGGGATCAGATTAATATGGTATTTAAGGGCTGTACAGTTTCGAACGGTCGTGGAAGAGCCGTGGTTACCGCAACTGGAATGGATACGGAGATGGGGAAAATTGCAGGCCTTTTAGGAAATGATACAAGGCAGAAAACCCCTCTTCAAATTCGGTTAAACCAATTGGGGAAACGAATTAGTATCATTGCACTGGTAGCTGCTGCTTTAGTCTTTGCGATCGGAGAACTTCAGGGAGAACCAATGCTGGAAATGTTTATGACCGCTGTTTCACTTGCTGTTGCGGCAGTTCCGGAAACACTAACAGTAATCGTGACGTTGACATTGGCTTACGGTGTTCAGAAAATGGCGAAGAAGCATGCAATTATTCGTCAGCTGCCGGCTGTTGAAACTTTGGGAACAGCCAGTGTAATTTGTTCAGATAAGACAGGAACATTGACCCAGAACAACATGCGGGTACGACGTGTATGGTCCCGTGGGGATGAAGTGACCGATACAGAAGATGCCATGACAAGTGAAGCGATGGAAGTACTGAAAATGGCAGCCCTATGTACGGATGTCACGGTTGAAAAAGAAAACGATGATTTGATTATCAAAGGGAATCCAACAGAAGCTGCAATTGTTCGCGCCGTTGAAGAAAATTATCATACAAAAGAAGAACTTGAGGAAAAATATCCTCGAATTGGAGAGATTCCTTTTGACTCAGAACGAAAAATGATGACGACTGTTCATCGAATGGGCAAAAAGTATATCTCTGTCACAAAGGGTGCTTTTGATGTGCTGCTCACTCGTTTCCGTTATGGGGATGTGGATCAGGCAGCTGTTGTCAATGACCGTTTTGGTAAACGGGCGTTACGGGTTATTGCAGTCGGTTATGCGATTCACGATGAGGAGCCTCAGGATATTACCTCAGAAGCGCTGGAGAAGAATCTGCGACTGCTTGGACTGGTTGGAATGATTGATCCGCCGAGACCTGAAAGTAAAGGTGCCATTGAAAAAGCACGGAAAGCAGGAATTAAGACGGTTATGATCACCGGAGACCATGTGGTGACTGCTGGGGCTATTGCAAAAGAGCTGGGCATATTAAGCAACAAAAGTGAAGCCTTGACAGGGGCGGAGCTGCGCAAATTGAGTGACGAAGAATTAGATGCCAGAGTAAAAGAGCTGTCTGTTTATGCACGTGTAACTCCTGAGGATAAAATTCGTATTGTTAAGTCTTGGCAGCGTACCGGAGCCGTCGTGGCAATGACCGGTGACGGTGTAAATGATGCGCCGGCATTAAAAGCCAGTGATGTCGGCTGTGCAATGGGAATTACAGGAACTGATGTTGCTCAAAGTGCATCAGATATGATTCTGACAGATGATAATTTTGCAACGATTGTTGATGCTGTAGCTCAGGGGAGAACTGTTTATCAGAATATTCGTAAAGCTATTAATTTCTTATTGAGTTGTAATATTTCTGAGATTTTCATTGTGCTGATCGCCATGCTTTTAGGCTGGGGGGCACCGTTTACTGCGGTTCAGCTGCTGTTTGTCAATGTTGTGGCAGATGGACTTCCAGGATTTGCATTAGGAAGAGAACCCGCAGAAAATGGGATTATGACTGAGAGGCCAATTCCGAGAGATGAAGGAATTTTTTCCAGAGGGCTCTGGAAAAAGATTGCTGTTAATGCCTCTGTTTTTACGGTAGTGACGTTGCTTGGTTTTTATTTAGGGGCGTTTGTAGATGGCGTGTCTCATTGGGTAAGTGCCAGTCATGAAGTAGGACAGACGGTTGCTTTTCTGGTTTTGGCTTATTCATCTATTATTCATGTATTTAATGTAAGAAGCCGTAATTCCATCTTTAGAGTCAGACTGTCTTCAAATAAATCATTATTTGAAATGGCAGTGTTGGCTGTGGTGATTACAACAACGATTGCATTGTTGCCTTTTACTCAGGAACTGTTTAATTTGGTTCCAATTGGGCTGACACATTGGGCATTGGTTGTTGCGTTGTCGGTAGTTCCGATTTTTGTGAATGAGTTGATTAAATTCCATTTTTCTCCTGAGGAAGAAGAGGAAATATAAGATAAAGAAGTGTAATCAGCAGAATACGTCTGAATCTTTAGACTTTGAAATGGCTAAATGATTTTTCTGCTGTACGGTAGTTTAAAAATTCATTTTATCTGATACTTTATGGATATTTTTCGGCTGACTGAAAAAAGCATTTTTCAGGTGCAGGTGAATTTTATGGAAGAATCAAAAAAAGTTTCATTCATTCCACATATATAGGTTGATAAAATTGAATAAGAGTATTATAGTGATTATCAAATGAATAGCTTAATGTAGCCAGTCTGAGGACCAAACAGACGTGGATGTAGTAAAGGTGTTCAGGACAGAGGACAGGCAATCTGTCCGCAGATAATCAGCTGTAAAAACAGATGAGAGGATCTGAATGGGCAAACCAGCTATGTTTGTTCATTTAGGTCTTTTTTATTAAAATATATTATGGCAAATGCTGTAGGAGGAGAACACAGTGACAAAGCAAGGGAAAACTGCAAACAGTCATCGCAAGTTGACAGCTGCAGGTGTGTTGGTAGCGATGGGTGTTGTTTACGGAGATATTGGAACAAGTCCTTTGTATGTGATGAAGGCGATTGTTGGAGACAACGGCGGTATCACAGAAGTATCCGAAAATTTTATTCTTGGTGCGGTATCTTTAATTTTCTGGACGCTGACAATCTTGACGACAGTGAAATATGTCATGATTGCGCTGAATGCAGACAACCACGGAGAAGGTGGGATTTTTTCACTATATACGCTGGTTAGAAAAAGCGGGAAATATCTGATTATTCCTGCAATGATTGGCGGGGCTGCATTGTTGGCAGATGGTATTTTGACTCCGGCAGTAACAGTTACCACAGCGATTGAAGGGCTTAGAGGAATCCCGATATTTTTTGACCGGTTTGGCATGGATCAGAATGTTATCGTCGTTATTACTCTGTTGATTGTATTGATTTTATTCTCCGTTCAGCGTTTTGGCACAGATGCGGTAGGAAAAGCTTTCGGTCCAATTATGTTTCTATGGTTTACTTTTTTAGGGCTGGTTGGTTTAGGCAATTTTACTCAGGATTTGACAGTGATCAGAGCATTAAGTCCTTATTATGCTGTGAAATTGTTATTCAGCTCTGAAAATCATCTGGGTATTTTTATTTTGGGTAATGTCTTTCTGGCAACCACTGGAGCAGAAGCTCTTTATTCAGACTTAGGACACGTGGGTAAGAAGAATATCCGCTTCAGCTGGCCGTATATTAAGATTTGTCTATTGTTAAATTATTTTGGACAGG
The DNA here is from genome assembly GCF_020567645.1 of Enterococcus sp. CWB-B31. Lineage (NCBI taxonomy): Bacteria > Bacillati > Bacillota > Bacilli > Lactobacillales > Enterococcaceae > Enterococcus > Enterococcus sp. CWB-B31. Next base: position 96,185 of record NZ_JAJDJW010000004.1, read on the forward strand.
CAGCCTGGATTTTAGCATCACAGAATGATCCTAAAATTACCAGGATTGAAAATCTAAATCCGTTTTTCCAAATGATACCAGATTCACTGACCTTATTTGGTGTTATTTTCGCAACAATCGCTGCAATCATTGCTTCACAGGCGCTGATTTCCGGTTCCTTTACATTAGTTTCAGAAGCAATCAAATTGAAACTGCTGCCAAGAATGAGAATCATCTATCCCGGCTCGACGATTGGGCAAATGTATATTCCATCGCTGAATCTGCTGCTTTGGCTGGCTTGTTCAGCAGTTGTTGTGTTCTTCAGAACCTCCACTCGTATGGAAGCAGCCTATGGACTTTCTATCACTGTAACGATGCTTATGACTACTATTCTGCTGATGTTTTTCCTGAGACAAAAAGGAGTACCGGCAGCCTTTGTTTATTTGGTTACGTTGTTCTTCGGCAGTATTGAAATAGTTTTCTTTATTTCCAGTATTGTAAAATTCTTCCATGGCGGTTACGTTGCTGTTGGAATTGCATTGCTGATTTTGGCAGTCATGACCATTTGGGAATGGGGGAATATCATTAAAGAAAAAACTTCAGATACAGTACCAATCCGGGACTATATGGATCAGCTGGCAGAGCTGAAAGAAGATAAAAGTCTGGAAATGTACCAGACAAATGTTGTCTTCATGACACCTGATTTAATCAGTGACGAAATCGGACGGGCAATCATGTACTCTATTTTGGATAAACGTCCAAAACGTGCAAAGGTCTACTGGTTTGTCAATGTAGCTGTAACAGATGAGCCGTTCACGAAAGAATATACTGTGGATATGATGGGAACTGACTATATTGTACAAGTACAGCTTTATCTTGGTTTCAGGGTGTCTCAGGAAGTAAATGTTTACCTGCACCAGATTGTCCATGACTTGATGAAAGAAGGTCGTTTGGCCAAACAGCCGCAGAAATACACTATCACACCGGGACGGGAGGTTGGCGATTTCCAATTTGTTCTTATTCGGGAAGAGCTGTCCAAAGTAACAGAGCTGAAGAAGTGGGATCGTCAGATTATGCAGATGAAGCTTGCGATTAAACGTATGACTATTCTTCCGGAAAACTGGTTTGGTTTGGAATATAGTGATGTACGTTATGAATCAGTTCCGCTGATTATAGGGACGACCAGAAAAACACATTTGGTTGAACGGAAACAAGGATTGACTGAACTTAAATAATTGTTAAAATTTATGAAGTGAATAGAATGCTAAACAGAAAAAAAGCAACCTTAGAAGAATGAATCAGCCCTCAAACCATCAAACTAAAAATTTAATGCTTGAGGGCTGGTTTGAAAGAAGGCTGCTTTTTTATTTTTACATTCGCCAGATTTGCTTTTTATCAGTATAATAGAGACAATAAAAAGGGACTGTTCTTGGCAGTGAATTTTTAGACTGGACAGGTGAGCATGAATGGACAAAGGAAATAAATATTTTTTTAAATTAAGCATACTTGCAATTGTACTGCTGATAGGTTCATTTTTTTATTATGAAAACAACCAGAAAAAGATGACGGAAAAATTTGATAAACTTATTCGTTCAGAGGAAGGGACTGCTGAAAGTTCTGCGGTGGAAGTTAATCAGGAGTTACTGACTGAGTCATCTGAAGAAGAGATCGGGAAAACTGCATCGTCAGCTGAATCAGAAATAAATCATACACCTCAAACGATGAAGGAGCCGCTGATTGTTAATGATATTGTGATTGTTAATAAGCGCTATCCATTACCCGAATCCTATGATCCAGGGGAGAACCAGGAGGCATTGGAAGCTTTTAATAAAATGAATGCGGAAATGAGAAATTTAGGGATGAATATTTCTTCTGAATACAGCGGCTACAGAAGCTACAAAGATCAGGAGGCTCTTTATCAAAACTATGTGAAAAGTGATGGAAAGGAAGAAGCAGACCGCTACTCGTCACGACCAGGGTATTCCGAGCATCAGACCGGGCTGGCATTTGATTTTATCAACAGTGCCGGAGAATTGGTCAGATCTGAAGAAGAAGCGGATTGGATTGATGAAAATGCACATCTGTATGGCTTTATTGTTCGCTATAAACCTGGACAGGAAGAGATAACCGGATACGTAGCAGAAGCATGGCATGTTCGTTATGTCGGTGAGAAAGCAGCTCAGGAGATAAAAGAAAGAAATACTACACTGGAAGAATATCTAAATGTTGAAGGCGGAGATTATGTCAGCGGGGAATAAGCATGTTTGATGTAACTGAAATAACTGAAAAGATGAACGCTAATCAGAAGATCAATTATGATCGCGTTTTGCAGAAATTAATTAAGCAGTGGAGAGCAGCAGAGTCACGACCAACTATACTGCTCCACAGCTGCTGTGCGCCTTGCAGCACAACAGCACTGGAGTATTTAACTCAATATGCAGATATAACTGTTTACTTTGCGAATCCCAATATTCATCCACGATTGGAATATCTTAGAAGAGAGGCTGTTCAACAGCAATTTGTAGAGGAATTTAATAAGCAAACCGGAAATCAGGTAGGGTTTTTATCTGCTCCGTATGAACCAAACCAGTTTATACAAATGGTGAAAAAGAGACATCTTGCAGAAGAGCCGGAAGGCGGGAAACGTTGTTCTTCCTGTTTTCAGCTGCGTCTTGATATTGCAGCTGAAAAAGCTCAGGAACTAAATTATGACTACTTTGGTAGTGCGTTAACTTTGTCACCAAAGAAAAACAGTCAGCTGATTAATGAAATCGGAATAGAGATTCAAAAGTTCTATCAAACAAACTATCTGCCGAGTGATTTTAAAAAGAATAACGGGTATAAACGATCAATTGAGCTTTGCAGAGAGTATGAAATCTATCGGCAATGTTACTGCGGCTGTCTTTTTGCAGCACAGAAACAAGGAGTTGACTTGAAGCAAATCAGCAAAGGCGCACAGGAATTCCTAAAGAATCAGCCAGAGGACTGAATAATTGTTTCAAATTTACTTCTGTATTTATTGGACTGACACTAACTGTCTATTCATTGGCAGCAGGTTTGTAAAAAAAGGAGGATAATAAAATGAAAATAGCAATGATCGCTCACGATCGAAAAAAGGATTTAATTGTTAAATTTTCCCTGGCATACAGAAATATTTTAGCTGAACATGAACTGTTTGCAACAGGAACAACTGGCGGGAAAATTGCCGAAGCAACAGGACTTCCTGTTCATCGCTTTAAATCCGGTCCGCTTGGAGGAGATCAGCAGATTGGTGCAATGATTTCTGAAGATAATCTGGATATGGTTATTTTTTTGAGGGACCCTTTGGCTTCTCAACCCCATGAGCCGGATGTTAATGCACTGATTCGTTTAAGTGATGTCTATGAAATTCCACTGGCAACCAATATTGGAACAGCAGAAATTTTGTTAAGAGGACTTCAGGCAGGGTTTGCAGATTTTCGGGAAATTGTACATGAAACTGATAACCGCCCGCTTTCTTTATAGATAATAGAGCAGCTTGTTTTAAAATAAGAGAAAAAAGATTAATATGTGTAAATCCATGTTGAAACTGGAAAAGAGGACAGGAGCTGTACTCCTCATACCAGACAGTGTCATGACAAAAGCATGAAGAAGATAGAAAGTGAAAAAATAAATAAAAATGCCCTTCTCTTAGTATGATCTGTCTTATGCTGCGGAAAAAAGGAGTTGGACAGGATTGCAGATGATAGGACAAGTCGTGATACCCATTGAAAAGGCAGGGGAACTGAGGAAGGAATGTCGGTACTATATCAAGGTGCTTCCGGTTGGCTGCCTCAATTCATTGTTGCGGATTCTGAACTTTTGCTTGATCTTGACAAAGTATATATAATCTTGAAAGGTGTTTTTGTACTTTTATAGTGGAGACAGTGTCCCATTTCATTGCCTTTGTGAATGGGATATGCTATAGTCCTTTTAGGCGCAGGCCTAAAATAAATCAGAGTAGAAAGTAAAGCGTTAAGTGCTGCGGGGATGGGATGTCGCCCTGTGGACGAAGGATTGCAATCGAAATCCGCGGTTTTATTTTCGCATTCGCTGCATTAATTGTAGCAGCTCTTAGAGGAGATGCTAAGGATGAAAAAAAGAGTTCTGGAAACAAGAAAGCTGACACTGTTGGCATTATTAATTGCTTTGGTAGTCGTTTTTACGCGCTTTCTGTCGTATGAAGATCAGTTTCTGAGAATCAGTTTTACGTTTATACCTGAATCGGTGATGGGGGTTCTTTTTGGTCCTCTATGGACTGGAATCGGCAGTGCGATTGCAGATGCAGTCGGTGTAATTCTGTTTCCTAAAACAGGGGCGTATTTCCCGGGGTTTACACTGAATGCTATTATTACAGGCGGGATTTATGGTTTTTTCTATTACAGGAAAGAACTGACTTGGCTGAGAGTTTTTATAGCAACTTTGCTGGTTACGGGCATTGTTCATCTGTTTCTAACGCCGCTGTGGCTGGGATTGATGTATGGCGTAGATCTGGCAAATATTGCCTGGTGGATTCCAAGAATCATTAAAAATAGTATATTTTTCCCTGTTCAAGTTGTCGGAACCTATCTGATAGGAACAAAACTTCCATATAAACAATTTTTGAGCAAATTAACTACCTCATATAAATAAGAAAAGGCTTTTCCGTCATCCCCGGAAAGGCCTTTTCTTATTACTGTGTCTGATCATTAAATTGTGCTTCATAGAGAGCACGATAATAGCTGTCAGAACGTGCAATCAGATTGTCATGACTGCCGATTTCAACAATTTTTCCTGACTCCATTACTAAGATTTTATCTGCATTTTTTATCGTTGACAAACGATGGGCAATGACAAAACTAGTTCGTCCTTTCATAATTTCCAAAAAGGCGGCTTGAATTTGCTTTTCAGTCAATGTATCCACAGAGCTTGTTGCTTCATCTAAAATCAGCATAGGGGGATTACTGATCATTGTTCGCGCGATGGTCAACAGCTGTCTTTGTCCCTCAGAGATTTTGATCCCATGGCTTCCTATTTTTGTATCCAGCCCCTGTGGAAGTCGTTGAATAAATTCCAATGTGTGTGTTTTGTTCAGTGCGGTCGTAATCTCCTGATCGGTTGCAGCTGGATTTCCATAGGTTAGATTGTCTCGGATGGTTCCGTCAAACAGCCAGGTATCCTGTAAAACCATCCCAAAACTTTTTCTCAGGCTGTTTCTGGTAATAGAAGAGATGGAATGACCATCAATTGTGATTGTTCCGCTGTCTGCATCATAGAAGCGCATTAACAGATTTACCAATGTAGACTTTCCAGCTCCGGTTTTTCCTACAATGGCGATGGTTTCCCCTTCACTTACAGAAAGCGTGAAGTCTTCAATCAGTGGCTTTGAAGGAATGTATGAAAAATTGACGTGATTGAAGAGAACATTTCCTTTAACATTGGTAAGAGTGATCGCATTTAGATCGTCTGACTTCTCTGCGGGCTGTTCCAAAAGATTAAAGGTTCGGTCAATCCCGGCTAAAGCAGTCTGAATTTGGGTAATTACACCTGAGAGCTCTATAAAAGGCTTGGAAAATTGAGTGGCATAAATAGTAAAACTCGAAATAACCCCCACTGTGACAGTCATATTTCCAGATAACAAAAGCAATCCGCCAACTAGTCCAATCGCAATATAGGAAAGATGATCAATAAATCGGGATAAAGGATTTGTCAGAGAAGAAGAGAACTGCGCCTTTTGCCCCTGTACATATAAATCCTGATTCAGTGCTTCAAACCTGGTTTGAACTATAGATTCCTGTTGAAAGCTCTTGACAATTTTTTGATTTGCCACCATTTCTGAAACAAAGCCTGAAATGGAGCCTACAATTTTCTGTTGTGCAGCAAAATTTTTCTGTGAAGCAGCAGCGACCAGCCAGTTGACGATAAAAATAATCGGGGTTGTTATCAATACAACCATTGTTAAGCTGACGCTCATTCGTATCATGTATACAAAAGCAATAATAACTACTGCAGCACCTGAAAACAGCTGGTTGAACACAGCGGAAGAGGCTATCGAAATATTGTCCATATCGTTGGTAAAACGGCTGACGATGTCTCCGTGAGAATGCTGGTCATAGTAATTAAGAGGCAAAGTATTTAATTTTCTAAAAGTATCTTTACGAAGTTCAGCGACAGAAAGGTACGATACGCGATTTCCTAAAAGCTGAATCAGCCACTGACTGATCACTGTAACAGACAGGATACCTGCTAAAAGACCAAGGATTGTATAGAGAGAAGAAGAAACTACATTTCCTTTTCCAATCATTGTATCTACAGCTTTACCAAGATACTCTGTTATTGCCACTGCTGCCCACCCGCTGACCAATCCAAGAAGCAGAGAGAGAAGAAGCTCCAATCGATAACGAAGAAGATAGGGCAGGAACTTTCTGAATGACCTTGTTGAAGCTTTTTTATTCAGCATGATCTGAGTCCTCCTGCGAAGTAACGATTTCCTGATAGTGTCTGGATGTATGCATTAATGCTTCATGATTGCCAAGCCCAACTGATTTTCCTTCTGCCAATACAAGAATCTGATCGGCATTTCGAATGGAGCTGATTCGCTGAGAAATAACAATGAGTGTTGTTTCTTTTAAATCACTGGCAAGTGCTGTCCGCAGATTTAAATCTGTTTGATAGTCCAGCGCGCTCAGTGAATCATCAAGAATTAGAATTTCCGGCTTGCCAATCAATGCCCTGGCAATGGCCAGCCGCTGCCGCTGTCCTCCGGAAAAGTTTCTGCCGCCTTCATTAATAGGCGTGTCCAGTCCGAGATCCAGCTGTTCAACAAATTCACTGCATTGGGCAGTAGCCAAAGCATCCCAGCACTCTTTGTCTGAAGCATCTGTTTTTCCCCATTGAAGATTTTCCCGAATGGTTCCGGTAAAAAGGACAGAAGTCTGAGGAACAGTGGCGATTTTTTGCCGCAGCCGGTCTAGTGACCAGCCTTTTACATTTATTCCATCAACAGAAACTGCCCCTTCACTGACATCGTAGAACCGCGGAATTAGTTGGATAAACGTACTTTTCCCGCTTCCGGTAGCTCCGGTAATTCCAAGTGTACTTGCTTTCGGAATGGTAATGTTGATATCTGTCAGGGCCAATCCGGCAGCAGGCTGGTAACGAAAAGAGACCGAATCAAAGACAATGTCAGTATCTGCCTGATTTGCAGTGCTATTGTCCAGTGCATCAGCAGAGTCAGTAATACTTGGTATTAGTGCCAATACTTCATTAACTCTCGAAGCAGAAGCAGAAGCCCGGGTGAAAATGATGACTAGATTTGAGACGACAATCAATGCTAGGAGCATTTGATTCATATAGTTAATTAATGCCAAAACTTCTCCTTGCTGAAGTGAGCCGATAGATACTTTAATCCCGCTGATGTATAAGAGGAAGATAATACCCAGGTTCATAATCAAAGTCGTTGCAGGAGTGAGAAAAGCAGATATTTTTGAAACTCTCAAATAGACAGCTGCAAGTTTATCGGTTGTTTCATCCACATGCTGAATCTCTGTTTGTTGGCGGGAGAAAGCGCGAATAACACGGACACCGCTTAGATTTTGGCTGATCCTTTGATTTAACTGATCAAGTATTTGCTGTACCTTTTTGTATAATGGCACGGTTATTCTGATGATAACAAAAAGAATAAGACAAAAAACAGGCAGCAGCAGCAAAAAAATCAATCCCGCCTGCCAATCAATGTAGAAGGCCATAATTACAGAGCCGATGCTTAGGAATGGTGCACGTATGACTAAGCGGATCAGCATGGCCAGAGCCAGCTGAAGTTGATTGATATCGCTGGTCATACGGGTGATCAGGGTATCTGTTCCCAAGTCATTCAATTCGGTATGTGAAAGAGTGTTGATTTTCTTCATCAGCTGATTACGGAGCTCTGTTCCAAATCCCTGTGAGGCAATAGAAGAGTAATATTGACAAATCATCACACAGAACAGGCCAAGTACCGACATCAAAATCATCCAGCCTGCTGTTTTGAGGACATAAGCAGAATTATTTTCCTGTATTCCCGAATCTACCAGGCGAGCCATCATGAGAGGAAGAACCAGTTCGAAACAAGCTTCTAAAAATTTGAAGAAAGGACCTAAAATTATTTGTTTTTTATAGTTTTTTGCATATGTTAGTAATTGAACCATCTTTTTCCCACCTTTGTCTATTTATTGTATCTTAACTTTCCTTTCAAATAAAGGTGCTCGCTTTTTCAGTTAGGTATTTGCTACAATAAAGAGAGGTTTGTAATTTTTACGACAGCTGTCCACCGGCAAGTACGGACAGGATAGTTGATGGATTAAGGAGAAAATCAATAACCAACTCTGTTTTCTGCAAAAAAGAGGAGCGATTTCATTGCATCAATGGGTAGAACTTATTTTACTTTTCTTTATTTATTCTTTTATCGGCTGGCTTTGGGAGACTGTGTACTGCTCATTGAAAGCAGACCGATTTGTTTACAGAGGATTCCTGGCAGGACCATATTGTCCGATTTATGGGTTTGGTATTTTAGGCGTACTCTATTTTCTGGAACCATTTAAGAATAATCTTATTCTGCTATATTTCCTTTCTGCTATACTGGTCAGTGTGTTGGAATACCTTACCAGTTATTTTCTTGAAAAGATGTTTCATGCATCCTGGTGGGATTATAAAGATGTACCATTGAACATTAACGGTCGTGTGGCGCTGCCTGTTTCTGCTTTTTGGGGGATTGCCTGTGTTGTGGTTGTGCAAAGCATTCATCCCAGAGTAATGATTCTGGCAAATTTTTTAGAGGAACGATTCCGGTGGGGACTCCCAGTTGTGTTACTTGTAATTTTGGCCGCCGACATGATTTATACCGTAACGAACATGCAGCAGTTCAGGAAAATTACAGATGAACTGAATGAAGTGCTTGAAAAGAGAGCGAAAGAACTGTCTGCAGCGATGTTGGAAAGAGGAGAAGCTTTTGCTGCTGAACTGAATGAGCTAAGGCAGTCGGTTGAAAAAGAATTATCTGTAAAAATAACAAAACATCAGATATTTTTTGATGAGCTAAGAAAAAATACAGCAATTGATCAGCGTTTGAAACGCTTGAACTTCAGTCAACGTCGTTGGATTAAGAATTATCCAAAATTGAAATTGAATACGTTGAACAACTCTGAAACAGTGAAGGGATTGGTTCGCTCTGTTAAGAACAAAAAAGAAAAAATGTAACAGATGTAAAAAAGTGTATTACAAGTGATTTTTAAGAGAATAACCGCTTATTTATTTCTAATTGATTAAAAAAAAACACTAATGGGTAGAGATCAATGTTACAGAAATTCTTAAGAAATCTTTAAAATGTAATAATTTGTAACACAGTTGAAACAATATAATCTCTTAAGATTAGTATAATAAATAGAGTTAGGATTTATTATAGGAAAGGTGTTGGATTCAGTGCGAATTAAAAGGCTGATGCCGTTTTTATCGGCAATCATCTTATTAAATCTGGCCTTCCCTTCTGTTATTGCTGCTGCGGAATCGTTGGATTCCCTTGAACAAGAGGAGCAGCAAGCAACGGAGTTGGGACAAATTCTTAATGCAGAGATAGATACGACATTAACAAATGTTAATGAAAAGTATGCTGAGATTGAAAAACTTAAAGAAGATATTGCCAGTGCAGAAGAGACGATCAAAAACTCTGAAGCAGAAATTATTGTAACAGAACAAAATATTGATCGCCGAAAAACTGCAATTGGGGATCGCATGAAAGCCATTCAGTTAAATGGGGAAACCCGGACTTGGCAGGTTCTTCTTGAATCTGAAAGTCTAACAGATTTTTTTAACAGAGCGTATGCAATGACTGTTTTGCAGAATGCAGAGAGAGAAAAGATCGAAAGCCTTGCCGCTGAAAAAGAAAAATTATCAGAACTGCAGGAAACTGTGAGAGTAAGTCAAGAAGAATTACAGACAAATGAAGCAAAACTGCAGGAAGAAGCAAATGCTATGGACATAGAAGTTGCTGCTTTAAAAGAACAGTTGGCAAGTAATGAAGAAACAATTCAATTAATTAATACTAAGAAGATTGCTGAGCAAAATCGTCTGTCTGAAGAACAGGCAGCAGCTGAGAGAGCGGCGGCAGAGGAAGCTAGACTGGCTGAGACTGCATCAGCAAACTCCGATTTATCTGCATCAGACGAATCACAGACATCGCCATCCACTGAAACGCCCGTTTCAGGCGGCAATACTAATACTGGAGAGAGTGCTGGAAGCGGTCAGGTCATGTATATGGAATCTACAGCTTATTCATATACAGAAGCAGGATCAGGTTTTATCACTGCCTTGGGAATAGACCTTCGAGTACAGAGCAATGTCATTGCAGTTGATCCGCGTGTCATTCCATTAGGATCACTTGTAATAGTTCAAGGCTACGGTTATGCAGTTGCCGGGGATACAGGCGGCGCTATTAAGGGACATATCATTGATGTTCACTTTAACTCAGTTTCTGAATGTATTAGCTGGGGACGACGTCATAATGTGAGAGTGGAAATACAATAGGAACCAAAGTAAAAGGTTGGGCTTGCGGGCTTAGCCTTTTTATATTTTTCTGATTGTGGACTTTCCCATCTATTTGTTTATATCAAAATCGTAAAAAAGGATTTTAAGAATAACCGTCTTAGACTACAATAAATAGAAGAGAAGTGACAGATAAGGAGTTATTTTATGTTAATTGGCATAGAAATCATAGGGCTGCTGATGGCGGTTGTTTATGGAGGAAATTATTTCCTTTACAGAAGTCTCCAGAAAAAAACGCAGATTGAGGGACTGGAAAAACTGGCAATATTTTTTGGTATTAATATGTTGATTCTGCTGTTTTCAGGTAGTGTTATTGTTTTTACGCTGCTAGTACAGTAACAATGATTTCATGTATAGAAACAAAAAGATTGGAGCCGCTATGTTTAGAATAGGGGAATTTTCAAAACTGTCTCAAGTATCGATTCGAATGTTGAGATATTATGATGAGCAAGGACTGTTGCATCCGCATAAAGTAGATCAGGAGGCTGGCTATCGGATATACCATGTTAATCAGCTTCTAAAAGTTCAAAAAATTATTTTATTAAGAAATATGAAATTTTCAACAGCTGAGATTAAAGAACTTATTGCTGAAGAAGTGACAGATGAACATTTCCAGCAAAGGCTGAAGGAAAAATACGCACAGATTGAGCAAGAAATTGCCGAGGAACAACGGCGTCTGTTTTATTTGTCGAAGACTCTTGAAAAAATGGAAAATCCTGATGAGAAAGATTTCCATGTGATTTTTCGAGAGCTGCCAAGTGAACCGATTGTCAGCTTGCGAAAACGTATTCACTCTTATTATCATGAAGGTCCTTTATGGCAGGAATTTATAGAGCTTCTGGAAAGCGAAACGCTGGAATATCAAAAGCAGGCACCAGATAATTTTACGATTTTTCATGATGAGGGCTACCGTGAAGAAGATGTGGAGATAGAAATTTGTTTGAAGCTAAAAGAGACAGCAGAAGTTAAAGAACCATTGACCTGTTATCAGATAGAGAAAATCCCGTTAGCAGCATCGATTTTTATTTTAGGTCCTTACGAGAATATTAAAGAAGCCTATTTTTATTTTGCCAACTGGCTTTCAGAAAATGAAGAGTACGAAATGCTGAAGCCGACCAGACAAGTAAGTCACAGGGGACCCGAGACGGGAAGTAAGCCAGAAGATTATTTAATTGAAATTCAAATTCCAATTAAAAAAATCTCTTGACCCTCACATGATGGCAGGGTTTATCCTGTGATTACAGGAGGGATAAATATGGAGCAAAAAGCATTTACAGTACAGGCAATCGGTCATATTGAGAACAATGAAAAGAGTAGCTTTATCCAACTGCTGCCAAAGTATACAGAGGCGTTGGAAGGACTGGAAGGGTTTAGCCATTTAAAAGTAATTTACTGGCTAGATAAGATGGATCAGCCGGAGATGAGAGAGATTTTCCAAGTTGCTAGCCCGTACAAACAGGCACCGGATATTTTGGGAATCTTTGCAACACGCTCTCCGATTCGACCCAATCCGCTGGCGGTTTCTACTTCTGGTGTGATTCATCTGGATAAGGAGAACGGCAGAATTCAGCTGGATTATATTGATGCGGAAAATAATAGTCCTCTGTTGGATATCAAACCTTACACACCAAGTGAAGATCGTGTCGAAACGCCACTGGTTCCAGAATGGAGTGCTCACTGGCCTAAAAATGTTGAGACATCGGGTGATTTTGACTGGGAAAATGAATTTAATTTTTAATGTTGGAGTCTGTTGCTGTTTATAACTAAAAGCTGAAAAGCAGAGTTGAAATTGAAGAAACATTGGGTGTATATGATGCACTCAATGTTTCTTTTTTCACAAGTTTAAAAACAAATGACGAAGAAAAATGAAAATGAAGAAGAGAGACCCAGAATTCATGACGAAATATTCTATATAAGGTAAGATAGTAGTGAATAACATGATGGAGGAATTAGTGATGATTAAAATCATGATTGTAGAAGATGAAGCAACAATCCGCAGCCTGATTATGAAAGAACTGGAAAAATGGCAGCTGTCTGTGTTCGGTACGACAGATTTCCACCAAGTGTTTGATGATTTTGAAAGAGAAGACCCTCAGCTGATTCTTTTGGATATCAATCTGCCTGTCTATGACGGCTACTACTGGTGCCAGAAAATCCGGGAAGTATCGAAGCTCCCAATTATCTTTATTTCCAGCCGCAATACCAATATGGATATGATTATGGCAATGAATATGGGTGCAGATGATTTTGTTACAAAACCTTTTCAGCTAGATGTACTGGTGGCAAAAATCAACGCGCTGCTGAGACGTTCCTACAACTATTCTGAGCCGGGAAACGAAGTACTGGAACACAATGGCATTACGCTGAATTTGGATAACGGCAATATGAAAATCAACGGAGAATCTGTTGACTTAAGCAAAAATGAATATCGCCTTCTGTATATACTAATGAAGAAGCACGGGAAAATAATGACCAGAGAAAAGCTTCTGAGAGCTTTATGGGAAGATGAACGGTTTGTAGATGACAACACATTGACAGTGAACATCAATCGTTTAAGGAAAAAAATTGAAGAAGCCGGTATTGAAGGATACATTGAAACCAAGGTTGGTCAGGGCTATATTGTACCATAGTCCGGACAGGAGGATAGGATGACATTCTGGAAATATTTAAAAGATCAACGGATCGTTTTATTCGGCTGGTTCTTTTTGATTGGTTTGACCTGCCTGGTTGTATGGCTTTCTCCTGATACAAGGCTAAGTTTTTCAACGATCAGTTATTTAATTATACTGGAGCTGCTGTGTTTAATAGCACTGCTGGTCACGGATTTTTTATTGAAAAGGCGCTGGTGGCAGAAGTTGGACTTGTCTAAACAGCCGGCTCCTCTTGAGGAATATCTTAAAGGAGCAGCAAAGACAGAGGAGATACTGACTCAGGAGTATGTGAACAGCCTGCTGAATGAGCATCAGAAAGTAATGGAGAAAATCATTGATAATCAGCAGGAGCATAAAGAATATATTGACTCATGGGTGCATGAAATTAAGGTTCCGTTAGCTGCTTTGAAACTATTGTTGGATTCTGCAGAGGATGATCTTTCTGAGGACATCTATTCTTTGGCGGAGAATGAGCTGGCTAAGATGGATGAATATGTGGAACAGGTCCTCTATTATTCCCGGCTTGACAGCTTTTCAAAGGATTATCTGATTCAGGAATACTCATTAAAACAGGTAGTTCAGTCTGTCATAAAATCTCAGGCATACTCTTTTATTCAGAAAAATCTACGTTTCTCTCTGGAGGGAGAGGATCAAAAGGTTTTAACAGATGGGAAGTGGCTGGAGTTTATTTTCAGACAATTAATCAGCAATGCAGTGAAATATACACCATCTAGAGGAAAAATTACGGTTGTTTTTTCTCGGAACAAGGAAGGGATTAGTCTGGAATTAAAAGATTCAGGGATTGGTATTCCCGCAAAAGATATCAACAGGATTTTTGACAAAGGGTTTACGGGAGAAAACGGCAGACAGTCAGCACAGCATTCTACTGGTCTGGGATTATATCTGGCCAAACAGCTTGCAGACAAACTGGGTCTCGAACTATCTGCAGAATCAGTTGAACAGGAAGGAACCACTATGCTGCTCTTTTTTCCTTTTATCAATTATTATGATGAAATTCGCTGAGGTTGAATGATAAATAGAAAATGCAGTCCAAGTGGAGGTCATTACCGCCTTCTCTTTTTTAAGAGGGAATTTTTTTGTTTACTGTTGAGTAATTTTTATTCTAAGTTATTAAAAAGTATGTTTGACAAGGTAATCAGAAATGCCATATTTCTCAGCAACTTGAAGGGAAAATATCTCTGCATTCTTCGGCGCTCTCTTTTTTCACCATATTCTCATTTTACACGCTCCTTTTTTCTTGTTAGACTGTTGGAGGAATACTTAAGTTAGGAGAAAGGGATGGATATATTATTAGCACTTGTACCAATGTTTGCTTGGGGCAGTATTGGGCTGATCAGCGGGAGAATCGGCGGTGATGCAAACCAGCAGACGCTGGGTATGACAATAGGTGCAGGGGTGCTTTCAGTCATCATTTTTATTCTCATGCGGCCTGTCATTATGTTGCCGGTAATTGTTGTGGGACTTCTATCCGGTTTATTGTGGAGTGTTGGACAAAACCAGCAATTTCATGCGATGAAATTTCTTGGAGTCTCAGTTGGTCTTCCTATATCAACAGGCTTGCAGCTGATTGTTAATACAATTGCAGGTGCTGTCTTTTTTCGAGAATGGAAAACCAATAAGGATTTCGTTTTAGGCTTAACTGCTTTAGGGATGTTAATCAGCGGTGCTTATCTGACTGTAAGAAGAGATCAGTCTGATGACAGACCTGTTACTGACGGCCTGCCTGCCTTTGGAAAGGGCTTAAGAGCAGTTGTTATTTCAACAGCTGGATATTGCGCATATACCATTATGATTAATGCTGCCGGCTTGGACCCCTTGGCAATTATTTTTCCACAGAGTATCGGAATGCTTGCAGGTGCCGGCTTTTTCGCCTTTAAGAAAACAAAGGTGGATTCGTTTGTCTGGAAAAATACAGTCAGCGGACTTTTATGGGGTCTGGGGAATATTTGTATGCTTCTGACCATGCAGCAAATTGGTCTGGCTGTCAGTTTCTCTCTTTCCCAGATGGGAATTATTATCTCTACAATTGGCGGTATTTTTATTTTAAAAGAAGCAAAGACGAAAAAAGAAATCCGCTTCGTCATTTTCGGCTGTCTGCTGATTATTGCAGGCGGTGTATTATTGGGGTATATGAAAGCTTAATTTGATTTTTAGGAGGATAACAATGTCAATTTTTAGAAAAAAAGCTCTGACTGCTCCTTCAGCAGAAAGCAATGGAATGAAAAGAAATTTAAAAACGATCGATTTGATTATGCTGGGGATTGGAGCAATTGTTGGTACAGGTATTTTCGTCGTGACCGGTGTTGCCGCAAAAGAAAATGCAGGACCTGCTCTGGTTCTGTCCTTTTTAGTTGCTGCAGTAGCAATTATTCTTTCCGGGTTGTGTTATGCAGAATTTGCGTCCAGAATACCGGTACTTGGCGGACCTTATGCATACATGTATGTTGTTTTTGGTGAGGTTGTTGCATGGATGACCGGGTGGCTGGTTATCTGTGAATTCTTTTTGGCAGTCTCTTCTGTTGCTTCTGGCTGGTCAGGATATGTACAGGGCTTTTTAAGCAGTATGGGAATTGAATTGCCGCAGGCTTTGAGCGGTGCCTATAACGCAGCTGAGGGAAGTTATGTTGACCTAATTGCTGTAGTTGTGTTGATTTTTGTAACGTTTTGGGTTTCTCTAGAAGCGAAAACTGCGTTGCGTCTAAATAATCTGATGGTTTTTGTAAAATTCGGCATTATTGCGCTATTTGTTCTAGTGGGTATTTTTTATGTGAAGCCTGATAATTGGCAGCCGTTTATGCCGTTTGGTTTTTCCGGTGTATTGAGCGGAGCAGCAGTCGTTTTCTTTGCTTTCCTTGGCTTTGATGCAGTCAGTATGGCAGCTGAAGAAGTTGAAAATCCTCAAAAGGATATTCCAAAAGGGATTATTGGCTCCATCATTATTACGACTGTTTTATATATCGTTGTTACACTGATTTTGACTGGTATTGTACCCTACACTTCTTTGGGGGTAAAAGATCCGGTGGCATTTGCCATGCGTTTTGTTGAAATGGATGCAGTTGCAGGGATTATTTCTGTGGGTGCTATTTTGACTCTGCTGACAGTAACGATTGCCATGATGTACAGCCTTGCCCGGATCATTTATGCAATTAGTAAAGATGGGCTGCTGCCAAAATTCTTGGGAAAAATTGATGAGAAAAGACATACACCGAAAAATGCAACCTATGTTGCCGGAGCTGCAACGATGATTTTTGCAGGAATCTTTCCTTTAAACCTGCTGGCTGAGCTGACAAATATTGTTACGCTAATGTACCTTATTGTTATGGGATTTGGTATCATTCGCTTGAGAAGTATGATGGGAGAGCCGAAAGAAGACGAGTTCCGCATTCCATTTGTTCCCGTTATTCCAATCGTATTAATCATTGTGAGCGGCGGACTGATGCTTCAGCTGCAGGCAGCTACGTGGAAGGTTTTTGCTGTAGCGCTGGTTCTGGGAATTGTGATTTATTTTGCCTATGGGTATAAGCACAGTAATCTTCATAATAAGAAAATATAGAGAAATTAAGTGGGAGAAAGCAGCAATGCTTTCTCTCTCTCTGTTCCTTTTCAAGGACAAAATCTGTTTGTTTCTATAATGAAAAGGCTTGAGAAAAACCAGTATTTATAGTGAAAATTCAACGAATTATGTTATACTGTTTAGGAGTAAAAAGAAGGTACTTCTGAAAACTAAAAAAGGAGGATGTTTCTAAATGACGCAAAAAGAAACATTTTATATTACAACACCTATATACTATCCAAGCGGACAATTACATATCGGTAATTCTTATACAACAATCGCCTGTGATGCTTTAGCTCGCTATAAACGTTTAATGGGGTTTGACGTTTTTTATTTAACAGGTGTGGATGAACATGGACAGAAGATTGAACAAAAAACAAACGAACTTGGTGTAACGCCCAAAGAGTATGTTGATAAAATGGCCGCAGATGTCCAGAAGCTATGGAAGACACTGGATATCAGTTACGACAAGTTTATTCGTACTACTGACAGCTACCACGTGAAGGCTGTTCAGCAAATATTCAATCAGCTGCTGCAACAGGGCGATATTTATTTAGGCGAATATGAAGGCTGGTATTCAATTTCTGATGAAGAATATTTCACTGAAACTCAACTGGCTGAAGTGTACCGTGACGAAGAAGGAAATGTTATTGGCGGGAAAGCGCCAAGCGGTCATGAAGTAGAGCTTGTAAAAGAAGAATCTTATTTCTTCCGTATGAGTAAATATGCGGATCGTCTTCTTGAGTATTATAACGAGCATCCCGAGTTTATTCAGCCTGAATCACGTAAAAACGAAATGATCAATAACTTTATCAAACCCGGTTTGGAAGATTTAGCAGTTTCCAGAGCAACATTCTCTTGGGGAATTCCATTGAAAAATGATCCAAAGCATGTAGTTTATGTGTGGATTGATGCATTATCCAATTATATAACTGCCTTGGGTTATGGCTCTGATGATGACAGTCTGTTCCAAAAATACTGGCCTGCAGATGTGCATATGGTTGGAAAAGAGATTGTTCGATTCCATACCATTTACTGGCCGATTATGCTGATGGCTCTGGATTTGCCTTTGCCTAAAAAGATTTTTGGCCATGGCTGGCTGTTGATGAAGGACGGCAAAATGTCCAAATCAAAAGGAAATGTTGTCTATCCGGATATGCTGGTTGATCGCTATGGCTTGGATGCGTTGCGCTACTACCTTCTGCGTTCGATTCCTTTTGGCAGTGACGGTGTATTCACGCCGGAAGATTTTGTTTCACGTATGAACTATGATCTTGCCAATGATTTAGGGAACCTGTTGAATCGTACAATTGCAATGATTAATAAATACTGTGACGGATATGTTCCAGAATATGCATCTAAAGTAACACCGTTTGACAGTGAGCTTTCCACTACAGCTGCAAATGTGATCGGCAAATATCACGAAGCAATGGAAAAGATGGAGTTCAATACAGCTATTGCAGAGCTTTGGGCACTCATTTCACGTGCCAACAAATATATTGATGAAACACAGCCGTGGATTCTGGCTAAAGATGAAGAGAAGAAAAATGAATTGAACAGCGTGATGATTCATCTGGCTGAGTCATTGAGAATCGTTGCCATTCTTTTACAGCCGTTTTTAACTGAAACACCGAAGAAAGTTTTTGATCAGCTGGGACTTGATTCTGAAAAAATGAGCATGGAAGCCATTCATTTTGGCGAGTTTCCTGAAGGTGCAAAAGTTGTCACAAAGGGAACACCTATTTTTCCTCGTCTGGACTTGGAGACTGAAGTAACGTATATTCAAAAGAAAATGTCTCGAAAAGCACCAAACCAAGAAGAAGAGATTAAATGGGATCCAGAAGAGACAACACTGGTTTCTACGAAAGAGAAGGAAATTAAATACGAAGATTTCGATAAAATAGAAATAAAAGTGGCAGAGGTTATTGACTGCAAAAAAGTAAAAGGTGCTGACAAGCTGCTGCAGTTTCGTCTGGCTGCCGGAGATGAACAGGATCGTCAGATTCTTTCAGGCATCGCTGAGTTCTATCCTGATCCAAGTGTTTTAATTGGGACTAAGGTCGCTGTTATTGCCAACCTGAAACCCAGAAAAATGAGAGGTCAGATCAGTCAGGGAATGATTCTTTCTGCTGAAGATAAAGATGGTAAGCTTCAAGTGATTGAAGCACCAAAAGATATGCCGAATGGGTCAATTATTGCATAAAGTAGACTGGGACAATCATCTGTTTTGATGGTTGTCCTATTTTCATAACATACAAAAAGGATCAAACCGTAATGAAATTACTCATTTACGATTTGATCGTACGAACAGCAGTGTATTAATAGTTTGTTTTCCTTGTTTTCTTCAAACCAGGGATTTTGCTTGGAAGGAAGAGAACAAAGAGAGTGTGCGGCATACTGACAATGGTTACCATTAAACTGTGGCTGGTGAAATATTGTTGATAAAGCCATTTCAGTAAAAAATGAAAGCCTGTAATCCCAATTGTTAACAGCAATAGAGTAATCCAGCGGGAATTGATATCTAGTAAGGATTGGCTGAGACGGGCAAGTAGCGGATAGAGATAGAAAAAAATCCCAACTAGCGTAATGCGCCAGTTTTTTGCGGCAGCGCCGATATTCAATACAAAAAATAAAATGGAGAGCAACATGGTAATTGGCGGGAAAAAGGCAACGAGCGCAGAATAGATACTGCCCCACAAAAGCATTAAGGGTCCTTTTACGACAGCTGTAACCCCAATCAAAAGAACAATTAAAAGTATTTGTTGAAACATGCTAGCGTATGTAAGCATGGCAAAAAGTATCAGAAGAATCCAATGCCAGAGTGTCTGTGTCTGATCTTTTCGATTTGCAGTTGCCTTTTGTGCAATCATCGATTTGAACAGGTTGGAAGTATCACTTTGTTTCAACTTAAATCAACTCCTAACTACAGTAAATGTAAGAGCAGTGTAACAGGAAATTGAAGAAAGAGCATCAGGCTTGAGGCGGAGGGGAATAAGCAGGAAGATGTCGGGAGCAGGGATTAGTTGTGTGGTTTAATATACGTACTTTGAAAGAGCTTCACCAGCAATACGATAAACAGGTGCCTGCAGCTTTTCTTATTGTCTAGCTGCATACACCAGCTCACTCAATGATAAGATAAACTGCCTATAGTGACAGAGAGCGTCACTCTGCCAGTTTCCTATATCATTCGTGAGCTAAACAGGAGCTTGCAGCTTTTCTTATTGTTCAGCTTCACGAGCTAGACTAATCGACGATAAGATAAACTGTCCAAGTGATAAAGAGCATCACTTAACCAGTTTTCTTTATCGCTCATAGTCTGAACAAGCTCGTTCAGCTTTTCTATTGTCCAGCTTCACGAGTCAACTCAATCGACGATAATTCAAACGAACCTCATGATAAAGAGCATCATATTTTTCGTTTACCTTTATCGCTCATGAGTTAAGCGACTCGTTCAGCTTTTCTTATTGTCCAGCTGCATACACCAGCTCACTCAATGATAAGATAAACTGCCTATAGTGACAGAGAGCGTCACTCTGCCAGTTTCCTATATCATTCGTGAGCTAAACAGGTGCCTGCAGCTTTTCTATTGTCCAGCTGCATACACCAGCTCACTCAATGATAAGATAAACTGCCTATAGTGACAGAGAGCGTCACTCTGCCAGTTTCCTATATCATTCGTGAGCTAAACAGGCGCTTGCAGCTTTTCTTTCTCCCTGTTTCTGTTAAAATATGGTAGAGTGATAATGGCAAGGAGGAAGTTAGATGATTTTTGATTCACATACCCATTTGAATGCAGAGCAATTTAATGAGGATATACCGGAGACTATTGAACGTGCGCAAGAGTTAGGTGTGACAGAAATGGCTGTTGTCGGTTTTGATACACCTACTATTATAAAATCGCTGGAGCTAAGCAAGAAGTACAAGGATATATACAGTATTATTGGCTGGCATCCAACTGAAGCAGGGAGTTATACTGCTGAAATTGAAAAAAATTTGCAGGAACGTTTAACGACACCTAAAGTGGTTGCGCTGGGTGAAATAGGTTTGGATTATTACTGGATGGAGGATCCGAAAGAGGTTCAGGATAAAGTATTTCGCAGACAGATTGCCATAGCAAAGGAAATGAAGCTGCCGATTAGTATTCACATGCGGGATGCCATTGAGGATACCTACAAGGTCCTAAAAGAAGAAGATGTCAGAGATATCGGTGGAATTATGCATAGTTATAGTGGCGATGAGGAATGGATGAAAAAATTTCTTGATCTGGGAATGCATATTTCCTTTAGCGGAGTTGTCACCTTTAAAAAGGCAGTTGAGATACAGGCGTCTGCAAAAGAGGTTCCGCTGGATCGTATGCTGGTTGAAACTGATGCTCCTTATCTGGCTCCGGTTCCTTACAGAGGGAAACGAAATGAACCAGGCTATACACGTTATGTCGTGGAGAAAATAGCTGAGATGAGAAATATGAACTGGGAAGAGTTGGCGCAGCAGACGACCCAAAACGCTCATCAGCTTTTTAAGATTGAAAAATGACAGAGAAGATGAAAATTGAGGAAATTATAGTCGTCGAAGGAAAAGATGACACCCGTCGGCTGTTGGAAGTCGTCGATGCAGATACAATTGAAACTATAGGTTCTGCGATTAATGAAGATATTTTGGCTCAAATCGAGCATGCACAGGAAATGCGAGGGGTCATTGTGTTCACTGATCCGGACTATTCAGGAGAAAAAATCCGTAAAATCATTATGGAGGTCGTGCCGGATGCAAAGCATGCTTTCTTATCCCGTCGTCTGGCTGAACCTCAAAAAAGAGGAAGCAGTTTAGGTGTGGAACATGCCAGTGATGAAGCCATTATCGAAGCGCTGAGAAAAGTGGTCACGCCGACATTTGAAACAGATAATTATCAGGAAATTTCTAGACAGATATTACTGGACTATGGTTTAATAGCAGGAGCCAATGCAAAAGAACGCCGGGAACGACTAGGTGATGAACTGCGTATCGGCTATACAAATAGTAAGCAACTGGTAAAACGCCTGCAAATGTTTCGAATCACTGAAACAGAATTGAAAGAGGCAATGGCAAAAGTGGAGGAATCACTGTGAAGGATTATAAAGATATTGCAACTCCCTCCCGGACAAGGGAGATACTAAAGGAACACGGCTTTTCATTTAAGAAAAGCTTAGGACAAAATTTTTTGACGGAACCAAATATTCTAAGAAAAATTGTAGATACAGCAGAAATTGATCAACAGACCAATGTAATCGAGGTTGGTCCGGGAATTGGTGCGCTGACAGAACAACTGGCAAGGAATGCAGCGCAGGTATTGGCTTTCGAAATCGATGATCGCTTGATCCCTGTACTGGAAGATACGCTGTCTCCTTATGATAATGTGACCGTGGTTCATGAAGATGTACTGAAGACGCATTTGTCTGCAGAGACTGCCAGAGTCTTTAAAAATGATGAATTGCCGCTTAAGGTGGTAGCAAATCTGCCATACTATATTACGACGCCTATCATGATGCATTTTTTAGAATCAGATCTGGATGTTTCAGAAATGGTTGTCATGATGCAGAGAGAAGTAGCCGATAGAATTTCTGCGATTCCGGGGACAAAAGCCTACGGTTCATTATCCATCGCTGTTCAGTATTATATGGAAGCAGCAGTGGCATTTATTGTGCCAAAGACTGTCTTTGTTCCTCAACCGAATGTAGATTCTGCAATCATTACATTGAAAAAGCGGGAAACACCTGCAGTTGATGTCAGTAATGAAAAAGAATTTTTTAAACTGACAAAAGCATCCTTCCAGTTAAGAAGAAAGACACTTTGGAATAATCTGACCCATTATTATGGAAAAGATGAGACTACAGTGGAATGGTTGAAAAAAAGTTTGGAAGAATCAGAGATTGATGCTTCCCGAAGAGGTGAAACACTCTCTCTGGAAGAGTTTGCCCGACTAAGCAATACTATGGAAAAATATAAATCGTAAAATAAACAGACCCAGTCAAATATGCTGAAACCTGCGGCAATCAGAGGAGAATCTGGAAGCTGAGGGCAGGGCTCTTTGATTGGTTTTTTTATTTTGTTAAAGTTTCTTTCCATGAATGAAATTGGAAACGTAATCATCCGGAGGGTGTCTTGACACATCTCTTGTTTTTGCATAGAATAAGAATCAACAAATGTGTCAAGACATATACGGGAGGAAATTATGAGAAAAAAATCAGTTAGAGAATTGACTATTTCAGCGCTTCTGATAGCGATGGGAATCATTATTCCTATGGTAATGCCAAGAATTACCATAGGACCAGCTTCCTTTACTTTAGCAAGTCATGTTCCGGTATTTCTGGCGATGTTTATTTCACCAACAGCAGCAATTGCGGTTTCTTTGGGAACAGGCTTTGGATTCTTTTTGTCTGCAACACCAATTATCGCATTAAGGGCATTGTCTCATTTAGTTTTTGCAGTGATTGGAGCTGTTTATCTAAATAAACATCCAGAAGTCGCACTGCATTCTGATAAATTTTCATTGCTTAATGGTCGTTTCCAGTTATTCAATTTAGTGATTGCTGTCATTCACTCGGCTGCTGAGCTGGTTGTTATCACTGTTTTCTATACGCTGGGCAACTTACCGGGAACCTATTATTCTGATGGTTATATCTACTCAATTCTTCTTTTGATGGGTGTGGGTGGAATCATCCACAGTCTGGTTGATTTTAACCTTGCCTACTTTATTGCCGGCAGTTTAAGTAAAACGACGGATATTCCTGTCTTCACAAGCGCAAAAAGGCTGCTGTCGCGTTCCTCAACCGTAAAATCATAATAAAATAAGCAGACTCCATGTCAGTTTAATAGGCACGGAGTCTGCTTTTTCTGTTTAAATCTGATTTCAATAGTGGCTAAGACACTGAATTATTTAGAAGCAGCCAATGTTTCGTCAAAATCAAAAAGATAATTAAGCACCGGGCAGCCTAGCCTTTAAATTATCTTTTTCAATTGCTGTAATATGATTTGCCTGCTGTAAATCACTAATCAACGCGGCAGAACAGTTAAACGTCAATGCCAAATTAATGAAGCGGGAAAGGTTTTCCAGTTGTAATATCATTTAGTAAATGGGTGGTTAATGTATTTTTCAAAAAGATAATTTTTCCATTCGGTCAAAGGATTCTTTCAGCTCTTCAAGATCCTGTGTTGCCGCTAAGCGCACGTGACTGTCACCAGTCGTCTCTCCAAATGCTTTCCCGGGAATGACCAATACTTTTGTTTCCTTTAACACCTTTTCTGCAAAAGCAATAGAGTTTAAGCTGGTTTTTTCAATATTGATAAATGCGTACATGGTTCCTTTTACTGGAAGCATGGAAAGGAAATCAATTTCAGCAACTCTTTTTTGAATGTACTCAAGTCGTTCCTTGAAGACAGAGACAACTTCAGGAATAAGTGTTTCTGAGTGTTCCAATGCATAAATCCCCGCTTGCTGGGAAAGGGTAGGAGCGGAATAAGTTACACTTTCATTAATTAGTTTAGCCGCAGCATTAATGTAATCCGGTGCAATCATATAGCCGATTCGCCAGCCAGTCATTGCAAATGCCTTTGAGAAGCTGCTGAATGTAATTGTATGCTCCGGTGCAAAGGCTGCCATCGGGGTAAACTCATCATAAAAACAGAATGCTTCATACACTTCATCAGAAAGGATATAAAAATCATGTTTAATGGCTAAATCTGCAATAGCTTTAAATATTTCTGTTGAAAAAACTGCTCCGGTCGGATTATTTGGCGAATTGATAATAATCGCTTTTGTCTTGTCTGTAATTGCCTGTTTTAAAAGTTCAATATTCAATTGAAACTGGTCTTCTTCATAAGTAGGAACAAAAACCGGGATACCACCGGCAAAAACAACCTGATCTCTGTACGGTGAAAAATACGGTTCATGAATAATAACTTCATCTCCCGGATCAAGTATTACCTGCAGAGTCAAATACATTCCATGCAAGGCGCCTACTGTGGCACGAACCTGTGAGGGAAGAAACGATAAATTGTACTGCTTTTTATAGAACGCAGCCACAGCATCAATAAATGCGCTGCTGCCTCCAGAAGCCGTATATTTTGTATGACCGGCTTTGGCATCAGTAAATGCTGCATCAATGATTCGTTCGTCTGTAATCAAGTCAGGATCGCCTAAAGAAAGGTCAATTAAATCAGGTGTTTGTTTTGCCAAAGTGGCGATATCCATTAAAATATTTTCTACTGGTTGCTGATGTCGTATAGCGATCTTTGAAATATCCATTTTCCATCACTCTTTCTCAGTTAATTAAATAATCAAAAGCAAGCTGCCGATTCTTATTCTTCATATGTATAGAAAAAGGAGGTTGAGACAGAAGTGTTCTGTCTCAAGAACCAGGTAGGTAACATGCATTATCTACTCTGACGAGTCAATCGTAGTGATTTATGTCAATAAGTCGGACTATACGAAAATAGCTACTCATATTTTCAGTATAGTTCGACTTATTTCCGAAGAGACAGCTTCTGCGTCTACGGTTCTCACTTCGTTCCGATCCTCGAAGCATGGAGGGGCTTTGCTTCTACGCTTCTTCGAATGCTCGAATCATACAAAGAATGGAACACCGTTTATTCAGTTTTAGGGATCTCAGACATACTTATGTCACAGTCCCTCTGAAAATCAAACACATAATTTTAGGTTTCCAATATACTTAAGTGATTATTAGTCAGCCAGACTCTGTCTATTTTATAACACTTTACGTAAAAAGTCTTGTGTACGTGAATTTTTTGGATTACCGAAGATTTCTTCCGGCGTTCCTTCCTCTTGAATGACGCCTGCATCCATGAAGATGACACGGTCAGCTACTTCTCTGGCGAAGCCCATCTCATGTGTGACAACCACCATAGTCATTCCCTTAACAGCCAGAGCTTTCATTACGGATAGTACTTCTCCAACCATTTCAGGGTCTAAGGCAGAAGTAGGTTCATCAAACAACATGACATCGGGATTCATTGCAAGAGCACGGGCAATTGCTACACGCTGCTGCTGTCCACCAGATAAACTGGAAGGATAGCTGTCCTTTTTCTCCTTCAATCCAACCTGCTCCAGAAGAGCAAGGGCTTTGGTGTTTGCCTGCTCGGGAGATTCCTTTTTCACTTTAATCGGGCTGATTGTCAGATTTTCCAGAACGGTTTTATGCGGAAACAAGTTAAAGCTTTGGAAAACCATGCCCATTTTTTGACGAAGTGCGTCGATATCTGTTCCTTTATCCAACAGATTTTTACCTTCAAATTCAATTTTTCCGTCAGTCGGCTGCTCCAATAAATTCAGACAGCGAAGGAATGTACTTTTACCACTGCCGGAAGGACCGATAATTACCACCACTTCACCGGCATTTACTGTTAAATCAATTCCTTTTAATACTTCATTTTTATCAAAAGATTTATGCAGATTTTCAATCTTAATCACTCGTACTCATTCTCCTTTCAGCCACACCCAACAGACGGGAAATGGTAAATGTCAATACAAAGTAAATTAGTGATACAACCAGATATGGCAGGAACGGCTTGAAGCTTGCACCTTGAACATTTCCTGCTTGGAAAATCAGCTCGGATACACCGATGACAGAAACAACCGATGATTCTTTGATTACTGTAACAAATTCATTTCCCAGTGCAGGAAGAATATTTTTGATTGCCTGAGGCAGAATAATGTAGCGCATTGCCTGGGGCTGAGTCATTCCCAGTGAACGTGCAGCTTCCAGCTGACCTTTGTTTACCGCATTGATTCCGGCACGTACAATTTCAGCAACATATGCACCGCTGTTCAGTGAAAGTGCAATACATCCGGCTGCCAGCTTAGATAAATCCAGTCCCAAAACGCCGGTTCCGAAGTAAACAATAAAAATTTGAACCAGTAAGGGTGTTCCTCTGACATATTCAATATAAATAATAGCCAGAGCTCGCAGGATTTTTGATTTAGACAGTTTCATCAATGCCAGAATCCCGCCAAGGATACCACCGAAAAGCACACCGATAAAGGCAAGGAAGATTGTATAGCCGGCACCGTTCAGATAAAACCTGCCATATTTTTGAATAAAGTTTTCATTATCTTCAAACATTAAAGCTGCGGCATCCTTTTTGTAGCCGTCCAGTAAATTATTATCCTTGATGGTTTGAATAGAAGCATTTACTCTTTCTTTTAGAATAGGAGTGTTTTTAGCCATTGCAATAGCTGTTTGCTTTTCGCCTTCCACGAATTCTACATCCGCAAACACCAGGTCGTCATTACGATCAACATACGCTTCAGCAACAGGTCCTTCCAGAATAACTGCATCGACCTTTTTATTTTTCAAGTTCATAATGATATCCGGAACCTTTTGAAGTGAAGTTGGGATGGAACCAGTCAGCTCGTTTTTAGCCAGTTCCTCCTGAGTACTTTGTTTTTGAACACCGACTTTTATTCCTTCAAAGTCGTCTGTAGTTTTAAAGGTGTCCTGATCTTCTTTTCTAACAATCACTCGTTGTTGCACATCCATATAGGCCGTTGAGAAGTCTACTTCTTTCAGTCGTTCAACTGTGGGAGCCATACCGGAGATGATTAAATCAATTTTGCCGGTTTTCAGTGCACCAAGCAAGGCGTCGAATCCCAGCTCTTCAATTTTCAGGTCTACACCAAGATCATCTGCGATTTTCTGTGCGATTGCAACATCAAAACCAACAATTGTATCCTTTCCATCTACATTAGCATGGAACTCATAAGGAGCATAGTCGGCAGATAAACCGACAATTAATTCTCCTCTATCCATGATTTTGTCATAAACTGCATCAGTTTCTTCTGCAAAAGCTGTCTTAATTGGAAGTAATGATAGAACGACTATCAGTACAGGCAGAATAAGGGTAAAAAATTTTTTCCAAGTTTTCATAAACTGAACTCCTTTGATAAACTATTCAATAAATATTCTTAATAATCGGTGTAAATGTATAAAAATTTATTGTTTTCAGATGTTTTTTATCATATCATAGTTTGTATTAAAGGAAAAGAGGAAATTACACCTCAGAAAAAAGGTTGAATAAAAATAGTTTAAGGAGTAACAAATAGATGGAACAGTCATTAATTGTTAGAGGTGCACCTCAGGAATATGAGTGCCGTGAAGGAGCATGGAATGGATTGGAAGACCATTTGCAGAGAAGAAATTTAAAGCGAGTTTTGATTTTGCATGGAAAGAATTCATGGCAAGCGGCAAAGCCGTTTTTTCCAGAATTTGAGAATATATACAGTAAGTTTATGGCATATGGCGGCAGATGTACGGATAAAGAAATCGCAAAAGCAGCTGTATATGCTAAGGAAGAGAGAATGTCTGGAATTGTTGCAGTCGGAGGCGGAACAGTTTCTGATCTGGGAAAAGCAGCAGCATACCAGTTAGGAATTCCAATCATTATTTTGCCTACTTTGGCGGCTACTTGTGCTGCGTATACACCACTAAGTGTTGTGTATAAAGAGGATGGAGAAATGGATCGGTATGATGTTTATCCAGTGAGCAATTCGCTGATTTTAATTGAACCCTCCGTTATCCTTCATTCACCTGTTAACCTGATGGTGGCGGGAATCGGCGATACACTGGCAAAGTGGTATGAAGCTGATACAATGATTTCACAGCTGACGGTTCAACCGATTGAAATTGGCGTTGCCTCGTTTGCTGCGAGACAATGCAGGGAGATACTTCTGAGGGACAGTGAGCAGGCGATTGCAGCGATGAAGACTGGAAAACTGAATCAGTCATTTTTAAATGTGATTGAAACGAATATTCTGCTCGGCGGTATGGTTGGCGGATTTGGTGATGACTATGGACGAACTGCAGGTGCACATTCTATTCATGACGCGCTCACACTTTTACCTGACAGCCATCATCAGCTGCATGGCAATAAAGTGGCTTATGGTGTTTTTGTACAATTGGTAATTGAAGATAAATGGAATGAAATTGAAGAATTACTGTCGTTTTACCGTTCAATGAATTTGCCGGCATCTCTGAAAGAATTGGGGTTTTCACTTTCTGATGCTGAGTATAAAGCTGTCGCTGAGCGGGCAGCTGCTCCTCATGAAACAATTCATTATATGAAGGAAACAATTACTCCGGAGGTCGTTTATCAGGCAATGCAGGCACTTGAAGTATTTATGGCAGAAAAAAATTCTGTATAAAAGACAGCCGATATTGAATAAAAAAAGAAGATGAAGAAATCTGAAGCAGCAATACCAAACAAACTACAGTATATAAAAATTTAGATAAATGGCAGGACAGAAGTAACTTCTCTGACAATAAAAAGAAATTCACCAAAAATTTGTGAAGCAATTTTAGTGAATTCTTTTTTATTGCTTGAAGCTGAGCACTTCTTATACGAAAATTAAACACCTCAAAAACCAAATCTGGCTACCTCCTACTTCATTCGTAGTTATCCAGATTTGGTTTAGATTACTTTGACACCTGTAAGTGTTAGAGTAGTCTTTTTCTCTTGTAACTCTCTTTCTCCAAGTTCTTGGTAACGGGATGCATCGGAAAACATCCGATATAATAATTCGTACCATCAAATGTACAGTTGCTACGACTGTTTTTTTGTGTCCGGTATTCCTTCTTATCCGAAAGAAAAATGCCTGTATTCGATTGGGTTTCCCTTGAAAAAATGTACAGAAGGAGCTATTCTATTTATAGAAATAATTTATTTTTATACGCAGGTTCTGTGACCTAATGATTGGTACAGATCTTTTCATGCGACGAGTAACCGCAGGGGCAAATAAGTAGAACGATCTAGTTTGTCCCTCAAGGTTAACTTGGAGAAGAACCTCAATAAGCGATCGATCTAGAAGCTCTTCTGTCCTCTTTAGTATGACAGGAAATAGCATGTAGGTCGATCGTTTTTTATTTTCATTCTGTTTGGTGTGGGCGATAGCCCTCATGAGTGTTTGTCCTGGCTTCTTTCATAAAAGATACCTTAAATAAATAAAGGAATCCTTAGAAATCTTGCAATGAGAATGGAAAAACAGTATGATGGGGAAGGATGAATTTTGATATAGAAAGCAGGGAAATGAATGACTGAACCAGCCGTTCGTTATCGGTTAATAAAAAAAGAAAAACATACAGGTGCACGTCTGGGAGAATTAATCACTCCGCACGGCACATTCCCGACACCTATGTTCATGCCTGTAGGTACCTTGGCAACAGTTAAAACAATGGCGCCGGAAGAATTGAAAGAAATGGGTGCAGGGGTAATTCTCAGCAATACATACCATTTATGGCTTCGACCAGGAGAAGATTTAGTGGAAGAAGCAGGCGGACTGCATAAATTTATGAACTGGGATCAGCCGATTCTGACTGATTCAGGCGGATTTCAGGTGTTCTCACTGAGTGATATGCGGAATATTTCTGAAGAAGGGGTTCACTTTAAGAATCACTTAAATGGTTCTCCTATGTTTTTATCACCGGAAAAAGCAATTGATATTCAAAACAAGCTTGGCTCGGATATTATGATGAGCTTTGATGAATGTCCTCCTTTTGATGAAAGCTATAATTATGTGAAAGATTCAATTGAGCGCACCAGTCGTTGGGCGGAACGAGGACTGAAGGCCCATAAAAATCCCGATCGTCAGGGATTGTTTGGCATTATTCAGGGAGCTGGCTTTGAAGATCTTCGTCGTCAAAGTGCTAAAGACTTAATCAGCATGGATTTTCCGGGCTATTCCATTGGCGGTCTTTCTGTAGGCGAACCGAAAGAGGAAATGAATCGAGTTCTTGAGTTTACCACTCCGCTGATTCCGGAAAACAAACCTCGTTATCTCATGGGAGTTGGTACGGCGGATTCATTGATTGACGGTGTTATTCGCGGAATCGATATGTTTGACTGTGTTCTGCCTACACGAATTGCCCGTAATGGCACCTGCATGACATCTCAGGGAAGACTAGTTGTCAAAAATGCGCAGTATGCAAGAGATTTCCGTCCTCTGGATGAAAAGTGCGACTGTTATACCTGTAAAAATTATACACGTGCTTATATACGTCATCTAATCAAGTGCGATGAAACATTCGGTATTCGACTGACTTCTTATCATAATCTGTACTTCCTGTTGAACTTGATGAAGCAGGTCCGTCAGGCGATTATGGATGATCAGCTTCTGGAATTCAGACAAGCCTTTTTTGAAGAGTATGGTTTCAATAAGGAAAATGCGAAAAGTTTCTAAGAATTGCAGTAAAATGCTAGTGTTATCTTGTATTATTTGTTACAGTTAAGAGTGATTATATGAACAGTGAGGTGAAAATAATGGGCAACGGATTTACTATGATTTTGACATTAGTCGTCTTAGGTGGAATGATGTTCTTTATGACTCGTTCTCAAAAGAAACAGCAGAAGGAACGTCAGATACTTTTGAATAGCATGAAAGTTGGCGATAAAGTAGTTACAATCGGTGGTTTGCATGGTGTTGTTTCTGAGATTGATTCTGTGAATAAAACAGTTTTTATTGACTGTGAAGGAATTATTTTAGAGTTTGATCATAGCGCTATTCGAACAGTGAAACCAAATACTACTTCAACTTCGGAACCAATTGAACAAATGGAAGAACCGGCTGCAGTTGTTTTGGAGAAAGAAGAAACGATTACAGATATTGATACGGATGATAGTACTGAAGAGCAAGAGGAAACAAAAGAATAGTCGTTGCATAAAGGAGCAAGTTCGTTTTCAAGCAGTTTTGTATGCTTGGAATGAGTGTGAATGAGAAGACAGGAGGGGATGAACAGTCATAACGGCTGCCCTATCCTCTTAAAAGCCGAATAGGCGACGAGACAGAAGGGGCTCTATAGCGACCTCTTCTGTCTCGAGCTCTTTTTTTCACTGGAAGTTTTTGGGAGGGGATTAAGATAGAAAAGTTATCCTGGCATCAAAAGGTGCTTTTGTCTAAAGAAATAAAAATGAAATGCCGCTCCTTTCATGAAGATGGGTACAATGCTGTGGATGAAGCGCAGCTGCTTAATTATTTGATTGCATATCGCTGGAAGGACAAGGCGAAATTATCAATTAAAGAATGCAAAAGTGACATTTTACATATTCAGCCAAATGATTTTTTTGATTATCAGCAGCTGATGGCACAAACCAGTCCTTTTCGTTTTAACGACTGGAAAGATATTCAAGATCTTTTATAGCCGGACGGATGAGTTGGACTGGAATTTTATTTATTGATTGGTTGTTCTCCAGTTGAGCAGAAAGAGGCTGCTGTTGGAACATAGGACTGTTTATTCAGCAATAGATAATAAGAAAAAGAATATATACGATCAGGCGGTGAGAGGACTGTCTGATCGTTTTTTTTAGAGAGGAAAATAAAAATGACAAATTTAATTAAATAAACGCTGCAGCTGTCGTCTCCAGAGGACTTTCAGCAACAGCGTATAAAAGCAGGACTATCTCCAAGAAATCCATAATATATCAGTAAGGCATTACAAAACAGTTATTGCTGTGTTACTCTGTGGCAGGATGAAAAAAACTGGTTGGTACGGGACGAATTATCGGGGATGGAGGGACTGTCTATCAGGTAGTGGACATTGCTGTTGACCCTGAGTATCAGGGAAAAGCTCTGGTAAAACAGATTATGGCAGAACTGAAGTGTCATATTGATTCAGAGATTCCTGACGAAGCATATGTCAGCCTGATTGCAGATGGTCAAGCCAAATGTTTATATTGTCAGTTTGATTTTGAAGAAACGATGCCTGAATCAGAAGTCATGTATTATAAAAGAACATGAATTACGCAATAATATGCCTTTATTGTGGAATATTGAGCAATCGGAAAATAAACTTTATTAAAAAATAAAAATAGACAACTTACTTATAAGATGTGGGTGGGACAAAAACGATCAGTTCCGAGAATTAAGAAGGAATATCCGAAAATTGTCAAGGAACACTATTCATAGAATGAATAGCTGTGAATTGATACTTACCTGGAGTTTCTCATATTTTCAGGATAGTTCGGCTTAATTCCGAAGGGGTTGCTCCTGCGGTTACTCGTCGCAAAAAGAATTTTTGCTTTTATACCGCCGTTTATTCGGGGGTAGATACGAAGAGAGTTTGGAATTTTATTTCTGGCCTACGCTCGTTTGTCCTTATTATTATAATTCTTTTGTTGCGAAAACATTTAGATAAATAATTTTTTTGAAACTGTGAAAAAAATCACAAAAAACTGTTTACAAGAGAAAAAGAATGTTGTATGATATGAATGTGAAATAGTTAACAAGAAACTTAATGATAAATTATTTTAGGAGGATTACAATGGCAAAGACAAAGAAAAAAGAGGAAGCTCCGGTAACTGACGTTCAAGCGATGATCGACGAGCTTGCTGCAAAAGGGAATGTAGCTTTAAAAGAAATGGAGAGCTTCGATCAGGAAAAAATTGACCATATCGTTCATGAAATGGCAATGGCTGCTTTAGATCAGCATATGCCTTTAGCTAAAATGGCTGTTGAAGAAACAGGTCGTGGTATCGTAGAAGATAAAGCAATCAAAAACATGTATGCTTCAGAATATATCTGGAACAGCATTAAGCACAATAAAACAGTTGGCGTAATCAGTAATGATGAGCAAACAGGTTTAATTGAAATTGCCGGACCAGTCGGAGTTGTTTGTGGAGTTACTCCAACGACTAACCCAACATCAACAACTATCTTTAAAGCAATGATTGCTTTGAAAACAGCAAACCCAATTATCTTTGCCTTCCATCCAAGCGCTCAAAAATGTTCAGCTGAAGCAGCTCGTATCGTTCGTGATGCAGCGATTGCAGCAGGTGCGCCTGAAAACTGTGTACAATGGATCGAACAACCATCAATTGATGCAACATCTATGTTGATGAATCACCCTGGTGTTGCAATTGTATTGGCAACCGGTGGTCCTGGAATGGTTAAATCAGCCTACTCAACTGGTAAACCAGCTTTAGGTGTTGGTGCCGGTAATGTGCCAGCATATATTGAAAAATCTGCAAAAATCAAACGTGCAGTAAACGATCTGATCGTTTCAAAAGCTTTCGATAATGGTATGATTTGTGCTTCTGAGCAAGCAGTTATCGTAGATAAAGATGTATATGCAGCAGTTAAAGCGGAATTCGAAGCGCATCAAGTATACTTTGTTAAACCAAATGAATTACAAAAACTTGAAGACGCTGTAATGAACGAAGGCAAATACGCAGTAAACCCTGCAATTGTAGGATATTCTGCTGAACACATCGCAAAATTAGCTGGTATCAAAGTACCTGCCGGAACAAAAATTCTAGTTGCAGAACTTGAAGGTGCCGGACCTGAATATCCGTTGTCACGTGAAAAACTTTCTCCTGTATTGGCAATGATGAAAGCAAAAGATTCAGCTCATGCGTTTGATCTTTGTGAAGCAATGCTTGAATTAGGTGGACTGGGACATACAGCAGTTATCCATACTGAAGATGAAGATCTGCAAATCAAATTCGGTATCCGTATGAAAGCTTGCCGTGTATTGGTTAACTCTCCATCTGCTGAAGGTGGTATCGGTAATATCTACAACGAAATGATTCCTTCATTGACATTAGGTTGTGGTTCTTACGGTAAAAACTCAGTTTCTAAGAATGTATCTGCAATCAATTTGATCAATATCAAAACTGTGGCGAAACGGAGAAATAATATGCAATGGTTTAAATTACCACCAAAAATTTTCTTTGAAAAGAACTCATTACAGTACCTGCAAAAAATGGAAAATGTTGAACGTGTTATGATCGTTTGTGACCCGGGGATGGTTCAATTCGGCTATGCTGATACCGTTCGTAAAGAATTGCAAAAACGTAAAAATGATGTGAAAATCGAAGTATTCTCTGATGTGGAACCTAACCCATCTACAAATACTGTTTATGCCGGAACAAAAGTTATGGCTGACTTCAAGCCAGATACAATCATCGCTTTAGGTGGGGGATCTGCAATGGATGCGGCGAAAGGAATGTGGATGTTCTATGAACACCCAGACACTTCATTCTTCGGCGCGAAACAAAAATTCCTGGATATCCGTAAACGTACGTACAAGATCGACAAGCCTGAGAAAACTCAGTTTGTATGTATCCCTACAACTTCAGGTACTGGTTCAGAAGTAACACCATTTGCCGTTATCACTGACAGCGATACGCATGTGAAGTATCCATTAGCTGATTACGCTTTGACACCGGACGTAGCAATCGTTGACCCTCAATTTGTTATGTCAGTTCCTGCATCAGTAACAGCAGATACTGGTATGGATGTATTGACACACGCGATCGAATCTTATGTGTCTGTTATGGCATCAGATTACACTCGTGGATTGAGCCTGCAGGCAATTAAATTAGTCTTCGACTATTTAGAAAAATCAGTGAACACTCCTGATATGGAATCTCGTGAAAAAATGCATAACGCTTCTACAATGGCTGGTATGGCATTCGCAAACGCATTCCTGGGAATTTGTCACTCAGTAGCACACAAAATTGGTGGAGAATACGGTATTCCTCACGGACGTACGAACGCAATTCTATTGCCTCATATTATCCGTTATAATGCCAAAGATCCTTCAAAACATGCTATGTTCCCTAAATATGACTACTTCCGTGCAGACACAGATTACGCTGACATTGCGAAATTCCTGGGTCTGAAAGGTAAGAACACTGCAGAATTGGTTGACGCACTAGTAAATGCTGTTGCTGACCTGGGTAAAGCAGTAGGAATCGACATGAGCCTGAAGGCACAAGGTGTAACTCAGGAAACATTGGATTCTACAGTAGATCGTATGGCTGAACTGGCTTATGAAGATCAATGTACAACTGCCAATCCTAAAGAACCATTAATCAGTGAACTGAAACAAATCATCATTGATGCATACAATGCATAAAAACTAATATACGGACCTGTTCGGAGAGAAATCTCTGGGCGGGTTTTTTTATGTTAACATTGACTGGTGTATTGACCAAATTAAAAGTAAATTATGATTTTAATCCAAGGAATGTGCAGCCATGAGACTACTTGACATGAGACGAGCATCCGAAGAAATGTAGAAGCAAGACCATAAGACATGCGCCGAGCATTCGAAGAAGCGTAGAAGCAAGATTTTAATACAGGTTTAAAGTTGTTTGTTCTTGTCATTGAACATCATCTATAAACTATCTTCTATTGTAATTTAAAATTTGGTTAGTGCACTAGTGTCTTGTCCTAAGATTAATTACCTGTATATATTCCCTATGATTCGAATATTAACAAAGGTTTATCAACACAAAATAGAAAATATAAATCTACGGACGTAACACTAGAATATTTCATGTTTTTAACTGCTGATATTTTTTAGTAATCAAGATGAACAATTGAAGAAATTTGAAAATGATTGAGACGCTTGGATTATTCTGGCTGGTATCTGTGGAGGTTATTATGCCAGTGATTCTTTACTTAAGTTTCTCATACAGCAGAATGTAAGATGAAGCAACGTTACAAAGGTGCAGCTTTAGTGAAACTGATTTGGTTGGATGACTTCTATTGGGAAACACAGAATTTTTATCTGTATGACCTGGTTTATAAGGTAAACAGATACTGGAATGCAGAAGGACAGCGGATTTTTTCCGCTGTCCTTCTGCATGTTTTGCTAATTATCGATTCGTTTACTAGGGTGTGTCTGGAAAGTATAGCGAAATCTGAATTTTCCAGAAATTTTTGGTGGAAATCTAGAAAGAAAGCGCAGGTTATGTGGTGCATAGGCGAGAATTTCTGACGACGAGTTCCAGAAAAATAGCGGAAATATTCGTCACTCATGTTTTCAGACACGTCCTAAAACAGATTAAACAATGCAATTGCTGCAATGGCATTATTGACAAAATGGACGGCGATAGCCACCTCAAGTCGTTCTGTTTTTTTGTATGCATAAGCCATGATAAAGCCCAGCAATGCATAAATCATAAATTCAATAAGTGTAGTTGCTGAATGCATTAGTCCAAAGATGATTGAACTTACAGCCAGTCCAATAAATGGATGCTCTTTAAACATTAAGCCCATAATCCCGCCGCGAAATACGATCTCTTCCATAATCGGTGCAGCTACAGCAATTAACATGAAAAGAAGAATCGGACTTTCTCCAGAAAAAATTTTGCCAATTAATTCATCATTCGCTGTTGTTTTCTGTCCGTAAAGCATTTCTCCAAGGAAGGTACCTCCAATAACTACCACTCTTCCTGCTATATAGCACAACAGAATAAATCCTATATTTCTTTTAGTCAGCCAATCCCATTTAAAGTTGCACAATCCCAGCTTTTTTGCCAACTGCATTGTGATCACAATGGTGGCAACGGTGATAATAATTGTAATAAAAGTATTCATCGGAGAGAGAGAAGTCTGTCCTCCTATAAGGGTAAAGCCTTTGATTATGCCAAAAGCAGTTGTTCCAAGCTGGCTTAAAATAAAAAGCCCAAAAACGATTAAACTATTCCTTAAAAATTTCATTTTTTCCTCCTAAATAATTGAAGGCAACTCAAAATATATTTACCTAAAACCTCCAAATTCTTGATATACGAGGATTCATAACCTGATAGTGGTTCCCTCTCTTTGTAACTAGGTGGTGAAGTAAACGTTTTACACTGAGCCACATGGAGCTGCAATTCTGGTGTGTTTCTTTGCGGTACTTTTTATTGCTGGAATGCTCAAGGGTGAAGGCTATCTGTCAAGTGTACCAGTTATTTAATTGGTTAGTTTTTCATAGATTCTTTTGAGTTGCCTAATTGAAACCAATATCTAAGTTTAGCAAAAACAAACAGTACTTATCAAGTTAATATTTAAAGAAGAGGGGAAAAAATAAATTAAAATAGATTGGAAACTGTGAGTAGAATGTTATTTTTTTGTAGTGAATTCCCGAAGAATGAGCTGTGAATCTTTGGAGCAGGAAGAAAATAGGCTGCTTCTACAGCCATTTATGTTTGTCTTTAAATTGTTATTGACATAGCAGGCGCTTACATGATACGATGAACGAAATAGTGATCAAAAAGAAGCTGCTTTTTGATCATCATCTGTTTTACTGGAAATGATATCAGACAAATAAATGAAAGGAGAGAGTATAATGATGAATTTGACTCGTGTTATTATTGAATTGAAGAATGGTTGTGTGGTTGATGTTGCTATGAATGTGTGTAAGAATCATCTTATGCGTTCTTTGTTAACAGTATAGATTTGTCTGTTTTCAGATAGATAAACCGCCATTCATTTCTTTGATAGGCGGTTTTTTGGTGCGTTTCAGTAAGGATTAATAAATAGCGGAGGTGTTGCCAGTGAGCGGAAAAAAGAAAGAATTCAGAATAACTAAATAATGGGAACGTAAAACATTTTGCGTTCCTGGAAAATTAAAGAAAATGAGGAATCAGAATGTTAACAATACAAGGAAAATATAATGAAGCAACAATTTATACAGATCAGGTCAGTGAAGGGACGATTGGTCAGATTATAGGGCTGTGCAATCAGCCGTTTACGAAAGGAAGCAAAATCCGAATTATGCCCGATACTCATAGCGGAACAGGCTGTGTAATTGGTACAACTATTGAAATAGGTGATAAAATTGTTCCGAATTTAGTCGGTGTGGATATCGGCTGCGGGCTTTATGTTGTGAAGCTTAAAAAGAACTGCAAATTAAATTTTGATAAACTGGATCGAATTATTCGATCTAAAATTCCCAGTGGACATAAAACTCATTCTCAACCAATTTGTTCGTTCGAGCTTGGCGAAGTTCATGCGCCTATTCATAAAGGCTGGGCTTTAAGGAGCTTGGGTACGCTTGGCGGTGGAAATCATTTCATTGAAGTCAATGAAGGCAAAGACGGCTGCTATTTAGTTATTCACAGCGGCAGCCGCATACTTGGAAAGGAAATCGCTGAACACCATCAGGAGGTTGCTTTCCAACAGCTGTCACAAGTGAGAAAAGAATTGAAGCTGGAAATGAAAAAAGCACAGGGATTTGGTGATTTAAGTAAAGCAGAAGCACTGAGAGTTGAAAGAGAGACTGTAAAAATACCGTATGAATTGTCCTATTTAACTGGACGAACAATGGACCATTATCTATCGGATATGAAAATTGCTCAGGCGTATGCAGCTGAAAATCGCAGGTTGATGGGTGAAATCATTTTAAAAGGAATGAAGTGGAAAAAGTCTGTGATTAAAGACTTTGACTGTCCGCATAACTATGTGGATTTAGAACATGGCATTCTTCGTAAAGGAGCTGTTTCAGCGCAAAAAGGTGAACAGCTAGTTATTCCTTTGAATATGAAAGACGGCAGTATTATCGGAACAGGCAAAGGAAATCCAGAATGGAATTTTTCGGGTCCTCATGGAGCGGGAAGACAAATGAGTCGTTCAGAGGCAAAACAAAAAATCAGCTTGGAAAGCTATCAGCATGTCATGAAAAATATCTGGACGACCTCTGTATCAAAAAAGACAATTGACGAGGCCCCAAAAGCTTATAAATCAGTAAAGCAGCTGCTTGAGGATATCCAGCCTACTGTCAATGTACAGGAAATTATTCAGCCGTTGTACAATTTCAAAGGATGAGCATCAATCATTGTGTTTCTAATTTGGCAGCTGAAAATTCAAAGATTGCGAGCTGGAAGCTGCATTAGTGATTGAAGATATAGCCCATTGGAAAGAGGGAAGAAATGGAACAGACGAAAATTATTATGAAAAAGAGATTGGTAATTGCAGATCAGGATAAATATAGTAAAGGGAATGAAATGGTTTCCTTAAAGGATGTCAATAAAGAACAAATACAGCAGTTAAGCCGCCAGCTATGACGTTCTTTTAAAAACACACCGGATGATCGAGGCGAGAGTTTGTCGGATTGGGAAAAAGAAGTTTCAGAAAGCTTTAAGGGAAAATACGGTGAGCTTCTCAGAACACATTCTTTTATTTCTAAAGATACTGAGTCAGACCAAGTCTTGGGAACTGCAATTGTTTCACTGTTCAGAGAAATTCCGCTGCTAATTTATCTGGCTGTTGACCCAGATCGACAGGGAGAAGGGCTGGCTGTGAAAATGCTGGATAAGGTAGTGGAGACAATGGTAGTTTCAGATGTGTACAAAGAGTTGTATCTAGTTGTCATACCAGAAAATCACAGAGCGAAGGAAATCTATGAAAGATATGGCTTTTTAACTGTTGGCAGCAGCTGGGATGAAGTATTGAACAATATGAGAGGCAGCTGAGCTGCTTCTGTGGTTACTCGTAGCAATCTTTTATGTACCGAGTAGCCACAGGGATATACAAAGACTGGAGCACTGTTTGTTCGACTTTAGGAGGCTGGGACATACTAATGTCAGGTCTCCTTCTTTTATTATAGAGCAAACATCAGTCATACAGACTAGCATATCTGCATGTAAAATGATCAAAAAAGAAGGTCACCGAATATTTCCCTATTTGAACATAGTTTTCCTTTGTTACGTGAATGGTTTGTGTAAGCTGGTTGGTTAGTATATTTCTGGTATTCTGTGTAATAAAAATAGAAACAACGAATAGTGAGACAGACAAGATAATTGTTTTCATTAATAGAGAAACGACCTTCAGATGTTCGCCATTGTTCCAGCATCTGAAGGTCGTTTTGCTTTTCATTTGTTTTAAGAGCTTCGTTGAGCAAAATGCTGATAGGGAATACCTCGACTTTCACACCAGTCAATGATGGAACGATCGAAGATGATGTCAGCAGTTGCAAGTGCTGATGTATTATTTTTACCAAGAAGCGTGTAAAGCATTCTTATTTCAGCTTCCCATTGTTGAATCAGGTCAATGGTTGCATCTACACCGTCAGATAGTAAATGCTTGAGGATCGTGCCGGAAATACCGACACTTTTTGCTCCCAAGCTTAACGCTTTAACAACATCTAGAGAATTCCTTACACCTCCGGATGCGAGAATAGTCAGCTCCTTTTGAAAATTACCAGATTCCAGCAGTGAAATGATAGTGGACTGACCCCAGTCATTTAGAAAAGTCAGCTCTTGTTTTTTTCTGCGTGCATTTTCAATTTGAGTGAAACTGGTTCCGCCCTGACCACTGACATCTACTGTCTTGACTCCAGCAGCAAGCAGCTGTTCCAATGTTTCACTGCTCATTCCAAAACCAACCTCTTTAACAATCACCGGCACATTTATCGAAGCTGTAATTTCCTGGATAGTTTCCAGCC
Organism: Enterococcus sp. CWB-B31; assembly: GCF_020567645.1. Lineage (NCBI taxonomy): Bacteria > Bacillati > Bacillota > Bacilli > Lactobacillales > Enterococcaceae > Enterococcus > Enterococcus sp. CWB-B31. The sequence continues at coordinate 137,155 of NZ_JAJDJW010000004.1, forward strand.
AACCGGCAAACTGTCGATCGCCCTCTGACATAACCAGTTCCTGTGGTGCATTGACATGAATCTGCAGACCATCAGCACCAAACAGATCAATGGCCCGCTCAGCATCTTCTAAAGAAGTTCCGGCACCAATATTGGCAAAAATTTTTCCCAACGGATTTTCTTCCCGAATAACGGTATAGGTATCTGCTAAAGCAGCGTCTTTAAGTGCTGCGCTCACAGATCCTGTTGCAACCAGTACACCGGTTTCTCTGGCAATTATTCCCAGCTGCTGGTTAATTTTCTTAGCCCGTTCACTTCCGCCGGTCATCGCATTGATATAAAACGGCTGGGGAAAAGTCATCTGACAAAAAGAAGTGGAAATATCAATTTTTTCAGTACTTGTTTCAGGAAAAGAATGATGAATAAACCGCAGATGATCAAAATCATTTTCCCTTTCTTTATGAAAAGCTTTTGCCAACGATAAATGCTCATCTTTTCGATTTTTCATATTCTTCTCCTCCATAAAAATAGACATGCAGCGGCAGCGGAGTAATTCCCTGTGTTTCCCAGGCATTAATTAACGGCAGAATACCAGAATTTTGTTTAAATAATACGATGCCGCAATCACCTCCGCCTGCACCGGAGGATTTAGCAGCACCACCAAATGTTTCTGCCAAATCACAGAGCCTTTTAAGAGCAGGTGTTTCAATAATAACACCGGTAAGAGAGGTTAGCTGTTGTAGCAACTGTCTGTTTTCTCTTAATGCGCTTTGAATGGCAGTCAGATCATGGCGTTTAAATCCCTGAATCATTTTTTTTACACATTCTTTACTCTTATCTAAAAAAGAATGATAGGATAATTCTTTGTCTCCTTTTGATTGATGGACCTGATCCACCAAGTCAGAAGTAGATGCGGGACTTCCTGTCCAACCAATCAGAAGTCGTAAGTTTTCCGGCACAGGTAATGGTTCGATCATCAGACTGGGCCAGTCTTTTGTCAGCAGCTCGCGTAAAGACACGGATTCGAGCTGCTGCTGTACCCATTTACGTTCAAAGGTGGAAAAGGCAATCCAGCCGCCATAACAGCTGGCTGCAATATCTCCACATGAGCCATTTCCCTGAACAGATAAATGGGCAAGCGCAGAAAGCTTGAAAATTTGCTTGTTATCCAAATTTAAGTGATAGAACTGATTCAACACCTTAACTGTAGCTACAGTCACTGCTCCGCTGGAACCCAGCCCGTATTTGCGTCCATTGGCATTATCCAATTCACTGGTAACTTTCAAGTGGTAAAAAGAAAGCTTCATATTTTCTTCCTGTGCGAACTTTTCTGTCAAGCGAATAGCAGCGAGAATATAATGAAAAGGATTGTCTCTTGTATCCAATACCAGTTCATTTTCTTTTCTTGTCCAGCGGACTGGTATGGAGCGGTACTGTTCTGACTGAATACTGCCGTTTCCTTCTGCCTCGTCAAGAGTAACTGTGACAAACTGGTCGACAGCAACAATAACTGCCGGATGCCCGGGCTCAACAACTGCATATTCACCCGAGATAAACAATTTTCCCGGAGCTGAAATTTCAATCATGCGACAACGACCTTTCTGAAGATAGTATCTTTAAGCCTGGACCGGAATCAGCCAGTATCAGTTGTTTTTTATCAAAGTGCTCGGAAAAAAACTGAAACAGCTGCTCGCGATCTTTTCTTTGTACGAGGATTTTTACATTTGGACCGGCATCCATCGTGAAATAGCAGGGTATACCTTCAGTGCGGGCTCTTCTTACTAAGTTCATAACTTTTAAAGAATCTGGTGACCAGTAAGTAAATGGAGGGGTAGCCCCCAGTGTTGTTGCATGCATCCGTAAGGCATTGGCTTCTGCTGTTTTTCCAAGAGAAATAAAATCTTTGTTTTTAATCGCCTGTTTTGCAGCAGACAAATCATCAGCTGCAGCTTTCAGCCACCCCTCATAGAAAACGGAGGTTTCAACTGTTCGCTTCATCCCATCTCTGCTTGAAATATCTTTTTGTGCATCATTGACAAGTACGAAAAGCATGGACAGATCATTTTCCCATGAATCAGCCGGAATTTGTTCAGCATAGGACGTACTATCTGAGTCTCCTTGTTTCCATTCGGCAAAGCCGCCAAAAATACTGCGGCAGGCAGAACCTGAACCCCGTCTGGCAAGGATGGACAACTCTTTAGGTGATAAATCTAAATTAAGGGCAGCACTGCAGGCACCCGCCAAAGCCGCCAGTCCGCTGGCTGATGAGGCCAAACCGGCAGCAGTTGGAACGAAATTATGACTTTTGACATGAGCGAATAAATCTGTTTGATTGTTCTTTCGTACAATATCTAAAAAGCGGCTGATTTTTTCAGTCTGCTTTTCATTCTGCAGCTGATCGTTGAGATAAAACTGATCTTTTAGGAGTGCAGAATCAAAGGAAACAGTTGTTTCAGTATAGAAAGTATCTAATGTCAATGAAAGACTGCTATTCATCGGTAAAATCAGCTGGTCATCTTTCTTTCCCCAGTACTTAATTAAAGCGATATTGGTATAAGCTCTTGCTTTTCCGACTTTCATGCCTGTTCATCCTCCAATGATTGAATCCAAGTTGTGACAGCACCATTTTCTTTAAACGATGATGCAATCTTTTCAGCAGTTTCCTGTGAATCTGCCAATGCGATGACACAGCCTCCGCGTCCTCCCCCGGTTAGTTTGGCACCCAAAGCTCCTTGTATTTTTGCTGCCTGTATCAGCCGGTCAATTGCTGGATGGCTGACTGTCAGCTCAGATAAAATCTTTTGTGCCTGATCCATTGTCTGTCCCAGAAGTTGACTGTTTTCTTCCAGGATAGCATTGCGGCTTTCTAAGGTGAGCTCTCCGAGCTTCTGAATGTGAGTACTGGTCTCCTTATTGTTTAATTCGAATAGATGAGCAACATCCTGAACAGCTACTCTTGTCTGTCCTTTGATTCCAGTATCTGCAACAATCAGAAAGGTGTTTTTCAGATTCATCGGAAAGGTCTGTAAAGGTTGGCCTTTGATAAAAAATAGAGGCTGAGATCCGCTTACAGCCGCCCCATCGATTCCGCTTGGATTGCCATGGGCAATTTTTTCGGAATGATTAATCAGCTCAGTCAGTTCTTCCGGCGTATAAGTGTAACCATAATAATCAAAGATGCTGCGTATGACAGAAACGGCTACTGCAGCACTGGAGCCCATTCCTCTTTCAGGAGGGATGGTACTGGTGATTGTAAAAGAAAAAAATTCCTTTTTTTTCAAGACATTCAGTGTTTGAGTTATCGCTTCCCGAATATTTTTTAATGTGGCGGGGATGTGGGAAATCGGTCCTGAATAATAGCTGCAGTCAATAGTCATCGTATCAGAAGGGACAGCGGTCGTAGTTACATGAGCAGCGGGGAAAGGGAAAGCAATAGCCGGTTCCCCATAGACCACTGAGTGTTCACCGATTAAGATGATTTTCCCAGCAGCCTTGCCAATTCCTTGTTTAATTGTTTTCATTTATTTAACTTCCTTTAAGCATAGTAGTGAATAAAGTACAGAAATAGCTGAATGAATTAATATCAGGACGTATCTGAGAACTCTAGTGGCGAACGCCTTCAAAAAATAGATAGGAGTTGATTTTATTAAAAGAAAGAGTGTTCCCGCATTCTTCGCATTGGCATACAGTTATCTCTTTATAACGGAATGAATTCTAACAAATTTATCCCTATAAAAGCTTCACATACTAGCAATCTCTTAGTGGTGAACATAAATGGTTGCCTAGTTATTTCAATCAGAGCATTGCCTACCATCCTGTTAATGCTCCTAGATGAGTGAGCCTCTTCAAGGAATATTTATCGAGGCCGCGCATATATAGCATGTCCTGTATGTTCCTGAGACATGTGACGAGCATTTGAAGAAGCATAGGAGCAAACTCCTGATAAGGATCTAAATTTTAACCCATGTATCTCTATCAGAGTATTGCCTACCATCTCACTGGTTTATTTATCTTAGTGAGACTGGCAATTTCATTAGATGTTCCTACATCAGTAGAAAATCCTTGTATCACGAGTCTTACCTCGTTTGCTTCTCGATACAAATGTGTCTATTTTGAGAAGCGTTGGTAATTCGGATACCTCAATAATTTTCAGATACGCCATAGATAGTTTATTTCATTTATTCAATCCGTATTGTTTAATGGTATTTACTGTTCTGTGTGCCTAGAAAAGCAGATGTGCAGTGATCCATGGAGCCGCATATAAGATCATGAACTGTACTCCGTAATTGACCCCCATATTATTCAACGTGCCGCAGACAATTCCCACAAGCAGAACGCCGAATACATTGATAAAACCTGCATCCATGTAGGCTAATAAAAAGATAAAGGCAACAAACAAGCCTAAAATCGCTTCATGTGGTATTTTCTTCAAAACAAAAGCTGTCATCTGCTGTGCATATTTCATCGCAATTAAATAGGTAGCAACTGAAGCAATCACAGATGCCAGTATAATAGCAAAAATAAATTCATTTTTTGATAGCAGATGGTGGATATTATTATCCAGAGTGAAGACAGGAGGTGCATTAAACAATGCATTTGCCGGTCCAACTGCAACAGGAGACAATGGAATCCCTAAAGCAATCAGGGGAATAATCACTCCGGAAAGATAGGTTGCATGGGACAGTGCACTCATTGATGTAATTGCCATGCTTGCTCTTTTTACTGGATCCTTTTCTCTGTTGGCTGTGATTTCGCCAAATAGAATAGTCAGCCCAACTGGACTCAGGAAAAAGAGGAAATTTGACAGTAAAGAAACGACAGCACTGGTTCCAGCTTCTTTTTTGGTAATTGTTTTTAAAGGATGCATTAATGCGCTATTTTCATCTGCTTTTTTGATAAAAATATCTTTTTTATCATGACGCGGCAGTTGAACCCGCTTCTGTTTGTTCAGTAATCCGAGTAAAGAAACAATCAGCGGACCAATGGTAATACCTAAAAAGAAAGATGTAGTCACTGTTTTTTCCTGTGGTACGGCTCCGATTCCCCAGTATAAGTAACGAAGGCCTTGAAACAGTAATGCCAAAGGAATAATACTGATCAATGCAAATATTTTGTTTTTACCAATTAGTGCAAGGAAAACTGCACCGACAACAAACAGCAGAGAGGCATAATCTTTTACTGTTTCTGAGAACGGAGCAAGGATATTTGCCAGCAGCAGGCTGACAGGAATAGCAACAGCTGTTCCAATAACAGAGCCGGTTGCCATTTTTTTAATACTTGCAGCGGCCATACCTTTTTCTTTCAGAAACAGTGCATGTTCAATCATTGGAGTGGACATGACACCGCCGGGCAACCCAACCAAAGCCGTGGGAATAGCATTCATCAAATTTAATGTAATAATGGCTGAAATGAAAAATGTAAGCACGACAATAGGTTTGACACCTGCAAGTACAATGGCAAGCGTAACAGGCATTAAAACAGAAGTTTCATCTGTACCGGGTACAAAGCCGATAAATGTATAGAGGACAATAGCACCGAAAATTGCCAGCAGCATCTGCAGAAGTAAAGAAAAATCCATTTTATTTCTCCTCCTGTACAGTACGTTTTGGTTTAATTAAGAGCGTTGAGATAAGAAATCCTGCTACTGCACCGCCAAGTCCGAAAAACAACTGTTTTGTCTGATCGGAAGAAGGAGCGATAAAATAGGCACCCATTGTAAATCCACTACAAATAATAATTGAAATGATCAGGTCTTTAATTGCGACCAAATCTCCCCAAACCTCTATAAATTCTTTTTTCACGATTATTTCTCCTTTCGATTTGTAAAGTCATCCGGTTAGAATCAAATGAACCTGCTCAAAAAACAAAAGTACCTGATCTTCAATGCAGGAACTGGGGGTTGCAACATAACTAATAGCATTCGGAAATCTGAATAAATGGCGGGACAGAAGCAAAAGGTTCTTTTGTATCTGTGGTTATTCGGTACACATAAAGACTGCAATGAATAACCGTAGGAGCAGTCTTTGTATGTCTCGAGTAACTGCAGAGACAACTTCTTCGATAATAAGCCGAAATTGTTGAGAATCACTATTTTGTAAAAAAATAGATGTTTCCTCGTTGAACACTCGTCATAGCCTAGGCCATATGCAGAGAGGTCTGCGATTATTCAAAATATAGCGGTATGTTCCCGCAAGCTTTTTTGTTATTTTCGTTATTCCTTCTTGTTGTCATAAAGCACTATGATTGACTTGTCAGAGTCGATGCTGCATGATATCTGCTTAGTGTTCGAAGCTGAGCCCTCCTGTCCCGGACTCTTTTATCCCAAATAAAAAGCAGACGGAAAGACTCGCCTGCGATTCTAATATTTTCACAAGTTAACCCTCACCAGTTTATCTAAAAAGAAAAGGTAAGTAAAATTCTTTCTCCTATTTCTAAAGAAAAAATTAAATTCAAATGTACTTGTTTCTTCTTATTTGTAAAAGCGGAAAGCAAATTGGTTCCGACCTATTTTACAATGATCCCAAGTGTCTCTGCAAGAATCAAAGCCTGTTCTGCATTGACAATTACGCCATGTATAAATTCTGGAGATACTGCTATCGTATCAAACTGATTTTTTGAAAGATCAAGATTCTTTAACAGTGTGTGGAACCACTGACTTTGTGTTAATGTGCAGTCTGTTAATCGAAGGTATTGCCAGTCAATCTCAGAGAAATCACTTTGTCTTAAACTGGAAGCAGCAAAATGAACAACTTTCATTGTTGAAGCAGCAAATGAAGCATAGTCCAGCATACAGTCGGTAAAAAGACAGTCCTTCAAATAGCTTTCTGCAAAATTTGTACCTGTTAATTTGCATTGGCGGAACTCTACCTGATGAAAGCCGGCACCAATCCACTCAGTGTTTGAGAAATCGCAATTTTCAAAAATAACATTTATGCATTCAAATTGTTTAAGAAAGCCGGAAGAAATCTGGAGCCTTTTGAAATAACTTTCCTTGAAAAATAAATGGTGAAAATCTGCACCGTCTACCCGCTGATTTTCTATGTAAATTGTTTCAATAATGGATTCGTCTTCAAAAGTTGGAGAATTCTCTGTCAGCCCGGCAGGAAGAATAGGCACAATTCTCTTTTTTTCTTTCATATAAATTCTCCTTCATTAATTAAAGTTATCTCATTATATACTAACACTGAGATTTATTTTTATGAAATCATAAATTAAAAATGAGGATTCTTAGAATAGAATGAGGATACACACCATAAATTATTAAGTATTTTCCTAGAAGGTGCCGTGTAACAAAGACTTTGAGATATTAATATTTTTCTTGAAGTAATTTCTTTGGGGGATTATTAAGATAGCATAAGATTTTTCTTGATTTTTTAATATTAAGAATGTAAACTATAACCCATAGCATAAATAATTATTAAATTCTGAGTTTTCTGAAAAATGAAGACGACTATTCTTAGGAGGAAAAGGGATGAAGTTAAAGAAGTCATTTACTTTAGGTGCAGTAACATTACTTAGTACGACACTCTTGCTTGCAGCATGTGGAGGCGGTGGAGGAACAACTGATGATTCAGCAAGTTCTTCAACTAATAATGGAACAGCCAGCGGAGAACAAATCTACCGTGTGATCGAGCAGCAGGAAATGCCAAGTGCAGATTTATCTGTAGCGACAGACGTTATCAGCTTTACTGCATTAAACAATGTGTATGAAGGATTATATCGTTTGGATCTGGATAACACACCGATCCCAGCAGGAGCAGCAGAATTGGCAGAAGTCAGTGATGACGGTTTAGTTTATACATTGAAGCTGAATGAGGAATCAAAATGGTCAGATGGTGAACCTGTAACAGCAGAAGACTATGTCTTTGGCTGGCAGCGTACCGTTGATCCTGCAACAGCTTCAGAATACGGCTACATGTTTGCACCAGTTAAAAATGGCGACAAGATTGTAAATGGTGAAGCAGACAAAGAAGAATTGGGAATTGAAGCAGTCAGTGATTATGAACTTAAAATTACTTTAGAATCTGCTACTCCTTATTTTGATTACCTATTAGCCTTCCCTTCATTCTTCCCGCAAAGAAAAGACATTGTGGAGCAATATGGAAAAGAATATGCAGCAACAAGTGAAAATGCTGTTTATAACGGTCCATTCGTGTTAGACGGATTTGATGGTCCGGGGACTGACACTGAGTGGTCATACAAGAAAAATGCAGACTACTGGGATGCTGACACAGTTCAATTGGAAGAAGTTCAAGTAAGTGTTGTTAAAGAAGCACCAACTTCACTGAACCTATTCCAGGACGGACAGACAGATGACGTAATCTTAACTGGTGAGCTGGCACAGCAAATGGCAAACGATCCAGAATATGTAAGCCAAAAAGAAGCGTCAACTCAATATCTTGAGTTGAACCAGATTGATGATGATTCTCCATTTAAAAATGAAAATCTGAGAAAAGCAATTTCTTACTCTATTGACCGTGAAGCATTGGTTAACTCAATTCTGGGTGACGGTTCAGTAGCTCCTAAGGGATTGACTCCTGCCGATATGTCTACAAATCCTGATACCGGGGCTGACTTTGTAGAAGATGCAGGCGATGATATTGCTGCAGATGCAGACAAAGCAAAAGAGTATTGGGAAAAAGCGAAGAAGGAATTGAATATTGATTCACTGAAATTTGATATCCTTTCTTCTGATACAGATTCTTCCAAGAAAGTAACTGAGTACATCCAAGGTGCTATTCAGGAAACACTTGACGGAGTTACTGTGACATTGAGTCCTGTACCATTCTCTGTACGTCTTGATCGTTCAAACAAAGGCGACTTCGATGTAGTTATGGGCGGATGGGGAGCAGACTATGCTGATCCAAGTAGCTTCCTGGACTTGTTTATCACAGACAACTCTTACAACCGTGGTAAATACTCAAATACTGAATATGACAACTATTTGAAATCAGCTTCTACTACAAATGCCAACAATCCTGAAAAACGCTGGGATGACATGGTAAATGCTGAGAAGATTATTATCGGTGAAATGGGTGTCATTCCACTTTATCAAAAAGCAGAAGGTCACCTTCGTGCAGCTAAAGTAAAAGATGTTGGGTTCCACCCTGCTGGAGCACAATATGATTACAAATGGACATACATTTCAGAATAAAAATGAAATGAGCCGTTTATAGCAAAAGGACCCTTGTCTTCTTAAAAAGACAACGGTCCTCTTGCTATCTTTGCTTAGAAAAAGTAAAATAGTAAAGAAACAATAGCTGGAATCAGTAAATATCCCCCTGTTGTAAGCCAGTACAGCCGATGGGCTTTACCGATTTCTGAGAATGGGATATATTCTTTCGGTTCGTTTTTCTTTCTCAGACGAAGCGCTTTTTTCATGAAGTACTGAAAATTATCAAAAAATCCTGAAGACATAATCCATAGGGCCATACCGATAATGAGAAAGAAAAGTGAAACGATGAAGAACGTATCTGATACTGATTGGATAGTCACTGATTTTTTTATCAGGAACAGATAGATAAAAATGCAAAAACTTGAAATAACGAATGTGGTAAAAGACCATTTTAACTTTTTCATGAGGTCATCCTTGTCTATATTAGTTTTATTGTCTATACTTTATCGAAAACAGCTGTTGAAGTCAAAATAATTTCGGAGGTGTCATTCTTGAACAGTTTTGGGAAATACTTTCTTAAACGTGTCTTCTTCATGATAATCACATTGTGGTTAATCGCAACGATTACGTTTTTCTTAATGCAATTATTACCTGGTACTCCATATACCAACCAAGAAAAACTTAGTCCTGAAACAATTGCCATGTTGAACAAGCAGTCCGGGCTGGATAAACCGGTTATCGTTCAATACGGAATTTATCTAAAAAATCTTTTGGTAGGTGATTTTGGGATTTCGTTCCAATTTAAAAATCAGCCGGTAGCCAAACTCTTGATTAATCGTATCGGTCCGTCTGTACAATTAGGAGGACAGGCGATTCTATTCGGTACATTTGTAGGTATACTACTGGGGATTATCGCAGCAATGCGTCAAAATACCTGGGTGGATACGTTGGCAACATTAATGGCAATTTTAGGGCGTTCGATTCCCAACTTTGTCTTTGCCGTGCTGCTGCAGTATGTGTTTGCAATGAAATTGGGTATACTGCCTATTGCAAAATGGGAAACATTTGCTTCAACAATTTTACCGACAATCGCATTAGCGATGAGTCCTATGGCAGACTCAGCCAGATTCATTCGAACAGAGATGGTGGAGGTGCTGCACAGTGATTATGTAGAGCTGGCTCGAGCAAAAGGTTTAAGCCGCTGGCAAGTGGCATTCAGACACGGTTTGAGAAATAGCTTGATCCCATTGATCACTTTATTGGGACCTTTGGCTGTTGGTTTGATGACAGGTTCACTGGTAGTTGAAAATATCTTTGCTATCCCGGGAATCGGGGAGCAGTTTGTTAAATCAATCATGACAAATGATTATCCGACAATTATGGCTGTAACGATACTTTATTCCACTTTATTGGTTATAGTTATTCTTGTTGTCGATTTGTTGTATGGATTGGTTGATCCGAGAATCCGTGTTTCAGGAGGTGACCGAAGCTAATGGAAAGTATTAATTTGAATAAAGTACCAGATACGATTAAAAATATTTCTGCTGATGAATTTCAGCTTCTTGATGCTTCGACGACTAAAGAGAGAGAACGGATTGCAATGCCGTCTTTGAGCTTCCTGCAAGATTCATGGCGCCGTTTAAAGAAAAATAAAGCTGCGGTTATTTCAATGGCTGTTTTAGTGGTCATTGTAATTATTTCTATTGGTTCAATTTGGTTATCTCCACATGATCCGACAAAGCAGAATATCTCGTATATTAACCTGCCGCCTAAAATTCCGGGTTTGGATGGAATTAATGGCTTGAATGGTAAAGCGGTTGTTGCAGGACAGATTGTAGATAAATACGCACAGGCAAATGTTCCGGATGATCTGCGTTTTTATTTGGGAACAGATGGACTTGGACGTGACGTTTTGAGCCGTTTGCTGATGGGAACACGTGTATCGCTGTTGATTGCATTCATTGCAGCTGTACTGGATATTTCGATAGGGGTAACCTATGGACTGATATCAGGATTGCTTGGCGGTCGTGTTGATACAGTAATGCAGCGTATTCTGGAAGTTCTTTCCGGGATTCCCAATCTGGTTGTTATGATTTTGATGCTGACTGTCTTTGATCCAGGTATTCTTTCAATTGTTTTGGCCATGGTCGTGACCAACTGGATATCGATGGCCAGGATTGTTCGAGCCCAGACCTTGAAATTGAAGGATCAGGAATTTGTTTTAGCTGCTCAGACTTTGGGCGAATCCCGTCTGAAGATCGCTGTAAAACATATCCTGCCTAATATTTCAAGTGTCATTATTGTTCAAATGATGTTCAGTATTCCAGCAGCAATTTTCTTCGAAGCATTCCTGAGTTTCATCGGTTTAGGTCTGAGACCGCCGACTGCTTCACTAGGTACGTTGTTGAATGAAGGATATAAGACCTTCAGATTCCTGCCATACCTGATGTGGATACCAGCAGCAACATTATCTGTAATTATGATTTGTTTCAATTTACTGGCTGACGGTTTGCGTGATGCCTTAGATCCTAAGATGAAAGAGTAGAGTGAATGACTATGGAAAAAGTATTGGAAGTAAAAGATTTACACATATCTTTTGATACATTCGCAGGAAAAGTCAATGCCATTCGCGGTGTGAACTTTGATCTTCATAAAGGTGAGACACTGGCTATCGTTGGTGAATCAGGCAGTGGTAAGTCTGTAACGACTAGAACAATCATGCGCCTGTTAAGTGACAATGCGAATATCGATAAGGGTGAGATTCTGTTTAAAGGATCTGACATCGTTAAAAAGACTGAAAAAGAAATGCAGACGATTCGTGGGAAAGAAATTGCGATGATCTTTCAGGATCCCATGACTTCTTTAGACCCGACAATGCCGATTGGCAGACAGGTTGCCGAATCGCTGATTAAGCACAATAAAGTTTCAAAAAGCGAAGGATTGGCTCAGGCGCTGGAATTGTTAAAGCTTGTAGGGATTCCGAATGCTGAAAAGCGTTTGAAGAACTATCCTCACCAATTTTCAGGCGGTCAGCGTCAGCGGATCGTTATTGCGATCGCTTTGATTTGTTACCCAGAAATACTGATTGCGGATGAACCAACGACTGCGTTGGACGTAACAATTCAGGCGCAGATTCTGGAATTGCTGAAAGATTTGCAGCAAAAAATCAGTACCTCCATTATTTTCATTACCCATGATTTAGGGGTTGTGGCCAACGTAGCTGATCGTGTGGCAGTTATGTATGGTGGTCGTATTGTCGAAGTCGGGACTTCAGAAGAAATCTTCTATAATCCGCAGCATCCATATACATGGGGACTGTTGGGGTCAATGCCGACTTTGGAAGGGACTGAGGAAAAACTTTATGCGATTCCCGGTTCTCCTCCCGATTTGCTGGATCCTCCCAAAGGGGATGCCTTCTATCCAAGAAACGAATTTGCATTGAAAATTGATGCGGAGCAGGCTCCTCCATATTTTGAAGTCTCTCCTACGCATAAAGCTGCGACATGGCTTTTAGCACCGCAAGCACCAAAAGTAACTCCTCCAGCAGAAATACAAAGACGTTGGGCTCTTTATAACGAACGTCATCATTTTTCAGAAACAGGAGGAGCTAATTAATGAATGTTGAAAAACGTAAATTACTTTTAGATGTTAAAGGGCTGAAGCAATATTTCAATGTTGGCCGTCCAGATGAAGTAAAAGCAGTAGATGACATTAGTTTCCATATCTATGAAGGTGAAACATTTGGATTGGTTGGCGAATCAGGCAGCGGGAAATCAACAACTGGACGAAGTGTTATTCGTCTGTACAATCCGACAGCTGGAGAAATCATTTTTGATGGAGAAAATATCGCTGATATTCGCTCCAAACAGAAGATGCAGGCGTTTAGACGGGAAGTTCAAATGATTTTTCAAGATCCGTATGCTTCTCTAAATCCTAGAATGAAAGTAAATGACATTATCGCTGAAGGATTAGATATTAACCATCTGGTAAATAATGATAAAGAGCGGACAGCGAAGGTTGAAGAATTGCTTAAAGTAGTTGGACTTGATCCGAATCATGCATCTCGTTACCCTCATGAGTTTTCTGGCGGACAGCGTCAGCGAATAGGAATTGCCCGCGCATTGGCGGTTGATCCTAAATTTATTATTTGTGACGAGCCAATTTCTGCATTGGATGTATCGATTCAGGCTCAGGTTGTAAACCTGCTTCAGGATCTGCAGAAAGAGTCAGGTTTAACTTATTTGTTTATTGCCCATGACTTGTCAATGGTGAAACATATCAGTGACCGTATTGGTGTAATGCATAGCGGAAAACTACTTGAAATGGGTTCAAGTGATGATATCTATAACTTCGGTGTTCATCCTTATACAGAAAGTTTACTTTCTGCGATTCCGTTGCCGGACCCTGACTACGAACGTACACGTAAACGGATTATTTATAAACCGCAGCCGGAAGATGGAAAAGAGCGCAAATTGCGTGAAGTGGCTCCAGAGCACTATGTTTACTGTTCAGAAGATGAAGTTGAAATGTATCATGAAAAAATTGAAAATAGAAAAGCACAGGCACATCAGTGAGGTGTGGCGCTTTTTAAAACTGAGTAATAGGATGAGAGATTCCAAAATTTTTCGGATGATTATTTTGTTGTTATACAGTCAGAGAAAGTATCGGATGATTCTGACTTTTAAGTTCTCTGACTGGCCATACAAAGGAGTTTGGGACAGAAATAACGTTTCAAACTCTCTTCATATCTAACCCCGAATAAATGGCGGTACAAAAGCAGCTCCTTCGGAATTAAGCCGAATGATCCTGAAAATAATAGCAGCTCCAGGAAGGTATCCATTCACAGCTATTCATTTTATGAATAGTATTCCTTGACAATTTTCGGATATTTTTTCTTGATTCTCGGAGCTGATCGCTTTTGTCCCGACCTCTTTTGTATTATATTCGGTGTATAAATGAAAATAGAGAAAATATAAGCTGGCTGGATATGGAACAACTTGTTGGAAGTCTTCTATTCGCCAAGGGTTCTTTATTCGTTGGCTCATACAGGGCGGTGGATTGGTGAAAGTATTAAAGGCCTATAAATATAGACTTTATCCAACTCCTTCCCAAATTGAATTTTTTGAAAAAAATTTTTACAGTGTCAGTCTGGTTCATAATTTATTGCTGCAGGATCGGATCATGCAGTACAGAGCTTCTAAAAAAAATCCCGATCTGCATTTAAAGCCTCCCACTCCTGCAAAATATAAGAAAGAATATCCTTTTTTAAAGGAAGCCGACAGCCTTGCGCTGGCAAATGCGCAGGTCTATTTGGAAAGAGGGTTAAAATATTACTATACGGGAAAAAATGTTGGTTTTCCCAAATTGAAATCCAGGAAAAATCCGGTGACCTCCTATACGACGAATAATCAGGGAGGAACAATAAAAATTATCGGTTTAAATTATTTGAAAATTCCGAAATTAAAAACATTTGTGAAAGTTAAGGCACATCGGGAGATAAAGGGTAAAATTAAATCTGCAACGATTTCCAAAACTCCCAGCGGTAAATATTTTGTTTCTCTTCTTTGTGAGGAAAAAATTCATTGCAAGGAAAAGACAAATAGGGCTGTGGGAATCAGTCTTGGGCAGACAGAATTTGCGGTTTTATCAAATGGTCAAAAAATAGATAATGACCAGCTGACTGACGAAATAGAACAGAGAATTCGACGAGAGGAAAAGAAACTGGCAAGAAAAAAACACTTGGCTGGTACAAAAGGATTGGATTTGCTGAATCAAAAAAACTACCAGAAGCAAAAAATGAAGGTTGCTAAATTAAGGGAGAAACTTTTGAATCAGCGTCATGATTTCTTAAATAAAGTAACAACAGAACTGATTGATACCTATGATGTTATCTGTGTGGAAGATGCCCATAAGGAGGACTTCTGCAGAAACTACAAACTGAATAAGCGAGTCTCCGATGTCTCATGGGCTTTGTTTGTTTCTAAACTGGAGTATAAAGCGACGTGGCATGACAAGCAGCTGATCAAGCTGAAAAAATGTGATGAAAAGATGGCTGTCAGCTTAAAGAATGGACTAATTGGTGATGTTGATCTGGAACTGGCAAAGGAAGATTCTGAAACAGATGCCAGTATTCAACTGCTGCTTCAAGGATTAAAAAATAAGTAAGTATAAAAACTGTAGGGACTACAGGGATAGCCTAGGGCATATAAGATAATCCAAATTATCTCTTTCTAGGAAGCATTCTGATTTCAGACATGCAGTTCACTAATTATTAAATGGACAAATACGTCACCTTGGCTAATCAGTGAGGGTGACTTTTTTATTTAACGAAGCAGTTGAAAATGATAAAAAGAAGCGGAACTTCTGCATAGTCGTTTGTTTTTCTGAAAATAGAAGGTCTCTCAAGAACATGAATAATATTAGAAATAATCACTATTTGTACTTTACTAATGCCATAAAACATGCCGCGAATGAAGTGTTGATTTGGTTTGGAGAGACTCAAAGAAAGATTTTTAGAAAAAGAGAAGCAAAATCGTTTAGATTGATACAGTTCAGAAGAATTCAGGGTAAAATAT
This sequence comes from Enterococcus sp. CWB-B31, assembly GCF_020567645.1. Taxonomy (NCBI): domain Bacteria; kingdom Bacillati; phylum Bacillota; class Bacilli; order Lactobacillales; family Enterococcaceae; genus Enterococcus; species Enterococcus sp. CWB-B31. The sequence goes on from NZ_JAJDJW010000004.1 coordinate 152,824, forward strand.
AGGCGGTTCCTTGTTATAAAGAATTTGTTTAGATTGACTTCTCTTTTTTCATATTAGTTTTTATTTTGGATAAATTCAAAAATTTAAAATGTTGACAAACAATCAAATTTGTTTTATACTATCTTAGTTGAGAAATAAAAGCAGAAGCACCCGCTTCTCGCCTAAGTTGAGCATATCACTGGGCCGGATAAGTAGATTCCTTATATCAGTAAGATATAAGTGTGAGCTAACGCGGGTTCTTATGGGACCGGCTTTTTTTATACTCTTTTATGAGAGGAAAAATCGGATCAATTACTCTGCTTGATGTTCTCTAAGAAACTTGGAGGTGAATGACCATAGCAAAGGATATGATGGTGAACGACGGCATTCGTGCGCGTGAGTTACGATTGATCGGACAAGATGGTGAACAATTAGGTGTAAAGACTAAAGCTGAAGCTCTACAAATAGCTGAAGCTGCGAACCTAGACTTAGTCCTTGTTGCTCCAGGAGCAAAACCACCTGTAGCACGGATAATGGATCATGGTAAGTTCCGTTTTGAACAGCAGAAGAAAGAGCGTGAAGCTCGTAAGAAGCAAAAAGTGATCAACGTAAAAGAAGTTCGTTTAAGTCCGACAATTGATGTCAATGACTTTAACACAAAACTTCGTAATGCACGCAAGTTTTTGGAAAAGGGAGACAAAGTGAAAGCTTCGATCCGTTTCAAAGGCCGTGCCATTACCCACAAAGAGATTGGTCAAAAAGTTCTTGATCGTTTAGCTGAAGAAACTGCAGATATTGCTACAGTGGAACAGAAAGCGAAAATGGATGGACGCAGCATGTTTCTAACGCTGGCACCGAAAAACGACAAGTAATTCGAGAAATATCAATGGATATGTTCGTTAGAACAAAAGATTTTGAGGAGGAAATTAGTCATGCCAAAACAAAAAACACACCGCGGATCAGCGAAACGCTTCAAGCGTACTGGTAAAGGCGGATTAAAAAGATTTCGCGCGTTTACAAGTCACCGTTTCCACGGTAAAACTAAAAAACAACGTCGTCAATTACGTAAAGCAAGAATGGTATCAGCTGGCGATTTCAAACGTATTCGCCAACAATTAGCGAGAATGAAATAATAGAAGATTGTAATAATCTCTATGTGACTTGAGCGTTGTAACAAAGTGAGAATCGTAGAAGCAAAAGCAGTTAATTCTGAGAAATATCTAAAAATTACTTTATAAATTTTTGAGATATTACGATTTATTTCCAGGATGTTGTCTGCGATTAATTCACTCCTTTCATTCAAAATTTAAATTTTGAAAGGCTGCAATTATTTGAGCGGCCGATTCTTGTAACGAAAAATAAAAAAATTCAAAGAGATATAGATATTTAGGAGGAAATCAACATGGCACGTGTTAAAGGTGGAACAGTAACCCGTAAACGTCGTAAAAAAATCCTTAAGTTAGCGAAAGGCTACTACGGATCCAAACATACTTTATTCAAAACAGCAAAAGAACAAGTAATGAAATCTTACAGTTATGCATACAGAGATCGTCGTCAGAAAAAACGTGATTTCCGTAAATTATGGATTGCTCGTATCAACGCAGCGGCTCGTATGAATGGCTTAAGCTACTCAAAATTGATGCACGGTTTGAAATTGGCTGAAATCGACATCAACCGCAAAATGTTAGCTGACTTGGCTGTTAATGATGCAGCAGCATTTACTGCATTAGCAGATCAAGCAAAAGGTGCTTTAAATAAATAATTTAACTATATAATTTTTAAGGGGTGTGACATAGTTTGTCACACCCCTTAAAAATCGAATGAACAGGGTTCCAGTCTTTATATGTATTTGCGATTAATTACTTCTTTTTCTGGAATGAATGATCACTAATTTATTTGACTATTGTGCTTATATCATTCCAATAAAAAACTTGCAAAAATGGAACTGATAATATTGAACTCAGTTAGTTGGACTCTTCCAATACCCGGTTGATAAAAGGAAGCGAGGAATATCCGTTCTTTTACCAGTCTAAAAACCATACTCTGAATGAATTTTTGCTGTGGGTTAGAAAATCCCAGGACAAGTTTTTTCTGAAAAAGCAACTACTTCTTCTTTTACTAGATGTAAATCAATTGATCTCATGATAAAGTGAAGTTGCTCCTCTCGTTGTTTAACCGTTGTTTTGTGATGATTCAACGTTAACATAGAAAGAGGCGTATTTTTTTATTTTATTTCTGATTAAAATAGGGGCAAATCACATGTTTTTTATTGTGATTTGCCTCTTTGGTTTTTCTATTCCTATTCTTTGGATAAATTCAAAGTATTGTTTGTGCTCCTATTGTTTAATTAATCAAAGCATAATATGAATACAACCTCATTCAGAAAGCGCTTTCTTGAGATTCTATAGTTAGAGCAATAGTAGTAGTCCAATAGAGAGGTATACATAACTGAGGTATACAAGCTATTTTTGAGGAATAAAATCAAGTTTTATAAACTAATTGATTGTTACGCATGCATGTCTATATGGAAGCATTAATAAGAGTTATCCACTATCAAATGAAGTTAATAATTTAGAATTAATATAGGAAAGGTCTATACTTCTTCATCTTTTTCTACTAAATTCTGGAAATTTATGTATAAAATCAAAATTTTTTTTTCGTTATTTTAAACAATTTATAGATGCTTTAAATGTGAATTAATAGAAATATAATCATTGTGAAGCTTTTACTTTCTAAACAGCATCAATTATTTGCTGGAAAATTAAAAGAGTATAAAAAATGTAGATGAACAACAGTTTTCATTTGGAAATACAAAGAATTGAAATATTTATTTTGGGATGAAAAAAACTAACTAAATATAATTTAATAGTACTTTTTTATCTGATAAACAAGAAGTTCTTTATTGATGAATTAAAGAATAAAGAAAGCGCGTTATATTTAAAACTATCAGTTTTTGAAAAAATAATATTCATTTTAAGGTTTGTTAATGAAAAAAGCATAAATTGAATAACACTATTTTTTTTATAGTAATAGATCGTTATTTAAAAGCATTGTTAGAAATATTTAGAGAACAATTAATAGACATACTATAGATACAGTGTTATTTTAATAAGGATTATATAGGGGGGACTCAAAATATGAAGAAATATTATGATTTTATAAAAAATTGGTATATATAAAAACAGACGACGAAAGCTTGATGGATATTCAATGAAAAAATAGTTGTAGGAAGTTAAAAAATGGTAATTGTCATTTGAAAACCAGCTTTAAAAAGTAAAGATTGAGGGGAGAAGAAAATGATCAAATATAAATTTGTAGAAGCAAATGTAGATGCTAATTTTAAATACTTAATTCAAAAAGAGATTGGGGGGAGAATAGAGCCACACTGGCATAATGAAATAGAACTTAATTATGTCAAAAGTGGAAAAATTGATTATTTTCAGATTTCAGATAGGATTTACTCGCTGGAAAAAGGTGATTTTATTGTAGTTAACTCGGAAGTACCACATTCAGCAAGAATAAAATATCGCAAAGAAAATGTGGTACTTACAATTTTTCTTGTAAAGTCGTATATGTTTTCGCTTTTGGGAAGGGATAGCAAGTTTAATTTAGGAAAATCAAATTCAAAAAAAATTGCGACCTTCTTTGAAGATTTTATTGAGGTTGCCAATAATGAGCAAAATTTGATTAATAAAAAAATGGGTCTATATGGCTATCTCAATCTGATTCTGTATGAAATGTATTCAAAATCAAAGGATACAGAAAGTGCAGGAGATGAATCATTGATTCAAAAGAAAATGATGGATAAAGATATTAAAGTAATCAAAGAATTTATAGATTCTCATTATTTGGAGGATATCTCTCTGGATGATTTATTTTCTCTTTCAGAATTATCGGAGTCAAAAATCAGAAAAGAGTTCAAATCAGTATTTGGTATGACCATATATAAATATATTTTATTTAGGAGATTGAATGATGCTAAATTTCAATTGCTTGAAACGGATTTAAAAATCAAAGATATTGCAATACAGCTGGGATTTTATGATGCAAAATCCTTTATACGAAACTTTAAAAATTATTACAAAATGACACCGCAAAATTTTAGAAAAAAAAATATTGGGAATAAAAAAAATAAAAATGAGAACTTTGACTGATTGTTACATGTTATCTTTGACTAAAGAAGTTGTTAACTGGAATACATAGAATTTAGCACATAATCTGATCTTGATATATTTTTGATCCAGATGTGTTTTATTCAGTATAGATAAAAATATATTCATTTAGTCGTTAAAGATATTTTTAAGTCTGATTTATTTGTTTTTTATGTTTATGTGAAAAAGGTTACGAAATAACAAAATTATAATTGGTATAGATGTAAACTTGAAATAAACAAATTATTGAATAAAAGGAGCTGTATCAAAAAGAAATGATTTATCTAGGCACGTAAATTCTTTTAATAAAATTAGAAGGATGTGATATCAAAAAGACATAAAGTGTACATCTAGGTATGTGAGTTAAAATGTACAAAGTATTTTTGGTAATAGGCAAGAAAGTATCAAAGGGGGTGATTTTAAAATGAGAAGTGTTGTAAGTATGTATTACAGCTACGATTTCCACTTCGAATATAAAAGACAAAAGCACAGTATAGGGCTAAGAGATTTTTTATTGTAGCAGTGGGGAGCTGTCAGCTGATTTTAGAATAGCTGGATTATTAATAGATCCCAAGTACAGTTATTCTTAATAAAATTTGAATAAGGAATGCTACTGATACTAATAAAAATCCAGATTAAAAAACAAATTATAGAGAGTATATTTCTCTTTTTAGTTTTTTCAATCTGTTTTTTATTGTCAAAAATTAGTATTTTCATTAGATGATAATCGGTAATTAGTTTCGTAAAGGAAGTTAAATAGTTCTAATGTAATATTTTTACTTCCTTAATGTTTGCTATCAAAAAATTGAAAGAGAAGTGATATTTAATGAAAAGTAGAGATTATAAGAGATTATTTAACAGTAAAAGTCGAAAACGCTCGTTAAGCAGAAAATCTGTTTTGATGAATGTTGCAACAACTGGGATTCTTTTGACAAGTGCAGTAGTACCGGCAACATTGTTAGTAGCACCTCAGACAGTTGAAGCGGCTGCTCTTCAAGGTGAAATATTTACTAATTTAATTGCAAATAATAATAGTGGTACTTCATTTGAAACACCTTACCCTATAGAGGGAGTAACTAGGCAAGTAAATTTTACGATTAGCGGAAATGAATTAGCTGGAGCTTCGGTAGCGCTATCTGGTAATAAGGCTGCTGTACTAGCAATACCAGAACCATTAGTTGGGTTAGTTTCTCCAAATGGGCAAGCACATATTAATACAAGTGTGACATTAAGAATGGATCAGATAGGATTCATACAAACCTTGGTTGGTGCCGCCAACACATTCCTTTCATTTACTGAAAATGTTATTAATGGTGGTTTTGGCAGCATGACAGGTATCACATTTAATGTTGATGAAATTCACAATCAACTGGATTTACTTAATAATTTAGCTCAGTTTGGGCAAGCTGATTTTTATGTAGACGAGTATTTGACAAGTAATGAAAAAGAAATAGTAGCGCAATTTGATGATGGTTTAGCGTTAGTTATTGCGCAACGTATTAATATTATTTTGGAAAATCTGAAAACTGCTACAAACAGTCTTCAGGCGACTGGAAATAATATATTTTCTTCTACAATAGCAGCAGCAATAAATGCCGCCTTGATTGCTCCAAAAGCTGCATTTGTTAGTGCCATTAATGTTGCTATAGGTGTTGTCAATACGACTGGAAATATTGCTAATGAATTTGGAGACGGCGTATTATTAGGCGATACTTCTATAGATATTCCAACGCTAATTACTGACCCTACATTTGAGCGGTTAGAAAGTTACGGAGTTGATACTACAGTTCCTTATAATGCTGTTTTTAATGGAACAGTTGTTAAAGACAATTTGATTGATCTGGATTGGGTGATCAACAGTGATGGAAAAACCTCTGTTTGGTATGAGAACAAGATTACTTTACAAACGCCAACAGCAGAAATTTCAGGAAACAGTGTGGATGGATACACGGTAACAGGTGAAGCAGATCCGAATGTGACAATAGAAATTACAGATCCTGATGGTAACGTTGTGGGAATCGGGCAAACTGATGAAAATGGTAATTATGTAGTGGAGATCCCAGCAGATAAAGTAAGTCCATTAGAAGAATTAACAGTGGTTGCCAAGGATGATAAAGGGAATGAAAGTGCACCTGCAAAAGTAGTTGTACCAGAAGATATTACTTTACAAACACCAACAGCAGAAATTACAGGAGACAGTGTGGATGGATACACGGTAACAGGTGAAGCAGATCCGAATGTGACAATAGAAATTACAGATCCTGATGGTAATGTTGTGGGAATCGGACAAACTGATGAAAATGGTAATTATGTGGTGGAGATCCCAGCAGATAAAGTAAGTCCATTAGAAGAATTAACAGTGGTTGCCAAGGATGATAAAGGGAATGAGAGTGCACCTGCAAAAGTAGTTGTTCCGGAAGATATTACTTTACAAACACCAACAGCAGAAATTACAGGAGACAGTGTGGATGGATACACGGTAACAGGTGAAGCAGATCCTAATGTGATAATAGAAATTACAGATCCTGATGGTAACGTTGTGGGAATCGGACAAACCGATGAAAATGGTAATTATGTAGTGGAGATCCCAGCAGATAAAGTGAATCCATTAGAAGAATTAACAGTGGTTGCCAAGGATGATAAAGGGAATGAAAGTGCACCTGCAAAAGTAGTTGTTCCGGAAGATATTACTTTACAAACACCAACAGCAGAAATTACAGGAGACAGTGTGGATGGATACACGGTAACAGGTGAAGCAGATCCTAATGTGATAATAGAAATTACAGATCCTGATGGTAACGTTGTGGGAATCGGACAAACCGATGAAAATGGTAATTATGTGGTGGAGATCCCAGCAGATAAGGTAGAACAATCAGAAGAATTAACAGTGGTTTCCAAGGATGATAAAAATCATGTTAGCCCTCCAGCCTATGTAGTAGTTCCGGAAGATGAAGAAACAGACGGCGACTCAGACGGTGATTCTGATGGCGATTCCGATGGTGATTCCGATGGTGACTCAGACGGCGATTCCGATGGTGATTCCGACGGCGACTCCGATGGCGATTCCGATGGTGATTCCGACGGCGACTCAGACGGCGATTCTGATGGCGACTCAGACGGGGATTCCGATGGTGATTCCGACGGCGACTCCGATGGTGATTCCGACGGCGACTCCGATGGTGATTCCGACGGTGACTCAGACGGTGATTCCGATGGTGACTCAGACGGTGATTCCGATGGCGACTCAGACGGTGATTCCGATGGTGACTCAGATGGCGATTCCGACGGCGATTCAGACGGCGACTCAGACGGCGATTCCGACGGCGACTCGGACGGCGATTCCGATGGCGATTCCGATGGCGACTCAGACGGTGATTCCGATGGCGATTCCGATGGCGACTCAGACGGTGATTCTGATGGCGATTCCGACGGCGACTCAGACGGCGATTCAGACGGTGACTCAGACGGCGATTCCGATGGTGATTCCGATGGTGACTCAGACGGCGATTCCGATGGTGATTCCGACGGCGACTCCGATGGTGATTCCGACGGCGACTCAGACGGCGATTCTGATGGTGACTCAGACGGCGATTCAGACGGCGACTCAGACGGGGATTCCGATGGCGATTCCGACGGTGACTCAGACGGCGATTCCGATGGCGATTCCGATGGTGACTCAGACGGCGATTCCGACGGTGACTCAGACGGCGATTCTGATGGCGATTCCGACGGGGATTCCGACGGCGATTCCGATGGCGACTCAGACGGCGATTCTGATGGCGATTCCGACGGTGACTCAGACGGCGATTCCGATGGCGATTCCGACGGGGATTCCGATGGCGATTCCGACGGCGACTCAGACGGGGATTCCGACGGCGATTCCGATGGCGACTCAGACGGCGATTCCGATGGTGACTCAGACGGAGATTCCGACGGCGACTCCGATGGGGATTCCGACGGTGACTCAGACGGCGATTCCGATGGGGATTCCGACGGCGACTCGGACGGAGATTCCGATGGCGATTCTGATGGTGACTCAGACGGCGATTCCGATGGCGATTCCGATGGCGACTCAGACGGAGATTCTGATGGGGATTCCGACGGCGACTCAGACGGCGATTCCGATGGCGATTCTGATGGTGACTCAGACGGAGATTCCGACGGCGACTCAGACGGAGATTCTGATGGGGATTCCGACGGCGATTCCGATGGCGATTCTGATGGGGATTCCGACGGCGACTCAGACGGCGATTCCGATGGGGATTCCGACGGCGATTCCGATGGCGATTCCGACGGCGACTCCGACGGGGATTCCGACGGTGACTCAGATGGCGACTCGGACGGGGATTCCGATGGCGACTCAGACGGAGATTCTGATGGGGATTCCGACGGCGACTCCGACGGGGATTCCGATGGCGATTCCGATGGTGACTCCGACGGGGATTCCGATGGCGATTCCGACGGCGACTCCGATGGCGACTCAGACGGAGATTCTGATGGGGATTCCGATGGGGATTCCGACGGCGACTCCGACGGGGATTCCGATGGGGATTCCGACGGCGACTCAGACGGAGATTCCGACGGCGACTCGGACGGAGATTCCGATGGAGATTCTGATGGTGACTCCGACGGGGATTCCGATGGCGATTCCGATGGCGACTCAGACGGAGATTCCGATGGGGATTCCGACGGCGACTCCGATGGTGACTCCGACGGGGATTCCGATGGGGATTCCGATGGTGACTCCGACGGCGATTCCGATGGGGATTCCGACGGTGACTCAGACGGGGATTCCGATGGCGATTCCGATGGCGACTCAGACGGAGATTCCGATGGGGATTCCGACGGCGACTCCGATGGTGACTCCGACGGGGATTCCGATGGGGATTCCGACGGCGATTCCGACGGTGACTCAGACGGCGACTCAGACGGCGACTCAGACGGCGATTCTGATGGCGATTCCGACGGTGACTCAGACGGCGATTCTGATGGCGATTCCGACGGCGACTCAGACGGGGATTCCGATGGCGATTCCGATGGAGACTCCGACGGCGACTCCGACGGGGATTCCGATGGCGATTCCGATGGTGACTCCGACGGGGATTCCGATGGGGATTCCGACGGCGACTCCGACGGCGATTCCGACGGGGATTCCGATGGCGACTCAGACGGCGATTCTGATGGGGATAAAGATAACCGCTCTGGCAATCGTTTTAACGACAATTCAAAAGATGGAACCAATCTTAAAATTTCCCATACTAATGGGAGAGCAGGTTCTGGAGCAAAAAGTGGATTTTTCCCTAAAACCGGCACGGATGCAGGTGTTGGAATGTCTATAATTGGGAGCTTACTAGGTGGATTTTCCGGACTAGGATTCTTGAAATCTAGAAAAAATAGAAAAAAATAACTAACTTTTAAAATATTTTATGAGCTGTGATATTAGTCATATTGATAATGTCACAGCTCATAAAAATAATTAACCGATGTACTTTAGAAGAAAATACTTGATTAGAAACAAGAGGATGCCCAAAAGTTGGATAGTATCCATTTCATGAGGATATTGATTTTTGTTCACTTTATTTTTATATTTTAACAATGTTTACATAGTTTGATATTTTTTGAAACAAAATTTTTTTTACATTTTCTTTTTCTATTTAAAGAAGTAAAGGATGAATTAATTTATGATTGCAGGTACATTAAACCAATTGTTAGAGCTTTTTGAAGCTCATCAAAATTCAGAGCTTCAAGCTACCACGTTTATTTTAAGTTATGGCAATCGTTCTGAACGTTGCTATGTCAAAGAATTTTATGGAAAAACATTTAAGCAAAGCTGGGAAAAACTTTTTTTATTTTATCGAGCTTTGCCAGAAACAAATGAGTATGTACGTATTGATCTAATTATAGAAGAAAGTAAAACTACTTTAGAGCAGCTGATTGAAAAAATTGGTAAAATCAAGCGTAATAATTATATAACTTTTGGCTTCCGAGTTGAGGGGTTTAAAAAGAGATGTTTTTTGAAAGAAGAGATCACATCCAACGCATTATTTGTTCCAGATGAAAATCATAAAATCGGGCAAAATTTACCTAACTTACGAATCGATATTTCAAACTATAAATCATATGTAAAGAGAAAATATCGTGTGGATGATTATTCATTAAACTATCTAAAAAAATCATCAATATACACCTTTACTACACAAGCATATTTTATTGAAGAGAATAAAATTTTTGAACTGAAGGATTATGGTTTTGGAAATCACTTTAGAGTAGTAGAGGAAGAAAATTTTCAAGAAATTTTGGATGATGTTATTCGTAGAGGGGCTGCTTATTTGTTGGAGCAATTAAAAGAGGATGGCAAATTTATATATGGCTATTTTCCTTGCTACGATAAAAACATTCGTAATTATAATGCAATTCGACACTTTTCTTCATTGTATGCACTATTTGAAGCTGGGGAACTTTTGAATAATCAGGAAATGATTAAAAAAGCATATCAGGGTTTAATTTGGGGCTTTGACTATTTATTGGACGTAATTGACGGTGACAGCTTAATCAAAGATCAAATTGGATCAACTGTCGAATATAAACTTGGTGCACAGGCAACGGCTATTCTTGCTTCGGCAAAATATACACAGATTACTGGTGATACGCAATTTTTCAACATGATGCGTACGCTTGCACATACGATAGAAAAAAGATTTATCACCGAAAATGATGATACGATTCATGTTCTTGATAAACTACTTGAAGTTAAAGATAGATTTAGAATCATTTATTATGATGGTGAGGCTCTGTTTTCCATGCTTAGGGCATATGAATTAATGAATGAGGAAGAAATTTTTAATATTTGTCAGAGAATGATGACGCATTTTGTTGATAATAATTATGAAAAATATCATGATCATTGGTTAAGTTACGCAGTCAATGAATTTTTAAAACATGAACAGAAAAATGAGTATTATACCTTTGGCTTAAAAAATGCTTTAAGCAGAATTGATTTTATGGAAAATAGGGATACCGCTTATCCGACAATGCTGGAACTATTAGTTGCAGCAGCTAAAATGGTGCTTAAGTTAGATAATTATGATAAACAACGAGAAGTGGTTTCTGCTGAAGAATTTACAGCAGGAAAAAAACGTATTTTTGAAGTAATGGATTATCGTGCATATCATGAAATAGTTACTGGAACAATGTTTCCTGAATTTGCCATGTTTTTTCAGTCGCCTGAAAAGATTCAATACGGTTTCTTTGCTAGACATGATCGTTTTAGAATGAGGATCGATGATGCAGAGCACTTTTTATCAGGCTTGATTAACTATCGAGTACTTCGCTTTGGAGGTGTAGAGGAATGAAATTCTATGGACTAATAAGATTCCTGGTTCTTTTTATTTTAGCAGCATATACTTTTTTGATTAGAAAAAAGATCAGAAAACGAAGGAAAGGGCGATTGTCAGATTCTTTGAAAAATTATTCCAAGGATATAGACGGACTGTATCCTTGGGAAAAAAATACCGATAATTCGCCTAAAAGTATTCCTGCAAATGCAAAACGATTTAAAGAAAAGGAAAAAATTAAGAGAGGGCGTTGGTGATACTTTTTTCAGAATAGACTCTGAACAGGTTTGAAAACTCAAACGGCAAATTTGTTTGAAAAAATTAAGAGCTAGTCTGTTGATAATATTAAAGCTTATTCATACCTATAGTTCGAGAAGCAGCCAGTACAGGGGTGATTCGGAAAAGAATATCTAGTTCATTCTTAATCGGAGTCAAACTAGCTGTAAAGTAGTATAACATTTAACTAAGCTTGCTTCTTTCAAGGAATATTTATTGAAGTTGTGCATATCATTTCACTAAAGACTTCTACAAAAGCGGGGAATCCTTGTATCTACGAGTCTTACCTTGTTCGATTCTTGATACAAACGCGTTTGCTTGGAAAAGCGTTGGTATATCTTGTATGGAGCAGATCATGTGAAGAAGCGTAGGAGTAAGTTATGCAAAAAGTCTTAAGACATGCACCAATATAAATGAACAGTTGCTCTAATTATTGGATGAATGTTTCACATTCAAAGATTGCCGTTCGCATACAGCTATCTCTTTGTTTCTGGAATAAATTTTGACAAATTTATCCCCATCGGAGCTTTGCCTACCATCCCACTAGCTGTTCGGTCTTATTATTGAAGTATATAAGTTAATATTTTCTATCATTGAATATCCTTTATAGACTATCTTTTATTATAATTTGGGCAGCGTATTAACCCTATTTAAGAAATGATTATTTTCTCATTCAACAGCTTATCTACATTCAGTTAGTTCCTGATAGAGGAGAAAATCAAAAAAATCTCTTTCTTGGAACAAAGCAAGCGAAGTATAGTATAGTGCATTGCAAGGTGGCTTGGAATGTAGTGGAATTTTCTTTATATGATTGATAAATAACCGAAGGAAAGCGCTCTAGGTCCCTGAGTTTTATTTATATTAAGGTAGTGTACAATAATCAATTAGAATTTTTATGTAGTTGAGGTCTTTTTACTTAAATTAACCAAAGACATATAGAAGCCGAGAGGAAAGAATGTATATGACAGATTTAAAGAATAATACACAAAATATTGCATGTCTAGCATTTTCTAACACAAGTTTATTGAATAAACGACCGGCTGGGAATAGATCGTCACCTTATGGAACATCACATTTGCTGTTGTACTTAAGTATTTTAATTGATTTGCAAGAGAACAAACTTTCACCAGAACAAACGATTATTTTTCCAGAGAGAGTAGAACGTGAACAAAAATCTTTACGTTCCACCAATGCTCATAAAGGAGAAGAGCGTCTGTTGATTGATGTATTGAATCAGGCAGTCTCTTTGAATGCACCAGATTGTCTAGTTGCTTTGATGGAAATATATGGCGGACAAAAAGGGGCGAGAAAGAAGATTGATGAATTGGGAATTAAGTTGAATATTTCTCGTATTTCCCGTACTTCTTTAACAGGTCGTTTAGTAGAAAAGCAAAAGTCTAATCTATTTGATTATTTCAAAATTGCTTCTGCTTATCTGAATTTAGCAAGAAACAGCTTCGCCTATATTAGAAACCGCATACATGTGATTGGAACTGAGGTATATTATCCGCAGTCAGAAGCTGATTTAAAAGGAGACGTACTTGCTAGTATTTTTTGGGGAACGAATCAAAACGATTGTATGATATTTAAAGAAATTGATAATGAGCTGTATTGTTCATTGGTAATCAATGGTACAAACTATACACATACCTCTGAGACTGCTTACTTACCGTTTATTGAAGAAACCTGTTCACCTAAAGAAATAGTGTTGTCTAAACCGATCATTAATTTTTTAGCAGACACATATTTTGGTGAGTTTCAGACAGAAGTGCGCAAAAGGAAGAAACGTACGGATGCTTTACAGAAATATGGATATGGGTATTCTTTTCAAAAAATTGGTGAAAAATTATCTGCAAATGACTATAACATAATTACATATGAAGGTGTCTTGATTCAACCAGAAGAGGAGTGCTTTAATAAAAGAAAGATTTTTTATTTAGGTGGCGATAAACAACAAACGATCAATGAACTGAAAAAAAGGCATATTCATTTAGCAAATCTCGGAAATAATCATGCGAAAGATTATGGGGATGAAGCATTGTTGGAGACGATCAAAGCATTTAATCAGAATGGGATTGCAACAGTGGGGGCAGGAAGAAATCTCAAGGAGGCGGTGAAGCCGATTCTTCTTCGTCATGATAATCAAAAAATAGCAATTTTTTCAGGTTATTGGTATCGAAAAGGCAGGGATCGGTATTTTGATTTTTATGCAACAAATCGATCGGGAGTTGCTTCCTTGGATGGGGTATTGTTAGAAGCTATTAGAGCATTTAAAGAAGAGAATTCAGAAGTGTTTACTATTGTATTGGCTCATTGGGGAGAGGATTTTAGAAATTTAGCGCAGCGACAAAAGAATTTGGCGAAACGATTAGTTTCAGCGGGAGCTGATTTAATTATTGGAAGTGGTCCACATAAAATTCAACCGGTTGAAATAATAGATGGAACTTTAGTATTTTATAGTTTAGGAAATGGTGTTTTTAATAGTGACGGGAAAGAATTGTCAAAACCAGGAAATTTACCCTATAGCTATTTTCTTAACTGGCATTTAACAGATCAACTGATTCGGGTGTATCCTTTCTGGAATTATAATTTAGCTAATTTTTGGCAACCATATTTTGTTGAAAAAGCAACTCAGAACCAGGTAATAGAAGATATCGGAAAATTAGATAATTCATCTTTACTGGAAGCTCCTCAATTTGATGAAGCTGGACACCTCTACTATCCTGTAAAAATCAATGCTGCTTCTCATGAACAGGAAAATCACCAAGTAAATGCAAATTGGTTAAAAAAGAATATATCCGGCTCTTTTTTAGATGGGTATCTGCCAGCAGGCACCTTTGATTATATAACAATTTTTGAAGAGGATCTCAAAACTGTTTCTTGCGAACAGGCACTTTTTGTTTCTCTAAGTACTAAGGACATGAAGGCTTTGTATCATGATGAAAAATGGTTTCCTGCTCATCGCAATAAAAAATTAATAGAAGTGGGATGTCCGGAAAAAATAGGCTTGATTCTTACCGATACACCAATTGAGGAGTATAGAGGAAAGGTGCCGCAGTTTATTGTTTCGAATACTTTAGCTGCAGCCTCATTACTAGCAGATTGTATCGTAGAAGCCTATCAGGGACAAATGATCACTATTACGGGGAGTGTGGGAAAAACTTCAGTAAGACTACTTTTGGAACAACTATTAGCAGAGGAATCACCATTAAGCAATACTAAAAATTCAAATTTACATTTTGCAAATTTAAGACTTGCTCTGGCGCTGAGTCGACAGCCGGCTAAGGCAATTTTTGAAATTGCTGTTGGAGGGATGAATCGTTTGGCATACGGTAATGAGGGGTATCGTTATAGAAGTGATGTGGCAATTTTAACCTCTTTTGGAATGGCTCACTCTAAATACGGAATCGATCGTAACCTTTCTTTAAAATCGGAAATTTTCACTAGTGTTAAAAATGGCGGTACAGCTATTATCAATGGGGATATAGAAGAAAAATATCTTTGGAAATTTTTGAGACAGGCAAGACGTCAAGCTTTAACAATAAAATCATATAGCCTAATTAATGAGCAGGCGGACTGTTATTTGGTTGAGAAAAAGGTTGGAAAAGATCATACGGAAGTAATCCTTTCTTTAAATAGAAAAATACAACGATTTTCGATGGCTGCTTTCAGTGATGGACAGATTCAAAATGTAATGGCCTCTTTGCTTACTTTAGACACACTTGGTTACGATGTAAATAAATATGTTCATTTATTGGAGACGAAAAATAATTTGCCACGTAATTTGGAAGAGGTTGTAGTCAAATATAATGGCAAGCAGTTTACTTTGATTGATGACAGTCATAACAGTTCTATACTTGCCGTAAAAAATGGTATACGAGCATTTAAAGAAAGACAACAGTTTTATAGTGGAAGTAATCTGTTGGTTCTTGGTGAAGTAGCAGAATTAGGTGATTATAGTTTTGATCAGCATTATCAGTTGAAAGAAGAGTTAGCTGACTGTAAAGCAACTCAAATTTTCTTATGGGGCGAGGCATTCAAAAAAATAGCGGAAGAATTGCCTGATGCACAATGGGTCGCGGATAAGAACCTGTTGGCAGAACATGTTCAACCATATTTAACAGATAATTCTTTAGTTTTTGTCAAGGGGTCAGCTTCCAGTAAATTTTATAAAGTAGCAGATGAAATAAAAAAATTATCTTTTTAGAGTGAAACAGGTGTATCTTTGTTTTATTGTTAACGATAGTATTTATGTACAAAATTATAGGAACATACAATAATATCTTCTATACATAAAGAAGATATAGAATGAAAGGAAAGGCGCTGTATCAAATTAAAAAACTGAATAAACAGCATTCCAAAGCTTCCCTATGTATCGATGATTGTAACAGAGACCTTCAATTCTAAATGGCGTCTTCATTTAGAATTGGGTGAATTTTGACAAATGTATATCAGAGCTTCGTCTACTAGCAATCTCTTAGTTATGAACATAAATGGGTGCACATCTATTTCAATCAGAGCATTGCATACCATCCTGCTAATGCTCCTAGATGAGGCGAGCCTCTATTCAAGGAATATTTATCGAGGCTGCGCATATAGCATGTCCTCCATGTTCCTGAGACATGCGACGAGCATTTGAAGAAGCGTAGGAGCAAACTCCTGATAAGGATCTAAATTTTAACCCATGTATCTCTATCAGAGTATTGCCTACCATCTCACTAGTTTATTTATCTTAGTGAGACTGGCAGCTACCTCCAAAAAGTGATTGAATGTATACACATTCCTCAGATTGTCGGTTCGCATACCATCCCACTAGAGGTTCCTGCATCAGTAGAAAATCCTTGTATCTGCGAGTCTTACTTTGTTCGATTCTCGATACAAACGCTTCTATTTGGAAACGTGTTGGCGGATCTCCAGCTGTTTTTGAAGCTGTTCGTTCTTGGTTTTGAAGTATACAAGTTAAAATTTTCTATCATTAAACATCATTTATAGACTATATTTTATTATAATTTATAATTCGGTCAATACAGTAGATAAAAAAATAAAGTGTGCAAACTAAAAGAAAACACACTAGGAGGGACAGTATTATGTCAAGAAGAGCACGGAGAACCTATACTCAAGAATTTAAACAACAAATGGTTGATTTGTATCAAGCTGGAAAATCTCGAGCAGAGATTATCCGAGCATATGAACTTACGCCATCCTCCTTTGATAAATGGGTGAGACAGGCTGCTTTGACTAAGTCATTTAAAGAGAAAGACAATCTGACTCCTGAACAAAAGGAATTAGCGGCTCTACGTAAAAAGAATCAGCAGCTGAAAATAGAAAATGATAGTTTAAAGCAAGCGGTGCTGATATTTGGACAAAAAGAGAAGTGATTACACGTAATAAGCATAAATATTCTGCATTGGTGATGTGCAATATTTTAGGGCTCTCCCGCCAAACTTATTATTATAAAGTAAAACCAAAAAAGGACGAAGCAGCACTGGAAGAAGCTGTAACGGAAGAATTTATGAAAAGTTGGAAAGTATATGGTACAAGAAAAATCAAATAGGCACTGCTTAACTAGGGCATTTAACTGAGCCAACGAAAAAATGAATCAGATTATGAAACACTGTGGGTTACAGTCAAGTTACACAACCGTACCCTGTAGGGAACATGCGACAAAAAGTGATGAGTCGGCTGAGAAAATATTCTCAATTGAGAATTAAAAAAAACTACTGGAAGCCATTGTGACTGATTTCACCTATATATAAGTAGGAAACAGCAAGTATTATGTTTGCATAATAATAGACCTGTTCAATCAAGCGATATTTGGCTGTTCAATTGAAAAATATAAAGATGTGAAACTGGTTCAATAAGCATTTCATCAAATTAAGCAACCACTAACAGAAGCGGGACTCATTCATACTGAGTGAGGAAAGGAGTTTGACAAACAAACTATCATCGAGCTGCTGACCAATTTTGAAATCGAGCACTCATTAAGTAAAAAAGATTGTCCTTATGATAACGCAGCAACAGAATTATCGTACAAATCGATGAAAAAGCAGAATTAGTTCAACCGCATCAGTTTGAGAGTCTTCGGTAACTGCAATTGGAATTATCTGAGATTGCATGGAACATTAAGTTACGAGATACCAGCAAGGCTATCTAAATCTGAGATTGGCGGGGTGGAAACCTTGATGATTCGTTCGGATATGATAGCGATGAGGCAGCTTAATGGTTCATAATTAGCTTTTGCCGGGACTCCTCCTATCCAAGGAGGCTTATTATTGAGGTCAATCGAGTAAGAATACAAGCTGAAAATAGACACCTTATAAAATTGTCAAGAAAAGGGTTGACCTTTCGATTTTTAACGAATTGATTAGTTTACCTTGTAGTATAGACGAATGGTCTGAGACTCCGCTATAATAGAATAAAATGAAAAAAGGATGATGACATTTTATGGACCCTCAGATAGGTACCTTGCTGCCTGTACTGTTTATATTGTTATTGCTTTCGGCTTTCTTTTCTTCAAGTGAAACGGCTTATTCTTCGCTAAACAGAAAAAGAATTATGAAGATGGCTGAAGCAGGAGATAAACGAGCGATGGTTGTGCTGGAACTGCTTAATGATTTTGATTGCTTTTTTTCGGCAGTTCTGATTGGAAATAATATTGTAAATATTGCCAGCTCCTCAATTGCGACATTACTGTTTGTGGCCTATTTTGGAAATATCGGTGTGATGCTGTCAACGGTCGTCATGACTATTGTTGTACTGACTTTTGCAGAAATTTTTCCAAAGACGATAGCAAAAGAATCTCCTGAATATTTTGCTGTTCTGTTTGCACGACAGCTTAAGGTCCTGACGATAATTTTATATCCGTTGACTCTGTTTTTTTCAGAAATTAAAAAGCTGTTGATAGTCTTGCTTCCCGGAAAAAATATGGGTCCTTCCATTACTGAGGAGGAGTTGCTGACTTTGGTTGAAGAGGCTGCTCAAGAAGGTTCTATAGATGAAGAAGACGAGATTTTGATAAAAAATGTTGTGGAATTTAATGATTTGGAAGTGCAGGATATTTTTACTCCCCGATTGGAGATTGTTTCAGTCAATAATAAAAAAACGCTGGAAGAGATTTCTGATATTTTTCGGGAAACAGGGTTATCTCGACTGCCTTACTATGAACAGTCCATCGATGAAGTAACTGGCGTGCTAAACCAAAAAGACTTTTACTATGATGTACTGGTTGGAGAGAAGAAACTTGCTGAGGTTGTAAAGCCGGTACTGTATATTCCGAAAAGTATGCGTATTTCAGAGTTGATGAAAAAGTTTCAGATTGACCAATGCCATATTGCAATTGTTGTTGATGAATATGGCGGAACAGAAGGTCTGGTTACATTGGAAGACGTGGTTGAAGAACTGGTTGGTGAGATTTGGGATGAATTTGATGACAGACAGACTGAATTTAAAAAACTGAATGAAAAGCAATACTTGGTAAAGGGATCAGCTGAATTTGATGTCTTGGAAGAGCTCTTCGATATTGAAAATGATACCTCTTCATCAACGCTGGGGGGATATATCATGTCTACACTGGGGCATGTGCCTGTGGCAGGAGAAAAGCTGAGGATTGGTTCACTGAATCTCGAGATTAAGAAAATGCAGGATCATCGAGTGGATGAAGTGCTGATTACCAAGATACTTTAAAAAAATGAAATAGCAGTAAAAAGCTAAGACTGGCGGCTCCGATACAAAATTGGAGCTGCCAGTTTTAGCTTTTACATTCATCAGTCTTTATAGGGAGTTGCAGTTTCTTTCAATACATCATTTAATTCTTCTATGTTTTGTCGCCCTTGCGTTTGCAGCCATTCTCTGGCAGTTGCTTCTCCATTTTTAATGAATGGTTCCACACCATTGGCCCAGGTAGCCCGTCCGCAGAGAACGCCATTAAAGGTCGAGCCTGCTTCCTTGGCAAAACGTAGAGTCTCCTTGAATAAGTCTGCAGAGACACCTGCACTTAGGAAAATAAACGGCAGGTTGGTTGCTTTACTCTGTTCAATAAAATAGTTCTGAGCTTCTTTTTTACTGTGAACAGCATCTTCTCCGAAGCCCTCAACAAAATTCATATTAACAGGTACTTCGACTTTGAGAACATCCACATGATACTGAGGTTCAGCGAAGACTTTCATCATTTCGATGACTTTATGAGGTTTAACCTGTGCATATTCTCTGGATTTGGGATCTGCAATGCTGTCATCATAAGAAACCAGTTCAAGAAAGAAAGGGAGATCTTCTGCAACACATTCAGAAGCAATGCGTTCAACAAATGCTTTTTTTCGATCGTTAATTTCATTATTTTCATCCACATCATAATATAGCAAAAATTTGCAGGCGTCCGCACCAGCTTCTTTTAGCCGGCGAACGGACCAGTGATCAAGTAAATCAGGAAAGCGTCCTTTGACAGAACTGTCATACCCTGTTTTTTCATAAGCCAGAAGAAGTCCAGCTTCATTATATCGTACTTTACTTGCAGGCAAACCATATTCGGGGTCCAGCAAAATAGAAGAAGCATAGGGAGTTAACTCTTCTGAAACGAGAGCTTTAAATGTTTCGATTTCTTCAGCTTCAGCTGAGGGCTGAAAAGCTGTCATCATTTTTTTCAGGGCACCGCGTTGGTCAATTGCCAGTGCTGCGATGATACCATCCTTATTTGCCAGTCTATCCATGGCAGCCTGTTTTTCTTTTGAATAAGTCAATGTGTTTCCTCCTAGAGTTCTTTTATGTGTATTTGTTTGAAATAATCATCGAATTTTTTTATATTGATAGAGCCAGTCTGAGCTTCCAGCGTATTTAGCAGACCAGCTGTCATTGAGGTTTTTATGGCAGTTTCCAAGTCCTGTTGTTTGAAGAGAGCAGCAGCAATTCCTGCAAGGGAAGCATCGCCTGAGCCAACCGGACTGACGACATCAATTTTCGGCAGAGAAGCTTTAAAAAGCGTTTCTTTATTCTTGATCAAGGCTCCTTCGCTGCCAAGTGTGACAATGATATATTCAATGTCGTCAAATAATGGATCGTTCAGATAATCTCTCAGTACTTCGATATCCTTGCTTGCCTTTTTTTGTAGAAATTCAGCAATTTCATGATGGTTTGGTTTAATTAGAAAAGGCTTATGTTTTCCTGCAAGTGCATGGTACATATAGTTTCCGGAAGTATCAAGCAGCACTGGGCGCTTTTCTTTTGCAGCCAGTGCTAATAATTGCTGATAAAAATCCGGAGAAAATCCTTCAGGCAAACTTCCTGAAATCGTAATTAACTCTGTATCTTTAATCAATACAGAAAAATGCTCAAGAAAAGCACTGATTTCTTCTTCTGAGATGGTAGGACCGGCTTCCAAAACTTCTGTTTGCTTATTCTCTGATAATATGGCAATACAGTCGCGGGTTTCGCCTTTAATTGGTGAAAAAGAATGTTGAATTTTTGCATAGTCCAATCCTTCTTTTAAGAGTTCGCCAATATGGCCGCCGATAAAGCCGGTCGCGAGAACAGGGATGTTCATCTGCTTTAGGACTCTGGTAACATTCAGTCCTTTTCCGCCGGGTGTTTTAGTTATTTTGGTTGTTCTATTAACGGTATCCAGTTGAAAATGATCAACAAAATAAGAAATATCAATAGATGGATTAAGTGTGACTGTTAAAATCATTTGTCCGACTCCTAATCTGTATATTCTCCACGGTCCCATTTTTCCAGAAATTCGTCAAAAAGATGTTCATCGCTGATTTTATCTGCATTTTTTGTTTCAATCTCTTTGATTCGTTCAATCAATTTTTTATTTTCAGGAGTAGGCTGATAATCTGTCTTTAAAAATTCCTGAATAATATCACAGATTAAAAGTTCTCCGGCAATTTTTCCGCCAAATGCAATGACATTGGCATTAAGCTCTTGCTTGGCATATACAGCAGTTGTCATATCTCTGACCAGTGCCGCACGAATACCAGGGACTTTGTTGACAGCATTTGTAATGCCGACTCCTGTTCCGCAAATGGTTACTCCAAGATCCGCTCGCCCGCTTGAGACCAACAAGCCTACTTTGCGTCCGTAAATCGGGTAGTGAGTTCTTGAAAAATCATAGGTTCCAACATCCAGTACTTCATGTCCCTGACTTTTTAAGAAGTCGGAAACCGCAATTTTTGTATCTGTTACAATATGATCGCAGCCTATAGCTATTTTCATTCCATTCTCCTCCTAAAACATTTCATTAAGCATATCTACACGAATTTGATGACGTCCGCCTTCATAGTGAGAAGTCAGAAACGCATAAACAATATTTCTGGCAAGATCCTCACCAACAATGCCGCTGCCAATCGTAATAATACGGGAATTGTTATGTTCCCGTGTCATATAGGCTGAGCGTTCATCTGACACTTCAGCAGCAATGATACCATTATGCTTGGTTGCAGCAATAAAACTGCCGGCTCCGTAGCGGTCAAATAAGATACCAAATGCATCTTCCTGTTCTCTGATTTTTTCAACCACTCGTTCTGTCGATTCAACAAAGTCTACAGAGTCATCGGCTGTTGTGTCCAATACATCAAATCCTTTTTCCTGCAGATAAGTCAAAATCATATGTTTCATTTGCTGTCCGTCTCTATCTGCACCCAGTATTACTTGCATATCTGTTCCTCCTAATGAATAATTTTAATAATTTCTCCGTATTTAGCTGATAACTCATCTGAAATACTGCTGTCCGTAATTAGGTAATCTGCTTTTGACAGAGAATAAAATTTGTAAAAATCCTGTCTGTCCAATTTGAAATGATCGGCAATAATATATTTTTTATGTGCACTTTGCAGAATGATTCTCTGAGTGACACCCTCGTCTTCATTTGAGTTTGTAACCGCATCATTTAAGATACCATTGACACCAATAAATGCTTTGTGTACCTGAATGCTGGCAACTGTATCATTGGCAATGGTTCCTACAAAAGCGCCGGTCTTTGAGCGGTAAGAGCCGCCGATTAAAATCAGTTCAAACCGATTGTCATTTTTGAATTTATCAAATACGTGAATAGAGTTTGTCACAAATTTGGCGAAATCACAGGTTAAGTAATCATAAACCAGCTCGATGGTTGTCCCAGGACCTAAAAAAACTGTATCTCCGGTTTTAATCTGCTCGGCAATTTTCTTTGCAACTTCTTCTTTTTCTTTCAAATGAATATTTTTCTTTTCAATGTGACTCAGTTCAAAGAAGCTTAATTCCTTTTTATTCATTGCTTTTGCACCGCCGTGAACACGAATCAGCTTGCCTTGCTTCTCTAACTCTTTTAAATCTCTTCGGACTGTCATTTCAGTTACCTTGATCTTTTCAGTGATATCACTGACTTTGACAAATTCCTGTTTATCTAAAAAAGCTAAAAGAGCTTTTTGACGTTCTTCTTTGATCAAGCTTTGCTCCTCCTTTTTGTTTTTAAATGTTCGTTTATGTTTAAATAGAACTTATCATCAAAAATCAATTCTGTCAATGCTAATATCTTTTGTTTTTTTATTATTTTTGATTGACATCTATATGAAAGCGGTATATCATTTGTTTGTGAAGAACAAAATAAAACAAATTCGAACAAAGGAGAGAGGACTTAGTTATGAACAAAGAAGAAGTTGCAATGATTGGTTTTGAAGTTGTCGCATTTGCCGGAGAAGCACGATCCAAATTAATTGAAGCTTTAGGTGAAGCAGAAAAAGGAAATTTTGATGTTGCTGATCGTTTAGTGGAGGAAGCAAACACTAGCTTAGTTGAAGCGCACAAGTCACAGACTCAGATGCTGGCTGCTGAAGCACGGGGTGAATCGATTGAAGTAGGTTTTATTATGGTTCATGCGCAGGACCATTTGATGACAACCATGTTGTTGAAGGATACGATCAAGCATCTATTCAATATTTATAAAAAATAAATGGAGAAAAAGGGGGAATTTAGCAATGAATGCATTAGTTTCGCGAATTGAAAAAATGAAACCGACATTTGAGAAAATTTCAAATAATCCTTATTTACGGGCAATCAGAGATGGGTTTATCAGTTTGATTCCGGTAATATTGTTTTCCAGTATTTTTCTTTTAGTTGCATATGTACCGAATATTTTTAATTTTTATTGGAGTTCTGGAGTAGAAGAAGCGATTATGAAAGCCTACAACTATTCAATGGGAATTCTGGGTTTGCTGATGTCGGCAACAGTTGCAAAGAGCTTAACAGACAATTTTAACAGCAAACTACCGAAAACAAATCAGATTAATAATGTATCGACAATGGTTGCAGCTATTATTTCATTTTTACTAATTGGTGTAGATCCGCTGGACGGAGGCCTGGCGACTGGCTATATGGGGACGAAAGGACTGTTGTCAGCGTTTGTGGTAGGTTTTGTTGTACCTAATATTTACCGCTTCTGTGTCAAGAATAACATCACTGTAAAAATGCCTGAAGAGGTTCCCGGAAATATTTCTCAGACATTCAAAGATCTGATTCCTATTTCTTTATCTGCAGTCTTTTTTTGGTTATTTGACTTAGGATTCAGAAGCTTGGTTGGAACAAATTTCTCTGAAAAAATTATTGAGTTGTTCCAGCCGATCTTTAGTGCGGCGGATGGGTATTTTGGCTTGGCTCTGATTTTCGGTGCGATGGCATTTTTCTGGTTTGTTGGGATTCATGGACCGTCTATTGTTGAACCGGCTGTTGCTGCGATTTACATTACGAATGTAGAAACAAATCTGCAGCTTTATCAAAATGGGGAGCACGCCTCCCGTATTTTGGCACAGGGTACTCAATATTTCGTTGCAACATTGGGTGGAACCGGAGCAACTCTGGTTATTACACTAATGTTTGCTTTTCTGGCCAAATCGAAGCAATTAAAAACAATTGGACGTGCATCATCTGTTCCGGTTTTGTTTGGTGTAAATGAACCAATGCTGTTTGGAGCACCGATTGTATTGAACCCGATTTTCTTTATTCCGTTTATTTTAACACCGATTTTGAATGTTTGGCTCTTCAAATTTTTTGTAGATGTTCTAGGTATGAATGGCTTTATTTATAATCTCCCGTGGACAACACCAGGGCCTATTGGATTGATTATGGGAACTGGCTTTGCGTTGCAGGCAATTATTTTAATGCTGGTATTACTGGTGGTAGATTTTGCTGTTTATTTTCCGTTCTTCAAAGTTTATGACAACGAACTGTTGGAAAAAGAACGTAATCAGGAAAATGAAGTAGTTGAAGAAAAGCTGGAAGCAGTGGAAGCAAAGCAAGTTACTGCAGCTGCGGCTGAAGCTATGGCAGAAACGACGACAGAGAAAAAGATTTTAGTTTTGTGTGCGAATGGTGCGACCAGTGCCATGCTGGCAAATGCAATTAAAAAGGGTGCAAAGGAGAAAAATATTCTGCTGGATTCCACTGCGATGGCTTATGGTCAGCATAAGGATTTAATCAGTGAATTTGACTTAATCATTTTAGCTCCTCAGATGGCTTCCATGCTGGGTGAGCTTCAGGAAGATGTGAAGAATTATCATACGAAGGCAGCATCAACATCTGGTGCAGAATATGTGGCTTTAGCCAGAACGCCGGAACAGGCTGTGAATTTTGTGTTTGAAAATCTGGCTTAGCTGTAAAAAGAAGAAAGCATTTTCCTGGAAAGGGTGAGGGAAAACAGCTGACTCTAAAAAAATTCAAGGAGGAAATTATGCAAAAATTCCCAAAACAATTTATCTTTGGTGCAGCAACTGCTGCTTATCAGGCGGAAGGAGCAACGCAGACAGGCGGTAAAGGGAAAACTTATTGGGATGACTATCTGAAAGAACAAGGGACCTTTAATCCGAATACTGCCAGTGATTTTTATCATAAATATGAAGAGGATTTGAAACAGGCGCATGCTTTTGGGATAAACGGTATTCGTATTTCGATTGCATGGACCAGAATTTTTCCAGAGGGAACAGGGAAAATCAGCCAATCTGGTGTGGACTATTATCATAAGCTGATTGATGCCTGTTTGGAAAACGGAGTAGAGCCTTTTGTAACGCTGCATCATTTTGATACCCCTTATCCTTTATATAAGCAAGGAGACTGGCTGGCTCAGGAGATGCTGGATGCATTTGTAGCATTTGCTGAATTCTGTTTCGAGGAATACGGCGGAAAAGTCAGCTATTGGATTACGATTAATGAGCCGTGGTCAGTCGTTGCCGGTCAATATATTATTGGTCATTTTCCGCCAAATATTCAGTATGACATTCCAAAAGCTGTACAGTCTATGCATAACATGATGGTGGCTCATGCAAGAATTGTGAAAACTTTTAAAGAAAACAAGTATGCAGGAGAAATTGGAATTGTTCATATTCTGGAATCAAAATATCCAATCACTGATACTCCTGAAAATAGAGATGCTGCTGAGAGAGAACACATACTGGCCAATAGATTCCTGCTGGATGCAACCTTTATGGGCAGATATTCGGCAGATGTGATGTGTGTGATTCAAGATATTTTGGAACAAAATAATGGAAAACTGGAAACAAGACCAGAGGAATTTGAACTTTTGGCTTACGCTGCTGAGAAGATTGACTTTCTGGGGATTAATTATTATGCCAGCCATTTCTTAAAAGCATATGAAGGCGAGAGTCAGATTCATCATAATGGTACAGGTGAGAAAGGCAGCAGCATCTTTGCTTTAAAAGGTATCGGCGAACGTGTTAACAATGTGGAAATACCTACAACAGATTGGGACTGGCCGATTTACCCACAAGGGCTGCTGGACATGCTGCTGAATGTAAAGGAAACTTACCCGAACTATAAGAAAATTTATGTGACAGAAAATGGGATGGGTGATAAGGATATTTTGGTGAATGGAACCGTTCAGGATGTGGGACGGATTGATTATGTACGTCAGCACCTAGAGGCAATCCTAGATGCAGTAGAGCGGGGAGTAAATGTCCAGGGCTATTTTATCTGGTCTCTGATGGATGTCTTCTCCTGGACAAACGGATATAATAAACGTTATGGTCTGTTTTATGTAGATTTTGAAACACAACAGCGCTATCCTAAAAAAAGTGCCTACTGGTATAAGGAAATAGCAGACAAAAAAGAACTGATATAAATTAAAAAGATGCTGAGATGGATTTCACTAATGAAATCTGTCTCGGTGTCTTTTTCAACTATGAAAAGAGGGTGTGATATATATGAATGGCACCTATAATGCACTACAGAATGGAATGCAAAAAAGCACTCAACTATGGACCAATCATCTGTCATACTAAGCAAGAGGATAAATGAAGGAAAATGTAAGAAGCACAGACTTTCTCAAGCAGTCAGACTATGAAAAGGAGTATTAAAAAAATATCATGGGATAGCTAAGGGAATGAAGTAGTTGGAAGAAGATTACGAAGTAGCGATTCTTGCTGGAGAAAATACTGGTATTAGAGAAGCTGTTAAGAAATGCGATATAAATTCTCACGAGAAGCAACACACTTGTCCTTTGGAAAAATGTGAACGTTGAAAAAAGAAAAAATTCCGGAGACTGTCAATGAAATGTTTTGGAAAACGTGATACACTCATTTTAGAAAGTGAGGGGATTTGATGATTCGTTTTGCAAAAAAAGAAGACGGAGCAGCAATTGCTCCACTCATTCTTGTTATTTTAAAGGATATGGAGCTGCCTATCTTGGATGCGGCTTCAGAAGAAACAATTTTAGCAATACTTGAAGAAGCTATTGCAGATCCGGTCTATCGATATGGATATACGCGTGGTCTGGTGTACGAACAGAATGGAGAAGTTGCCGGTATTGCATTTGGTTATCCGGCCGAAGATGAACCAGTTATTGATAAACCGCTGGCTCAAATATTGAAAAAATTTGGTTTTAATGAGAATACTCAACTTTTTGTAGATGTGGAAACCTTGCCGGGTGAATGGTATTTGGATACAATTTCTGTCAGTGAAAAATACCGCGGTTTCGGAATTGGTTCAAAATTGCTGGAAGCACTGCCCAAGATGGCTGAACAAAACGGTAAAAAGATTATTGGTCTCAGTGTGGACAAAATGAATCCTAAAGCAAAGAGGCTATATGAGCGTAAAGGGTTCAAAGTAGTTGAAGAGAGAATGATCAGCGGACATCTCTATGATCATATGCAAAAAAGAATTGATTGAAATTTCATTTTAAAAGTAAAGAGGTTGTACCAAACACTCATGAGTGTTTGGTACAACCTCTTTACTTTTCTTAACAAGCACCATCTTCCCAGTCAATCATCATCTGTCTGTTTCTGCTGCTGCATTTCTTCTTGTTATACAGCCAGTAATCCAGCACTGCAGCAATACAAATACATAAGGGAGCATCCTCATCATTTTCCACTTCCAGACAAAAATAATTTCCGGAAAACAGTGTTGCTTTGCTCATTTCCATAATCTTGTGATTATTATGATGAATCGTATAGTAATGATTTCGGATATCACCGATCACCGTCCAGCGAAGCTGGTTAATATAATAAAAATCAGTTGAAAGGTTTAATATTTTTTTTAACGTGCCGACTTTTTCAAAGCCTTTATAGATATCGAAACGAGTACCGAAAAAAAGAGAAAGCTGTTTGATGCTGGCAACCAGTTCACCATTCATGGCATAAAGAGAAAGAGCATCTCCGCGAGTTCCCCAACGTCCCACCAGCAAAAATAAAGATTTTCCATTTTCGTCTTTCACAAGAGTCCGAGTCACATTACTTAATTGTTTTTCCTGAATAAAATATTCAGACACGAAGCTCCACCTCTTTTCAGATTCATCGACAAGTGTTACAAGTCTTCACGAATCGCCTGTAAAATTGCCTCTCCGACTCCATTTTCCAAGTTTGTTGATGTAGTATATTTTGCGTAGTCTTTCACTTCAACTTCAGCATTACCCATTGCAAAACTGACACCCGCCCATTGAAGCATACTGACATCATTAAAGTTGTCTCCAATGGCCATAACTTCTTCGGCGTCAATACCATGCTTTTTAGCAATATTGGCAACAGCGATTCCTTTTTGTGCATTTTTATGATTCACTTCAATATTATTCTGCGCGGAGGAAGTAATGACAATATCCGGCAGCTTTTCAATTTTTAGACCGACAGGACCTAAAACTTTTGGTCCTTCAATACTAAAGCCAATAATCTTCAGAACCTGAATGTCTTCTTTTTTAATCGCTTCACGGATACTGTCTACATAAGTAATTTCCAATAAAGACAGGTGAGCTGCTGCCATGGCAATTGCTACTTTATAGGTAAGATGAGGCATTGTATCGGCGATGTGAGCCGCAAAATTCTCAATTCTTTTTTCCTGTCTTTCAGAAATAATTCCTTCATTTGTTGAAATTTCATAATAAATCTCTGTTTGGTCCAGTAAGTCAAGGATTTCATAGACCGTATCTTTTTCAATCCCGGAAGTAAAAATTGATCTTCCTGTTTTATCAAAAACTTGAGCACCATTTAAAGTGATCATTGCACACTCGATTCCGGCATCATCCAATGGAGGTTTTGCCTCTGCGTAGGCCCGGCCTGTTGCGACCATAAATTCGATTCCCTGACGAGCTGCTTCCCGAATAGCAGAAGCATTGTCTTCTGAAATAGCCATTCTTGAATCTAATAGTGTCCCATCCATATCTGATGCAATCAACTTAATCATAAATTATTTCCACCTCATTATTCATTTTACTTATGTATAGTTTACCATGTTTTCGATTTTACCGTTATAATAAAATTCCCTTGAATGTTGGAAAAAAGTCAGATATGCTTAATAGGTAAAGGAATAACGCTATTCTCAGCTTTATATATATTTTTTGAAAATCGATTAAAAAAATGAACGGTGTGCTGAGAAAAAACAAACAGGGAGTGACATCAGATGAAGACAATTATTCATAACAGCTGGCAGGAGATGCTGGAAGATGAATTTAATCAGCCTTATTACAGCGAACTGAGAGAGTTTTTGAAAACAGAATATGCTTCTCAGGTAATTTATCCGGATATGTATCACATTTATTCAGCATTGGAACTAACCCCTTATGAAGAGGTTAAAGTCGTTATTCTGGGACAGGACCCCTATCATGGACCGAATCAAGCTCATGGATTGAGTTTTTCCGTTCAACCTGGAATTAAAACACCGCCCTCTCTTGTAAATATCTATAAAGAGCTTCAGGATGATTTAGGATATACACCTGCTAGCCATGGGTTTCTGGAAAGTTGGGCGAAGCAGGGCGTTCTACTGTTGAATGCTGTGTTGACTGTACGGGCCGGACAAGCCTACTCACACCGCGGACAGGGCTGGGAGAAGTTGACGGATGCAGTCATCCAGAAACTGAATGAGCGGGAAAAACCAATTGTGTTTATCTTATGGGGAAAGCCGGCACAGGAAAAATCACGAATGATAGATACCAGTAAGCATGTGATTATTACAGCACCGCACCCAAGTCCCTTATCAGCTCATCGCGGGTTCTTTGGTTCAAAGCCGTTTTCGAAGACAAATGATGCCTTACTAGCTCTGGGGGAAGAGCCAATTAACTGGCAGCTTCCTGAAACAGTGTCTTAAAACAGCGAGTAACTGTTATAGTATAGAATTCCTAGGTTTGTGAAAATGTTATCAGAATAGGAGTTTTCCATTAGTACAGCAAGAAAAAACTGTTATTTTCTTTCATTATGGTGTATGATTAATTCTGTAAAAATAATATTGGAGGGTATATCGTGGAATTATTCGATAACTTAAAATTTAAAATTGTTCGTAGGAATATCAAAATCGTCTTTCCAGAAGCGACTGATTCACGTATTTTAGGAGCAGCTGCTAGATTGAAAGCGGAAGAATTAATGGAACCGATTTTGATTGGCAATCCGGAAGAAATTGTTGAAGCTGCTCATGCCCGCGGGATTAAAACATCCAATTTCACAATTATTGATCCTGATACTTATGATAAATGGGATGAGATGGTAGAGGTATTTGTTGAGCGTCGTAAAGGAAAAGTTAGTAAGGAAGATGCTGAAAAGATTCTGAAAGATGTGAATTATTTTGGTACAATGCTGACATATATGGGACTGGCTGACGGAATGGTCAGTGGAGCTATTCATTCAACGGGAGATACTGTACGTCCGGCACTGCAAATCATTAAAACAAAACCAGGCATCAGCCGTACAAGTGGTGCAATGATTATGGTTCGCGGTCGTGATCAGGAAAAATATATTTTTGCTGACTGTGCCATCAATGTGAACCCTACAGCACAGGAACTGGCTGAAATTGCTGTAGACAGTGCAAGAACAGCTGAATTATTTGATATTGAACCAAAAGTTGCCATGATGAGCTTTTCAACTAAAGGCTCTGCGAAATCTCCAGAAGTTGACAAAGTGGTGGAAGCAACTAAAATTGCCCAGCAGATGGCTCCTGAATATGAAATTGATGGGGAATTACAGTTTGATGCATCTTATGTAGCTTCTGTTGCACAATTAAAAGCACCAAATTCAAATGTTGCTGGAAAAGCAACAGTGTTTGTATTCCCGGAAATACAATCTGGAAATATCGGGTATAAAATTGCTCAACGTTTGGGTAATTTTGAAGCGATTGGTCCAATTTTACAAGGGTTGAATAAACCTGTATCAGATTTATCCCGTGGGGCTAATGAAGAAGACATTTATAAATTGTCTATTATTACAGCTGCTCAAGCATTAATGGATAAATAAAATCTGAGCTAAAAAAGTTTCTATTACGTTTGAAAGTAAGAGATAAATACTTCTCTCAGGTAGTTAAAAGAGGTTGTGACAAAGCTTCTCCATGCGACGAGTAACACCGCAGGAGCATGTACACGAACTTAACTGCGACGAGTAACCGCAGGAGCAGAAGTGTTCCCCTTCAAGAATCAAGTAGGTATCATGCATCATCTACTCTGACAGGTCAATCGTAGTGATTTATGACACTAAGTCGGAATATATGGAAATTGACAAAGAACACTAGTCATTTTATGACTAGTGTTCCTTGATACCTCCCTGAAGCTGCTTATATTTTCAGTAACGTTCTTCCTTATTTCCGAGATGTTGCCTGCGATTACTCGGCACAGATTAGGACCGACAAGTGCTAGTTCTACTTTACCACTTCTGCTTATATTCGTACTTTAGCAGAATGGTACGCGTAGTTTCGATAAGTATTCCTTGAATGAAACTAGCTCATTTGATGTAGTAGAACTGTATGCGTAGCAGAGTGTAGAAGAACTGCTGTCTCTACGAGTCTAACGATTCTCAAGACAAAACATTACGCTGTATCCGTTTTTCTGCGTCTTCGGTTCTCACTACACTACACTTTGTTTCGATCTCATCAATTAGCCACTAAGAATTGAAGGACTTCGTTCCGTCCTCGAAGCATAGAGAGGGGATTCGGAACACCGTTTATTTGGTTTTAGGAATCTCAGACATACTTATGTCACATTCCCTTTTTAGAAATTAAAGGGATTATACTTATTGGAGTGGATAGAAAGTTATTCAGTATAAGCTGTGACTCTTTTATTATCAAAAGCCGGTCTAAAAAGTTTGGTAAATCAAAAAAGAGGTATTTATTTTACTAATTTGATTTTTTTATTTATCCGGTAGTGAACTAAGTTTGCTTGAGAGAGTTGAATTTTTACCTGATTAACAGCTTTTTATAGCGGGTTAAACGGATCAATTCATTCCAAGAATGATTTATTAGAATTTTCTTTTTTTATGAGGGATATTGCTGTTCCTGTTTAAAATATGGTAGTAGAATAAATGTGTCTTTTACTTGGGTATCTGCTGCAGACAACAGAATTTATCCGGGAATATCAGTGAATACTGCTTTTTTGAGATTCAAAAACAATTGTCGTGTATTTTGAAAACTGGGGAAGTATATAGAGTCAGTTGCTTTTTAAGGGAACTCCTACTATATTTAATAACAAAATAGTCGAGTAGATTGCTGATAAAAAGATGGGAGTACTTAAACAACCTAGTTTGAGCTCCAAAAGTGAATAGCTATAAGAAAAAACACGGAAACAATTTTTTGCTTCGGTGTTTTTTTGGTTTCCGGAGACAGGAACCAGCAGTTCAGGAGGAATTAGTGAAAATATTTCTAAGTGGCAAATGAAATACTGTTTATTCAGAAGCTTTATGTATGCTATACTCTCAAAAAGGGGCGATTCATATGAAAACAATTGGACTTATCGGTGGGATGAGCTGGGAGAGCACTGTCAGTTATTATCAGCAGATTAATGAGATAGTAAAAAAAGAAGCTGGAAGTCTCCATTCTGCAGAATGTCTGCTTTACAGTGTAGATTTTGCTGAAATTGAACAGTATCAAAGCCAGGGAAATTGGAAAAAAAGCGGAGAAGTATTAACTGGAATTGCTGTTAAACTGGAACAGGCAGGAGCTGATTTTATTGTAATTTGTACGAATACAATGCACAAAGTTGCCCCAGAAATACAGGCAGCACTTTCTATTCCAATTCTTCATATTGCTGAAGAAACGGCTGAGCATCTGAATAAACAAAATATCTGTAAGGTTGGGCTTCTTGGAACCAGATACACAATGCAGGAAGATTTTTATAAAAATAAATTAATAGATTTTGGAATAGATGTTTTGATTCCGGAAGAGCAGGATATGGACAAAATCAATCAAATTATTTTTGAAGAGCTTTGTCTGGGAATAATTTCTGAAAAATCAAAAAAGATTTATCTGGAGATTATTGCCAAATTGAATAGTGCCGGAGCAGAAGGTGTTATTCTTGGCTGTACAGAAATAGGTTTGCTGGTAAAGTCTGAGGATACGGATGTACCGCTATTTGATACCGCAAAGATTCATGCGGAAAGTGCAGCATTGTATGCGTTGAACTGACACTGTATGTAGTTGCTATGGGGAGTAATAAGCCCTTTTGCATTATCAAGTTAAAGAAGAACAATGGGAGGGTGATTATATGGAAATTATAGTGGACAGCAGTCAGGAAACAGAAGAGCTGGCAAAAACAATTGGCAGGGCTGCAAACGCCGGGGATATTATTATTTTATCTGGTGATCTGGGTGCAGGTAAAACAACACTGACTAAAGGAATTGCTTTGGGGTTGGGTATTACTCAAATGATCAAAAGTCCTACTTATACGATTGTACGAGAATATCTCAATGGGCGTCTACCTCTTTATCATATGGATGTTTATCGGGTAGAGAGTGGAATAGAAGACCTTGCTCTTGATGAATATTTTGAAGGCTCTGGACTGAGTATCGTAGAATGGGGAGAAATGTTAAAAGAAGAATTACCGAATGAGTATTTGAGAATTCAAATAAATAAAGACTCTGCAAAAGAAGAAAAACGGATGATTTTGATTGATGGGATTGGTTGTAATGGTCAAGCTTTTCTAAGCAGAATCAGTGAAAGTGCGGGAAAGAATTTATGGATAAAGAACAAATAGAGATCACGGTGAGAGAAGCTATTCCTGATGATGCTGAGCAGCTGGTGGATGTGTTGGGAAGAGTCGGTCGGGAAACAGCTTTTCTGGTAATGGACGGGAACGGTCCGGCAGTTACCGTTGAGGAAATGGCGCATAACTTGGAGGATCTATATGAATCACCTAATAATATACTAATGGTTGCGCTGTTAGGAGATCAGATTGTGGGAACTGCTTCAGTGAGTGCTTCTGATAAGAAAAGGGTGGAACATATTGGTGAAATCGGTATCAGTATTTTAAAAGATTACTGGGGATTTGGTTTAGGCAGTCTGATGATGGAAGAGCTGATTATCTGGGCGAAAGAAGGCGGCATTATTCGACGACTGGAATTGACAGTTCAACATCGAAATATTCGTGCTGTCCAATTATATGAAAAAATGGGTTTTATAACTGAGACCATTATGCCTCGAGGCGCAAAGACAGATGACGGAGAATTTTTGGATGTTCACTTAATGGTTCTTCTGGTTGACTAAGAGATCAAATAGAATAAATATCTAAATAATAAAAAAATGAGATTTTCGAGGGTTATTGTTTGCTTTTTCATTTTATTGATAGTATTATAGTGACACAACAACTAACAACCCTTTTTATTTTTCATTTAACTCCTTGCTCATCCTTATTTTATAAGGATGAGTATTTTTTTATTTTTTTAAAATAAACTATAAAAAATTGTAATAACCTATTATTTTCTCAAACGATTGATATAGGGAAGCTTCTCCAGTTCCAAAGCATCCGTTGTTAACTTTAAGTATGAAATCAATTATATTTATGTTATTATTAAGTAAACTAAAAATGAAGCGGCTAATTGAAAAGGGAGATGAGGGAATGGAAGACAAGCAAAAAATCACTGAATTGCTGAAATTGAAGCAGGAAGAAGATTTTGTAGCAACACAACATTATAAAGTGGCACGAAGCAAGAAGGAGATAGCTGACATTCAGAAAAGTTATGGGGATCAGTTCTCTCATTCAGATCAGCTGTTTGAGCAATTGACAAAGATGTTTCAAAACAGCAGATCAAAGCGGGTGTTTGATGAATTATTTATAGAAGCAAAAAATGAGCAGGAATGTCTTTGCAGGAGGACTGAAGCTGAAAAAGAGATATTAGATGTTAAAGGAGAAGAACTGGAAGCTCGTGAAAATCAGCTATATTATGAGATAAGTCGCTTATCTGCTGAATTAGAGGCAGAATACGGGGAATAAATAAAAAAACAGAATGTAAAAATCCTGACTGTTATAGCAGAAAGGATTTTTACACTCTGTTTTTATTTTGATATATTCTTTCTAAGTTGAGAATGACAAGCAATTGAAAAGCAGGAAATGAATAGAATGAACGATAGATAGAACAATTCGAACATGAAGCCCCCTCAGAGAAGCTTCTTCTTGATGAAAATCCTGATGTAACCGCCAATAGAATTTTATAGGCAATTTCTTGTGGCACTTTTCATTCTTCAAAATAACCCTGGAAGGTTTACCTGATTCTTGGGAAGGAAGTACACAAGATATATAGAAAAAGTATTGAGCAGTTATTCCAGAACGGGTTTATGGAATAAATTTGATTTTGAAAGGATTACAAATATGGAAGGGAAAACACATACTTATTTTGAAAGTGTTCCTGCTTTAATGACTATAACCAGGTCCAGTAAAGGTATGAGGAGAAAGAAGCTTTTGAAGCAGCCTGGGCAGCTGCCTCATTATTAATACAGAACATTCAGCTTTTGACTTGGGAAAGAGGTATAGATATAGCCTGGCGGACAACTAAAAATTTCTTTGACAGCGAGCTTCGCTTAAGCTTTGGAATTCCTTCTGATGAGCAAATAGTTGGTAGTTTTCAGCTGACCAAAGCTCTTGGAAAAATAACCAAAACGAGACGAAGAAAAGCATTATCAGAGTGAGTTCAGCTGTGGTCATTATGAGAAAATATAAGGAGCTGGCAATAGGTCGTCAAAGGGTCTTTGGCTTATAAAGATAATTATTAATAAAATGCATTCTCTGTTTTCATCTGGCAGAGGATGCATTTTTAGATAACCAAATAAACTGCTTAGTTCAATCTATTCTTATTGTATCCTTCATTGGGATTAATCAGCCGACTTAATCAAGGCCTGTTTAAGATCTTGAATCAGGTCTTCAATAGCTTCAATTCCGATGGACAATCGAAGTAAATCGTCCGTTAAGCCATAAGATTCCCGCAATTCTTTAGGAATATCAGCATGGGTCTGTGTGCTTGGATAAGTAACAAGGCTTTCAACACCTCCGAGACTTTCTGCAAAGGTAAAAATGTTCAATGCTTTTAAGAATGCGGGAATCTGTGTTGCGTTCTGCAGCTTCAAACTGATCATGCTTCCTTTTTCTGGGTAAAATACTTCTTTAATGAGCGGCGTCTGGCGTAAAAATTGGACGAGTGTTTGGGCATTTTTTTCCTGTTGCCTAATGCGAAGGGATAAGGTTTTTAATCCGCGAATCAGCAGCCATGAGTCAAAAGGAGACAGGACGGCGCCCGTTGTGTTTAAAGCGAATGCTAATCTCTCTCCTAATTTATCTGAGTTTGTCATTACAGCCCCAGCAAGCAGATCATTGTGTCCTCCGAGAAATTTGGTAGCAGAGTGAACAACAAGATCGGCACCAAGACGCAGCGGCTTTTGCAGAATCGGTGTTAAAAAGGTGTTATCAACAATCAGCAGGGTATGATTGGCTTTTGTCAGTTCAGAGACTTCAGTTATAGATAGCTCTGACATCAATGGATTCGTTGGGGTTTCAATAAAAACAGCGGCAATGTCTAAACTGATTGCTGCGTGAAGTTCGGCAATAGAATTGAAATAAGTAAACTGATATTGGCCGTTTTCTTCCAGCGAATGAAAGTATCGATAGCTTCCGCCATAGAGATCTCTGGAAACCAAAAAATGACTGTTGCAGGGGAACAATTCAAAGACAAGCTGAATGGCACTCATTCCTGAACTTGTGGCAAATCCATAACGGCCCTGTTCCAATTCAGCCAAGGCCGTTTCCAAAACTTGACGGGTTGGGTTGGCGGTTCGTGTGTAATCAAAGCCGGTGCTTTGACCAAGCTCGGGATGGGCGTATGTTGTAGAGAGATAGATTGGTGTACTGACTGCACCAGTCTGTTTATCCGTATGATTGCCAATTTGAGCCAATTTTGTAGCTTCCTTCCAATCCTTTTTTTCAATAGTTTTCTTCATAAGCTTCCTCCTCAATTGTATTAAATCCATAATCTCGGATATGTTTTTTTAGTGTATCCAAATAGCGCTGTCCCAGCAGAGACAAGTGGCTGCGCCGGCTTCTAATCCAGCCGATTTCAATACGTTCAGGAACATCCAGTGGAATAGCAACAATGCTGTCATCATTTAATTCACGACTGATAATTCCGGAGCTGAATGTGTATCCATTAAGCCCAATCATCAAATTGAAAATAGTTGCCCGATCACTTACTTTAATATGCTTTTTACAGGTACGTGTACTTAAAATTTCTTCGGCAAAATAAAAGGAGTTGCTGTTGCCCTGCTCAAAAGAGAGATAGGGAAGCTCTGACAATTCTTCAAGAGTAACCTTGTTCTTGTGAGCCAGCGGATTATCTTTACTGATAAAAATATGCGGTGCAGCATAAAATAAAGAAGAAAAGGCTAAATTTTTTTCTTCAAACAGCTTTTCAAGTACCTGTCGGTTAAAATTATTTAAAAAGAGGATACCAATCTCGCTGCGGAAGCCTGCAACATCTTCGAGGATATTCTTTGTCTCCGTCTCTCTCAAACTGAATTGATAGCTGTCATCTTCATATGTTTGAATAAACTCCACAAATGCATGAACAGAAAAAGCATAATGCTGAGAAGAAATTGATAGTCGAGAAGCTTGTTTTTCGGAATGCTTGTATCTCTTTTCCAGAAGATCTACCTGATCGATGATCTGTCTGGCATAAGATAAAAATTCCCGCCCTTCTTCAGTTAATGCAACTCCGAGCTTGCTTCGATGAAGAAGACAGATGTTCATTTCATTTTCCAGCTCCTTGATGGCATTAGATAAAGCAGGCTGTGATAAAAATAGACTTTTCGCCGCTTCATTAATAGATCCGATTTCTGCTACTTTTTCAAGATACTCCAACTGCTGTATACGCATATGTCTGCTCCTTTCATTAATTGGTAAAAAAAAACGCCCTTTTTCTGTATAAGAAAAAGGACGAATAATTTCGTGATACCACCTTTGTTTGTTACTGCTTCACAGTCAGCAACCTTAGCCAGTACGAGTTCATAAAAAACTGATACTGCGTTGCGATATCGGGCACCTCCGTCAGCAGTTCATAAATCCACTCACTGCTGAATGCTCAAAGACCATCTTCCAAATGATTGCCAATGCTCCTTCTCACCACTGGGAGCTCTCTGTATAAGGTTCTCTAAATGTACTCTTCTTTTCTACGCATTAACTATTGGTTTCTACTATAGCCAAAACTTATCTTCCTGTCAAATGATTTATCCATTGAATTCTCATTTTTTTCTTATAATTAAAATCTATTACAGGTTATAAATTTTAACAGTTAGTCAGGATACAGACGGCTGTGATAAAGTGTTCCCCATAACTATTGAGGAGGCGTATCTATGAAAACAACGGTTGTGGGATTTCCAAGAATTGGAGAAAATCGTGAATTGAAAGCAGCGACAGAAAATTATTTCCGTGGAGACAGCACACAAGAAGAGTTATTAGAAAAGGGCAGACAATTAAGAAAGACGCACTGGCAGCTTTTGAGGAATACAGGAATCTCATACATTCCAAGTAATGATTTTTCTTTTTATGATACAGTGTTGGATACTGCTGTTTTGTTGAATATTATTCCGAAGCGATTTTTGGAGCTGAAGCTTTCTCCTTTAGATACTTATTTCGCTTTGGCGAGAGGGTATCAGGCAGCAGCAGGTGATGTGACTGCATTGCCGATGAAAAAATGGTTTAACACCAATTATCATTATCTGACACCTGAATTTGAGCAGGACACCGAAGTCCGAGTTGTCGGAACCAAGATTTTTGATGAATATCTGGAAGCAAAGGAACTGGGAATTGAAACCAGACCTGTTATTTTAGGACCGTTTACTTTGATTCAGCTTGCTGATTTTACAACAACAGAAAAGGCAAAGCATATTCCGGCACTGATTTCTGCATATAAAGAGATTATCTTAAAGCTGAACAGTTTAGGTGCGCACTGGCTGCAACTGGATGAGCCTGCTCTGGTAAAAGATTTGTCAAATGAAGATCGTGACTTGTTTTTAGCAATTTACGAGTCGTTCACCAAAGAACCAAGAGAAATCAAACTGCTGCTGCAGACTTATTTTGGCGATGTCCGAGATGTTTATGCTGATTTGTTGACACTTGATGTAGACGGTATCGGACTGGATTTTGTTGAAGGGAAACAGACAGAAGAATTCGTTCGGTCGTTCGGCTTTCCTCAGAATAAAGTGTTATTTGCTGGTATTATAAATGGGAAAAATATTTGGCGGAATGATTATCAAAAGACTGTTGCGTTACTAAACGGCTTGCCAAAAGAGCAGGTTATTTTATCGACCTCCTGTTCATTGCTTCATGTACCGTTTTCTATCGAGCAGGAAGAATTTCCTGAGGAAGTCTCTCAGCATTTTTCTTTTGCAAAGGAGAAGCTGAAGGAGTTGTCGCAGCTGTCTCAAATTGTCAGCCAATCAACAGGAAGAGTAACCGAAAATCAGCAGCTTTTTCAAAAAGAACGAGTTCAGAAAAATGAGGCTCTGGCTGATAAGCTGGCAGCTTTAACTGAGCAGGATTTTCATCGTCAAATATCTTATGAGGAGAGAGCTCAGACTCAGAAAATTGAGCTGAATCTTCCGTTGCTGCCGACTACAACCATAGGCTCTTTCCCTCAGACTCGTGATGTGAAAGCCGCTCGGGCAAGATTCAAAAGAGGGGAACTTGATCAGCTATCCTATAAGAGCTTTTTGCGGAAAAAGATTGCTGACTGTATCGAATTTCAGGAAGATATTGATCTGGATGTACTGGTGCATGGAGAGTTTGAGCGGAATGACATGGTTGAATATTTTGGTGAAAATTTGGAAGGCTTCCTGTTTTCAAAAAATGCCTGGGTTCAGTCTTATGGCACACGTTGTGTGAAGCCGCCGATTATCTGGGGAGATGTTTCAAGAAAACAGGCAATTACCGTTGAATGGTCTGCCTATGCTCAGGGGCTGACTGCCAAACCAGTGAAGGGCATGTTGACGGGACCGGTAACGATTCTAAACTGGTCATTTCCGCGTGAGGATATATCACTGAAAGACAGCACTCTTCAAATTGCTTTGGCTATTCAGGAAGAAGTGTTGGATCTGGAAGCAAATGGTATCAAAATTATCCAGATTGATGAAGCTGCATTACGGGAAAAACTCCCATTACGAAAGAGTGACTGGTATAAAGAATATCTGGACTGGGCCATTCCTGCGTTTCGACTGGTTCACAGCAAAGTAGCTCCGCATACACAGATTCATACGCATATGTGCTACAGCGAGTTTGCGGATATATTACCTGCGATTGATCAAATGGATGCAGATGTTATTTCTTTTGAAGCCTCTCGTTCAAATTTGGCTTTGCTGGATGAGTTGAAATCTCAAAAGTTCCAGACAGCGGTGGGACCCGGTGTGTACGATATTCATTCGCCAAGAGTTCCTTCTGTTGCTGAGCTGACTGCGACAATTGAAGAACTGCTGAAAAAGATTTCGGCAGAAAAATTGTGGATCAATCCTGATTGCGGATTAAAAACACGCGGTGAAAAAGAAACAGTTAAAAGCCTGGCAAATCTAACTAAAGCTGCTATTCAGACAAGGGAGGCGCTTGTTTATGAACCAGTCAGAGAATGAAAGTCCCAGACTTTCTTTTGAAGTCTTTCCTCCAGGTTCACAGGCAACATTTGACAGCTTGTATAGATCATTACATCAGATGGAGGACCTGCGTCCTGATTTTATCAGTGTGACCTGCAGCAACAAGCTGCTTTCCTTAAAAGACACGACCGTTAAAATTGCGGAACACATTCAGAGCCATCACGAAGTTCCGAGTATTGTTCATTTAAGTGCGGCTTATTTGAGTAAAACAAACGTTGACGAGGTTTTGGAATTGCTTCATCAAAAAGGAATTCAAAATATTTTGGCGTTAAGAGGGGACCTCTATCCGGAGGTTCCCCGCAGCAAAGAGTTTCTTTATGCAGCTGACCTAATTTCTTATATCAAGGAATGGGACCCAGAATTTTCTGTTACCGCTGCCTGTTATCCCGAAGGACATCCTGAGTCGGCAAATACGCTGGAGGATATTTATCATCTGAGAGAAAAGGTTAATGCCGGAGCAGACCAGCTGATTACGCAACTGTTTTTTGATAATGAACGCTTTTATCATTTTCAGGAAAAATGCTGCCTTGCAGGGATTCAAGTACCGATATTGGCTGGGATCATGCCGATTGTCAACAAAAAGCAGGCAGAACGTATTATTCGTACGGCGGAGGTTCAGCTGCCTAAGAAATTTCTCGCTATCCTGGATAAGTATGCAGATAATCCGGTGGCATTGCGGGCTGCAGGACTGGCTTATGCTATTGATCAGATTGTTGATTTAGTTACTCAGGGAGTTTCCGGTGTCCATTTATATACGATGAATCAATCAGATATTGCCAGAAGTATCTATCATGCGACTCACTCGCTGTTTAAACGAAGAACGGAAAGCTCTGTATCTAATAAACAAAAACACGCTTGAAACCAACGTTTCAAGCGTGTTTATAACATCACAAATAAATAGTGGATAAAACAAATATTGAGCTTAGATGAAGCTCAAAAAAGAAATGAGGATGTAATTGACAATTATATTGATGGAAATATAGAAAATAATTTCTCAGACCTGTTAGTAAATGCTAGTGAAGAGTATAATTATTTATTAATAACAAAGCGAAACATTGCTTGGTTAGATACTCTTGAAAAAGAATTAAATGAAACAGCTCCGATTTTTATAGCTGTTGGAGCAGGAGATTTGTATGGAGAAAATGGATTAATCTCTCTTTTGGAACAAACAGGTTATCTTTTAGATAAAGTGGTATAGTATGAATAGAAAATTATTTGGTTATGTGAAGAATGCACTTGGTCGATTGGATCATAATATTTGAATATAAACTTTTTAGGAAAGGAGTTAGTCAAATTATGGAAAAGAACGTTCTTAGGGAAAAGTGGCAGCATTATAATCAGAAAAGTACGATTAATTTTAGCAGTATAGAAAATAAGGGAGTCGAACAATATCCTGTGATTTGCTTTGAGCCAAAGGAAACCATTATCATGCGTGGCGATTTTCCAGAATATGTCTACTTTATTCTTAGTGGAATTGTTGTTGGTGCTCGAAACTATGAAGATGGGAACGAATATGATTATTTCCAATTAGAAAAAAGTAATGGAAGCGTGGGCTTACTCGAAATTTTGGCTCAAAAAGAGGAAACTATCGCAACGATTACTTGCTTGACCAAAGTAGAGGCGGTTCGAGTTCCTTCCTCGGTTGTTTATGAATGGGTGATGGAGGACATAGAATTGTTACAGTTGAGTGCAGGGCTCTTAGCAAAAGATTTATATGATCGTTCGGGGAATGATGGCTTACTTTATCGTTTTGAAGGAGTGAACCGATTGCGTTATTTTCTTGTCTCTTATTATGAGGAAAAACGAAATAGTGAAGTTAAGTTAGTCGAAGTACAAGAAACTCGTGAAAAAATTGGTAACAAATTAGGAATGAGTGTACGCACAGTAGGACGTTCATTAAGAAATCTACGCGAGAATCATGAGATTATAAGCGAGCAACGGAAAATATATATTGGTGTTGAGGAATATCACCGACTCAAAGAGCAATTGCAATATTTTTAAAAATGAATTCATTGATTTTTATCACGAAGGGACATGTGACCTTTCGTGATTTTTTATTTCTGATTATACTGATGATGAAATTAAGAAAGCTCTTACATTTGTGTGAGAAAAAAATTGAAAGTGGGAAAAGATATGAAGCGAGGAATAAGATATGACTTTGGTTTACAGGCATTAATGCTGATTCCAGTTGGCGTTTCTTTAAACGTTGTCGGATATCAGCTGTGTACAATTTTGAAATTCCCAGTCTTTATTG
This sequence comes from Enterococcus sp. CWB-B31, assembly GCF_020567645.1. Taxonomy (NCBI): domain Bacteria; kingdom Bacillati; phylum Bacillota; class Bacilli; order Lactobacillales; family Enterococcaceae; genus Enterococcus; species Enterococcus sp. CWB-B31. The sequence goes on from NZ_JAJDJW010000004.1 coordinate 196,149, forward strand.
ATCAGATTGGTACGTATTTAGTAGCGATGGTGGCCGGTCCTTGGGTAGGGCTAGTAACAGGATTTTTAGGAAATGTTGTCAATGGGATGTTGAATCCAGTAGCGATTCCGTACGGGATTGTCTCAATAAGCATTGGCCTATTTGCAGGATACTTCTCAAGATTTAATTTTTTTAAGAATATTTTTGGCATACTGATTGCTTGCGCTGTACTGACTATCGTTTCAGCTGGTTCGGCAGCTATAGTAACGGTCTTTATGTTTGGTGGAATTACAGGAGCAGGCACAGATTTAGTTACAGCCGCATTTTTGGCAGCAGGTCAACAATTATGGGATTCTGTATTTTCTACCAATATATTGACTGGAACAATCAATACTATTTTAAATTTCTTTATCAGTTATTTAGTGGTTAAACGAATCCCTCCACGATTTTTAATTAAGTTAAATTATGGGCTTCCATATATTAAAAAGGAGGCGTTGAAGCATGGATAGTATAGTTGGAAAATGGCATCCTTCGACTAAATTAATGATTGTTTTAACTGTAATAATTGTTAGTATGTTTTCAACGTTACCAACTGTTCAATATGTGCTTTTTGGAGTCGCGTTGGTTTTAAGCCTGTTTTCAGGAACAATAACTAACTTTTTTAATACTTTCTTTAAATCAGTTTTTGTAATTGTTTTATTTATTTTCTTAGTTCAAGTGTTCATCGTTAAAAATGAGGATAGTCAATCGCTATGGTGGTTTATTGGATATTCTCAGATGGGAATGGATACAAGTGTTGGACTAACTTCTCGAATTGTGGCGATTAGCTCGATTATTATCTGGTTCTTTCAAGTAACTAGCGTCAAAGATATTGTTGCCGCTTTAGAAAAAGCCCGCATTTCTAAGAAAGTAACTTTTGTGATTGCAGCAACCATTCAATTGATCCCACAGATGTCAAAATTGTCGCAAACTATAACAGATGCACAGAGGGCAAGAGGAATTGAAACGGAAGGTTCTGTGTTTATACGTATGAAAGCTTTTGTGCCTATGATGGGTCCACTAGTGTTAACATCCATTCAACAAACGGATGAACGCGTACTAACTTTAGAGGCAAGAGGGTTTTCAGCACCAATGAAAAAGACAACGTACTATTCTATCAAAAAAACACCATCGGATTATTTGATTGTCATATTTTGTTTAGCTGCGTTGATTGTGTATTTTGTGGGGGGACCATTATGAGTTTAATCGAATTGAAAAATGTGACGTATAAATATCCGTTAGATGTTGAACCAGTAATTAAAGATGTATCGCTATCATTTGAAAAAGGCAAGGTGTACGGACTTATCGGAAATAACCAAGCAGGGAAAACAACGCTTTGTAATATTATTCGTGGCTTTATTCCTACTTTGTTCTTTGGTGAGTTAACAGGTGAAGTGACTTATAAAGAGAAATCTGTTCAAGAATACAATGTAGGCGCATTAGCTGCTGAGATTGGGTACTCTTCGCAAAATCCATTTACTCAAATTTCTGGGGTTAAGGATACTGTAGAAGAAGAGATTGCTTATGGTATGGAAAACATTGGGATTGCACCGGAGATTATGAAAGTTAAAGTACAAGAATTGTTGGAACTGTTTACTCTAGAAATACTTAAAGAAAAAAATCCGTATGAGTTATCTGGCGGTCAAAAACAACGTGTTGCATTGGCTTCTGTTGTGGCTTTAGATCCTGAAGTCATCATTTTGGATGAGCCGACTTCTCAACTTGATCCTCAGAGTACGGAGGAAGTCTTTCAAATTATTTCGATGTTAAAAGATCAAGGTAAGACAATTATCGTGGTGGAGCATAAGGTGGATTTACTGGCGGAATATTGTGATGCAATCATTTTGTTGGAGAATGGACATGTGGTGAAGAGTGGCGAAACTCACCAGCTGCTGAACGACAGAACGATATTGCAGCATGGGGGTTCTTTGCCACAAGTAGCATTGTTCTTTTTGGAGCAGCTAGGGTATGATACACAAATACCAATTACAATGGACGAAGCAATTGTAAAATTAAAGGAGGTCGCTTCAAAATGAGTTTCTTAAAATTAAGTGAAGTTAGTTATAGCTACCCAAATGGTTTTGAAGCAACTCAAAAGGTTTCAATGGAGTTTCAACTAGGTGAAGCTGTTGCAATTATTGGTCAAAATGGTGCCGGAAAAACGACCACAGTTAAGCTGATGAATGGCTTGTTACGGCCAACGAAAGGGGAAGTCTTGATTGATGGGAAATCAACGAATGTCTTTACTGCAGCTCAAATGTCGAAGCATGTGGGTTATGTTTTTCAAAATCCCGATGACCAAATCTTTCAAGAGACTATCGAAAAGGAGATTGCTTTTGGTCCTAAAAGTCAAAAATTAGCTGTTTCGGTTATCAAAAAGAAAGTTAAGGAGGCCGCTGAGACATGTGGATTGACGGAGGTCTTAAATGAGCATCCTTATAATTTGTCTTACTCTAAGAGAAAGTTTATTACAATTGCTGCAATCATAGCGATGGATCCAGAGGTTATTGTTTTGGATGAACCAACAGCAGGGCAAGATAGAGAATCCACTGAGCTTTTGGGCAGAATTATTAAAGAATTATCTGCTAAAAATAAAGCTGTCATAACGATTACTCATGATATGGAGTTCGTAGTAAAAGAGTTTCCGCGTGTATTGGTTTTTGCAGATAAACAATTACGCAAAGAAGGAACACCTAGAGACGTATTTTGGGATGAAAGTCTATTGACTTTGAGTGGACTAAAGCAGCCTTATATTTGTCAATTAGCCAAAGCGTTAGGATTTAAGAATATTTTGACGATGGAAGAACTAGGAAAGAAGGTACTTGGACATGAAAAAAATTCTGATTGATTGCGATCCTGGTCATGATGATGCGCTTGCGATTATAATGGCATTGGCTAATGCTGAAAAATTAAAGGTCTTAGGCATAACAACGATTGGTGGAAATCAGACTTTAGCCAAGGTGACAAAGAATGCGCGAAATATCTTACATTTTCTGCACTCAGAAATCCCATTAGCAGCAGGACAAGAAGGGCCGTTGGTAAAGTCATTGAAGACGGCACCTGAAGCTCATGGCGAAAGTGGAATGGAAGGACCTTATTTTGAAGGAGCAGAGTATCCTGTAAGTCAGATGAATGGTGTAGAGTTTCTTTATCGAAAAATAATGCAGGCAGAAGGGAAAGTGATGATTGCGGCTTTAGGTCCGTTAACTAATATAGCTTTACTTCTTAAAAGCCATCCAGAGGTTCTTCCGTTGATAGAAGAGATTGTGTTGATGGGTGGGGGAATCAGTCATGGCAATCAAACTCCGTTAGCTGAATTTAATATTTATGTTGATCCTGAAGCAGCTGAGATTGTTTTTCAAAGTGGCTTACAAATCGTTATGGCAGGGTTAGATGTAACAGAAAAAGCAGTCATTACCGTAGCTGAAATTGATCAGTTACACGGTCGAGGGCGTGTCAATCAACTGGCTTATGAACTTTTGTCATTTTATAATACCTCTGGCCGTCAATTTGGGTTTATTGACTCACCTCTTCATGATTTATGTACAATTGCGTATTTATTGATGCCTGAAATTTTTACGGGTACAGCTGCTGATATCCATGTAATTACAGATGATTCGCTAGCTAGAGGGTTGACTTATGGTGATTTTAGACGTGCTTTTGATTTACCAAAGAATACCCTTGTTTTACAGGAAGTTGACCGAGAAAAATTTGTAAAACTGTTGATGGACGCATTAGATAGATTGGATGCATAGGAGGAAAGTAAATGAAGAAAATTCTTGTAATCGGCTCAATGTCTGTTGATTTAACGATTGAAACAAATCGTATGCCAGAACAAGGTGAAACGATAAAAGCTGATTTTCTTGAACTATTTTGTGGTGGGAAAGGAGCAAATCAAGCTGTCGCAATTGCTCGTTTAGGTGGGGCAGTGGACATTCTTGGCTGTGTCGGTCAAGATGCCCATGGTGAAATGGTAGTGGAAAATCTGAGAGAAAATCAAGTGGATACAGAGATGATTAGTATGAGTTCTTCGGCTTTAACGGGAACTGCTCACATATTTTTAATTAATCATGACAATCGTATTGTTGTAGTTCCCGGAGCAAATAATGAGGTAACGCCTGAATTTGTTGAAGAGAAATTAACCAAGCCGCTTTCTGCTTACGGAATGGTTATTCTACAAAATGAGATTCCGAATGAGACGATTCATTTTATTGTGAAGCATTGCAAAGAAGAGGATGTCCCTGTTTTATATAACCCAGCCCCAGCTGATAAAACAGCGAGAGCTTTGATGGATGACTTAACCTTTTTAACACCTAATGAGAATGAGTGTAAACAAATCTTTCCTCAATTGACTATAACAGAAGCTGTTGAGAAATTTCCGAATCAGTTGGTGGTGACACTAGGCTCTGAGGGCGTTATCTTTCATGATGGACAAACAATTCGTCAGATTCCAGCGTATAAGGTTAAGGCAATAGATACAACGGGTGCTGGAGACACCTTCAATGGCGCTTTTGCGCTAGAAATAATTCGCAGAAAATCAATTGCAGAAGCTATTCAACTGGCTAATAAAGCGGCAGCTATTTCAGTAACCAAAAAAGGCGCACAAGGTGGAATGCCAACCGAAAAAGAGATGAAACAATTTGATTAAGAAATAAAAACAAAAAGCAGAGCTGTGGGAAAGGGCGGGAGGATTTAATGAAAAACAATCTATTACTATGTATTGTAATCGCTTCAATAAACTTGATAGGCACCTTGTTGATTGGAAAGTTAGCTATCGGTCAATTTATTTGGATCAGTTTCCTTGCATTACAATTTTATTTTATAGGAAATATTGCTATGCAAAAGAGAGCTTGTTTTGAATTACTTGCTTCGTTTACCGTGGGACTTTTTTGGGGGCAGCTTTCCAATATGCTTTGGCATTATTTTTCTGATTCATTGACCTATTTTGCTATCAATTTTATTGATGGTGGCATACTCATCTTCCTATTAAGCGCTGGGGCGCTGATTTTGTTTGATAAAAAATTACCTGGGCGCTTACCGGCAACATTTACTGGGTTAACAGTGACTGTTTTGTTATGGGGACGGCCAGTACCATTTATTGGTCAAGGACTTTTAGGAGATAGACCGATTATTATTGGTCTATGTATTGCCTGTGGAATGTATGCATATGGTTTGCTTATAGCCGTCATGGTGGATGTTGTCTACAGCAATTTGGTTAGAAAAATTTATGGAGAAGGCGAGAGGTAATGTGTGGAAATTTTTCTTAATACAGCTGATTTTCATCAATAAAGAATTTTCGAACGACTGAGTAGAATACATAAATTAATGATGAAAAGATAAGGAGAATGAGAAAATGACGTTGACAGAAAACTTACAGGAAACCATTTTATATATCGCCGATGGTCTATTACGTAAAAATGGGTTGCCTAAAACAATGGATTTTAATCAAGTTGACCAAGCGTTTGTTGCGGCTGTCGCCTCCAAGAGAAATCACATACCAAGGAAATCCTTAAATTATCGAACACCATTGGAAGTATTTTTGAGCTACATAAATGAGAAACAATTGTCTAGTTTAATTTGACAAATCAAGAATTATAATGTCCAAATACAGAAAGCTCAAAAATATTAAATAAGAAACGAAGTACTACCTCTATTTTTATTTACATTTTTTCATCAAAAAGGTAAGTGTTAACATTGTGGTATGGTGGTTGTCAAAAATCAGTGTTTATTGTGGAGCAGTTGTAAAAAAAATAGAAAAACAGTGTTTGGCACAAAATAAAAAAGAAACCCTACAATAACAAGGTTTCTTGGCATAAAAATACATCACAGGAGGGATTCGAACCCCCGACCGTCCGCTTAGAAGGCGGATGCTCTATCCAGCTGAGCTACTGTGACAGTTGAGTGAAAACTATTTAAATATGTTGCTCTCTCAAAATCAGCAACATCAATATGTTATCAGAAAACGAAGACAGTTGCAAGAGAAAAATGAAGTTTAAAAATAACTGTTGGATTCTTTAGTGAGATAAGGAAAAACAGACTAAAAAAAGAAGCTGAAACTATTAGAAAAGAGTGGAAATAAAGACGATTTGGGCGATTAAAGGAACTCTTGCGAATCGCTATCAGAGTCTTTGTTTGAAAACAAGCAGACCGAGTATTTATAAGTCTGATCTGCTTGCTATAACAGATTAATTAACGAATTAGTAGAAACGTGTATGACTGACCTTCCATTGTTCCAGTTTGATATTCAACCAAAATCCATAGATACCCAAGGTGATAACAGTCAGCAGCAGCCATTTAATCCAATTTCCGAACAGTCCGATTGCCGTTCCTGTGAACTGACAACGTCTGCCTTCTATGACTGTGTGTTCAATTTTCCAGCGATACATTATACAAATCCCCCATGGTGCACAGATACCAAATGTAAGAGCTGTGATTAGCCATGCAATAATAGCTGTTCCAATATAAGTCGCCAGACCTCCGTCAAAGTATGAGTCTTTCATCTTTCCCCTCCTTTAGTGATTCATTTTAATCCTACCATAAATCGCCGAAGGAGCAAAAATATTTCTGTAAGCTGTGAATGCTTTACTTGGCTTAGTGGTTAACTTAAGTAAACAGTCTGACTGTTTACAGCTTTGATGAACATTCGAACAGCTCAACTTTTGGTGCAGAATGAATCGATAATGTATATATAAGCAACCCTGTATATATTTGCAGTTTTTAGGAGATTTTACTGAGTGCACTGGTTTCCTTTCGGGACTGTCTTGGTGAAATACCCAGAGTTCTTAAAATTTTAGTTGGAGCTTCGTAAAGTATTGCAGTGTACATAATTGGCAATATAGCCACGGAAAGATAGAATTGCCGAGCAACTATCTTTGCATCAATTTCTTAATTAAAATAACAGCTGCATAAATTGTAGGACTTTCCAAACGGCAGGCAGTCTGTTTAAAATACAAGGTGATCTTTGTCAATTCAGAGATAATCATGTTCTCTTGATAAATATCTTTTAGAGCATTTTCGTGAATAATGGTTAGAAAGTGTAATGTATTTTTTTGTGCTCTAAAGAAAGTTGAACAATAAGGACATATGCTCCCAAAGGAATTGATCAAACTCATGATTATAGCTATGCAGAGATTCTTATGGGCATGCAACAATTATCGGGAAAAATGATTGTGGTCGGCGTCTGACTGGTTGAGCTTGAAACGGCAACATCTTCTGGAGGAACGGTCATTGTAGTTGAAATGGCAGATAAGATTGCGTCTGACTTTGACTTGACAAAAAAATTACTGTTACGGAACATCTGTTTCGTACGGGGATTCAAATAATGACAGAAACTATGTGCCTGGAAATTATAGATAAAGGAAACCTGGAGGAATAGAGTCAGAGAGCGGTAAAATAGAATGGTTTATATAAGTTTTCGTTGACTGTGATTCCTGTTTTTGGTATGATGTTAATGTTGTAATTGTGGTCTTCACAGCTACAACCGCTCTGAACAAGTTTTTAAGCACAACAATCTGTCACTTGGGATGGCGAGTCTAAGTCTAAACGAAGGAGGTGCTGTATAGCATGTACGCAATTATTAAAACTGGTGGTAAACAAGTAAAAGTTGAAGTTGGTCAAGCAATCTATGTTGAAAAACTGAATGTAGAAGCTGGAGAAAAAATTGTTTTTGATGAAGTAATCTTAGTTGGTGGCGAATCAACAAAGGTTGGCGCTCCAACAGTTGCAGGTGCAACTGTTGAAGGAACTGTTGAAAAACACGGCAAACAAAAGAAAGTGGTAACTTTCAAATACAAGCCTAAAAAACATTCTCATCGTAAACAAGGTCATCGTCAACCTTATACAAAAGTAGTTATCGATGCAATCAATGCTTAATTCCTCATTAATAGGAAGGAAGGCGTAACTTATGATTAAAGGTTCTTTCAAACGGAATGAAACAGGAATGATTGTTTCATTTGAATTAAGCGGACATGCTTCGGCAGCAGAGTATGGTGAAGATATCATCTGTGCAGCTGTTTCAGCTTTAACAATTAATACAGTCAATGGAATTGAAGCATTAGCTGGATTTCAGCCGATTGTTGATATTGATGAAGTTGAAGAAGGATACATGTACGTTGAAACAGTTTTTGATGTGAACCAGGAGCAGACGAATATTTCTCAGATATTATTGGAAAACCTGTTGCTTGGTCTTCAGGGGATTCAGGAAAAGTATTCTGATTTTGTTCAAATTATTACTGAAAATTAGGAGGTGCAACCAAATGTTAAAAATGAATTTACAATTTTTTGCCCATAAAAAAGGTGGAGGTTCTACTTCCAACGGACGTGATTCAGAATCTAAGCGTCTAGGTGCGAAAAGTGCTGATGGTCAAACAGTTACAGGTGGTTCTATTTTATACCGTCAACGCGGTACTAAGATTTATCCAGGTGTAAATGTTGGAATCGGTGGAGACGATACATTATTTGCAAAAGTTGATGGAGTTGTACGTTTCGAACGTAAAGGCCGTGACAAAAAGCAAGTATCCGTTTATCCAGTAGCTAACTAAGCTTTTATTTAATCGGCTAGAACCCTTATGCGATAAGGATTCTAGCCTTTTTCTTTTTATAATAAGGCGATTGAATGCCATCAGCTTAGAAATTAGCAAATTTAGCTAGTTTTTCGGCTGTGGTATTTTTTTGTTTGCTGCTTAAATGAGTGTATATAGAGTTAGTCATTTCCAAACTAGCGTGTCCCAATCGTTCTTGTGTTTCTTTCGTAGGCACACCTGCTTCATAAAGCATGGAAGCAGGTGTGTGTCTCCAGCCATGCGTACCTATATTCGGCAATCCTACAAAAGCAGATAATCTAGAAGAGTGCTGATGTAATGCTTGACGTTGTGAATATTGTCCTTTGTAATCGGAGAATATGATATTCTTGTTTTTTGTATTAGCTTGGAAAAAAATTCTTTTTGTCTAAGCTGCCATCGTTTTAAAATTTTGCATGTTTTATCGTCAATAGAAATTACCCTAATAAGAAGATTTTGTCTTAGGAGGTAAGACAGAATAACCATTTTTTGTTAGTGATAATGTTTTATTGATTGTTAGCAATCCTTTTTCAAAATCCATATCTTTCCAAGTTAATGCTAAAGCTTCTCCACCACGGATACCACTAAATGCTAATAACCTATACATAGTTAAGTCCCACTCCGCAAAATATTTATAGAGTAAATTCTTTTTGTTGACCTGTTTAACTTTAGTCTCCAAATAAGAAAGAACCTGTTGTACTTCTTCACTGGTATAAAATTTTATTTCCTTTTCTTTTCGTAACATTTTACATATCATTCTTCTTACTCTTTTTTACACTGTCCCAAATTCTTCTCTGTACATTAATTCTAATAGACTAAAATTACAATAAAAATTAGAAAGGAAGATTTTTAGTGAATGGAAACTATGGTGTACCAAGAGATATATTCGCTTCTATAAAAATAGTAGGGTTTATTGTTTGGGATATACTTTTTGTTTTTGGATCAGGCTTTTTAGCATTTTTACTAGCCCCAAAATTTTTTCCTATGACAACACTTCCAGAAATTATTCAAATGGTTGTATTTGTCATTTTAACAGCAGTTATTGCCTTTTATCTAGTTCTACCAGCAAACGGTGGGAAAAAGAATTGGCATTCGTTACTCATTGTTATAAAGCGTAGAAAGAAACGTTGGGTAAGTTTTGATTGGAGAAGAGAAGGAGACTACTTATGATTAGGCTAAAGAAAAAAAGTAAAAAGAAAGATAAATCTGCTAATGATTTTTCTCCAACAGATATTAACTCTTGGGTGGAAGAATCGCCTATTAAACGAATTATGAAAAACAAACAAGAGTACGTGGAACTAAAGGAATATGGCTATCTACAACTATTAGAAATTCAAGGGAAGGATCTAAATTCTTTAGGACAAGCCGAAGTTCAACGAACGTTACTTAATTTTCATGATTGGGTTACACAATTTACCTCAGATTGGACAATTTACACAACTAATCTACCAACAAATACGGAAGAACAAATTGCTTATCAAAAGAGATGTTTAAATGAATGTCGTAAAGAGATGAGAGAATGTCGTGATCGCAGAAAATACAATCAGCTGCTAGATAGAGAAAAAATTCTACTATCAGCTATACAGACTGAAGAACAAATAAAAAAAGAAATTTACAATGGAGAATTTATTTTGTTTCTGTTTGCACCTTCAGTAAAGGAATTGGATGAGGTTGTGAGGAAAGCTCGCAGTTATGGTAGTGGAGAATTTTTCCCTGAACAAATTACTAGAGAGAAGAAAATTCAGATTCTAAAACAATACAACAACATGAATGACAAACTACAGTAAAGGAGTGTTACAAAGTAAGCGGGAAATAATCTAACGCAACGACAACTAACCTTGAGTATCTTATACTAAAACAGAAGATACCAAGGTTAGTTTGCTTTCTTCAGTGCAGGAACAGCCTTCTGGGACTCTGCACTCCACGGGTGATAGGCCCGGATTCGATCGGGATGTCGCAGAATATCTACTTGCGGAAGTTCATTTAATACCCACGTCAAATAAGCATAGGGCTCCAATCCATTTTCTTTAGCGGTTTGAATCAGGCTGTACCCAAGCGCATTGGCTTTAGCTCCGGCTACACTAGCAGAAAAATACCAATTTTTTCTGCCAACTGTCACTGGCCGAATACTCCGCTCTGCTAAATTATTCGACAGAGACAGTTCGCCGTTTGTCAGGAAAGTGTTCAACGATTCTTTGTGATTCATCGCATAGGTCACTGCTTTTTGCAGCCCACCTTTCATCGTTTCTAGTTCCTCCAGCCACGACCAAAACTCTGACACGACAGGTGCGGAATGCTCTTGTCTCTTTTTCAACCGCTTCTCTGCTGGCAGGTCTTTCCATAAGGCTTCCAAGTGGAACAGTTGATTACAGAAATCACCCCCTACTGCTCCTTTGCATAGAGATCATTTGTCTCAAAGAATTTTCTTCGGACATGTGCCCAACAAAGCTGAAGCTGTACTTCCGGTAACTTTTTGTAAGCCGAGTAGCCGTCACAATGCAGGAAGCCCTTGAAACCTTTTAGAAAGCTCTCCACCACCTCATATTTCCTCGTTTCAGAGGAGTGATACAAGATAATCGGATGCACTGCTTTTTCTGAGGTGCGGAAGACCCAGATTCGGGCATCACTCGTTGAAGGTTTTCCATCTTCCCGATGAAGGATTTGATAGACCGTTTCATCGGCAGACAACACCTGTTCCGTCACTAATGTCTGTCGCATCGCCTCGTAAATAAGAGAGAGCCATTCCTCACAGATTCGAATTGACCAGTTGCTTAGTGTCCTTCTTGAAATAGCTAAGCCATATCGTTGCCATTCCTTTTCCTGTCGATGATAAGGCAGCCCCATTTCCAGTTTTTGATACAGATTCCACGCCAGCACACTCGGTCCAGCTAGGCTTTTTTGCAGGGCTGGGACCGGCGCCTTTTGGCGTCGTATCTGATTCTGTCCCTGCTTCTTGCAATTCAGACATTCATAGGCATGTTCGTAGTGCTTATGCAAAATCAAATGTGTGGGAATAAATTCCAACTCTGTCCGTACTTCTTTTCTCCCCAAAGAGTGAAGTGTTGAAGCACAACACAAACAGACCTGCTCATGACAGGGAAGCTCATGGTCTTCCTCAAAATGGGCAAGTCTTTGGTTAGAAAGGCCCGTTGGCCTTTAAACTTTTTACGCTGATAAGACACAGTCTCCATTTCAACGGCTTTTTCTTCAGTAGGCTCTGGCTCTTTAAAAGAAGACTCGTCCTCAAATAAAGAAAGCTGATCCGAAGGTGTCTGTTCAGAGGAAACGCCAAACATCCGGCGATTCATCGTTGTTAACTGATGGATCAGCTCCTGAATCTGTTGTGCCTGTTTTTCATTTTGAATGGTCAAACGTTCCACTTGAACCATCAGTTGTTTTTCCAGTTCGGTCAAGGTCTGCCCTCCTGCTCCTCCAAGGTCTCTATTTATTTATATCATAGAGAGAAAAGAAGAAACATTTTTTTAGGTCAGTATCCCAATTTTAGCAGGACGAATTTTCTGATAAATGGAGAAGCCGTGAAACAACCACTCAATCTGCTGAGGAGAAAGCTTCTGAGCTTCTTCTGTTGAACGTGGCCATTCCAGTCGTCCCTGATCATAGCGTTTATAAAGTAAATAGAAGCCTTCGCCATCAAACCAGAGTGCTTTGAAACGATCAGGTCGTCTTCCGCAAAAGAGAAAGACAGAGGATTCAAACAGATTGAGTGCCAATTTTCCGGAAACGATCGCAGAAAGACCGTCAATTCCTTTGCGAAGGTCCGTATAGCCACAAACTACATAACAAGTATCTACTCGGGAAAAATCAACGAACATAGGTTATTCACTCCTTTAAATTGAGAAAGAATTGTTTCACAGAGGAGAAAAAAGAGTAGCGGAGAGGAGGGAGAACACGGAGAATATAAAACAGAAGAAACAATCTCTTTCCTTGATAATCTTAGTATAGAGATTGTTTCTTTCAATTGATATGCGTTGGTTTATTTCTCGCTTACGTTACAAAGCAGATGGCTATATTATCAAAACGAAAGCAAAAAGAGTTAGTAGCAGAAGGATATGATTTAGAGCTTTTGAAAACCATTCAGCCTCAAGGGAATATGAGTTTTAAACCCGATCGCTATTATTATGGTGGAGATGGGTACTACACTATATTAAATGTTTATCAATATCCAACAGAGGAATTAGAGAATTTTTGGCTTTTAGATGTTATGCAAATCAAAGGTACTAGAGCTTTTTTATCGAAATATCACGAAAATAATCACATGCTAAAGGATAAATTGGACAAGTCAATTGAAGAAAAGGAAACTCGAATTTCAGGTAATGCTAAACACACTCAAAATCAAAAAGAAGTTGATGAAATAACGGATATGGCGCAACTTTACCGAGAAATAGATAAGAAAAATATTGCAATGTTAGGTTTCTATGTTCGTATTTTTGTAACTGCCACTACTGAAGAGAAACTGTTTGAGAAAGTTGATGAGATTAAGGAACGCACGTCTCAGTTCAAAATGACTATTCTCATTGGGGAATTAGATTTTGAATACTTAGCACCCTTTATTCCACCCTCTAAACAAATTGAGCTGCCAAATAAACGGAGAGGGACTGTTATTAGAGCATACGATTTAGCTGGTGGGTACTTCTTTAATCACACTAAATTAGAAGATAAACACGGAAGCTACTTTGGCTGGACTCCAACCAATGGTGCTGTGAATTTTAACTTTTTGGAACGAGATCACAAACGAACCCGTTCATTTATGTTTATTAGTGGAAATCCAAAAATGGGACAAAAGACATTCTCTTTGAAACTGAATGATGAGTTATATGCTAAAGGAAACTATGTTAGAAACTTTGATGCTAGTGGAACATTCATGAATCAAACCAAGCAGCAACATGGGCTAATTCTCAATTTGGCTGGAAATGAAAATAGAATCAACCCATTTCAAGTATTCCCTACAATGACAAACGAAACAGGAACTGAAGTAGATGAAATACGAAGCTTCCAACTTCATATTGAGAAATTGAAAAACATGTTTAAAATGCTAAATGAAGAGGCTACAGGAGATGATATGAAAGTATTTGAAAATGTACTAACTGATTTTTACATTTCAAAACATATCTGGTACAGAAATCCAATCGTCCACAAAAATGAGTTGAGGGCTACAAGAATAGCTAAAGAAGAATGTCCGATTTTATCTGATTTTGTCAATTTTTTATATGACACAGAAAGAAGAATTACAAGTAAAAGAAATGTTAGTACATTCATTCTTGCTTCATTAACTCGTATCAAGCAGACTTTTGAAACGATGCTTCAATCATATGCAGGAATATTTGAAGGGACTACAGAATTCCAAGACATTTCAAATGAAAAAGTAGTTACCTTTGATTTTGCAGCATTGAGAGGGCAATCTAATATCTTTAATGCACAAATATTTTCTGTTCTTTCTCTGGTTTCAGCTGACGTAACAAACAATGGGAAAAAATGTAAACAATTGATGCGACAGAATTCTCAATTGAAAGAAGCAGATTTACCTCACTATATTGTAAACATAGGAGACGCTCAGCATTTAATTAATCCAAAATATCAACGAAGCGTGGATCTTCTTGCAGATATGATGGATGGAATGGGCGATAATTTTGCTGGTGTGATTCTATCAGTAAATTCCTTGCAGGGAATTCTATTTGAAAGTGGAGCTGGTTCTCATAATGATCCATACGTAGTAGCAGTTAAAAGAATTTTTGGCTTGATGCAATATCGAATTTTTGCTCAAACGTCTGAAACAGACATACCACTATTGGCAAATGCTCTAGCTGGGTCAATGAATCAATCTGAGTTGGAAACACTACCACAGCTTTCACAGGGACAACTGTTCATGAATATTGCAGGTGTGGGAAACATTGTATTTAATCAACAATTGATGGCTAGTGAAGTAGCAAGATATGGATCATTGCAATAGTACAGGAGGTACTAGGAATGTTTAAGCGAAGAAGAAAAAAAGAAGACAAACCAAAAAAGCCAAAAGTTACTATCAAGGAAAAATTTAAGCATTACAAAGAAGATCGACAACAGAAATTTGAGCAACAAAAAAATTATTTTGCTTCTGAAGAAGATCGCAACAGTGAACAATATTTGCGAGATCAACTATTTATTAAAAACATACTTAAAACTGGAATAGTTTGCGTAATACTTGTTATAGCTTATGTGGTTTTGTTTCGTTAGTTACGTAAATTGACGACATGATCGATACAGCAGGAACAATTTCTTTAGCAGCAAATGCTTTAGAAGAAGCTGGCACAAAAGAAGTTTATGCGTCTTGTACACACCCGGTTCTATCTGGTCCGGCACTTCAGCGAATTGAAGAGTCTGCAATCAAGCGCCTGGCGGTAACAGATTCTATCTATTTATCAGATGACAGAAAAATTGCCAAAATTGATGAAGTAAGCGTAGGCGAATTAATTGGAGATGCCATTAAACGGATCCATGAGAATAAGCCTGTCAGTCCATTATTTGAAACTAAACATCGTTAGAACAGTAGAAACTTGGATGAAAGCACTCCATCTCAATAAAAAAGCTGGTATTCACTGAAGTTGTTTTTCAAATTTTTGTGAATACCAGCTTTTTTAGTAATCAGTTTTTATTTTCACGGCTTGGTTGAATTTTAGAAGCTGGGGTATCAAGGTTCTTCCCTTTCACTTTGAATACTTTTTATATGCTAAACTCAAGCTTTGAGAATTTCTCCGGCATTATCACATAAGAATAAACCAATTTCCCATATTACTCATGGCAAACTGGTTTATTTGCGGTACAATCAGAAAATCAAAAATTGATAGAAAGCAGGTGATGCTCATCAATCAGGATCAAAAGACAGTAGCAATGATTATGCTGGTATTTTGCCTATTTTTAGTTTTCTTTCTTTATTTAATTACATAGAAGGCTTATTCATAATTATCCAACTCTGAAGATGAGGAGGACAGTTATGAATGAGTCTTTTTGCTTTAGAAAAATGAAGTCGTTTAATACCCTTTTACCCGAATAATGCCAAGCTCTATTGCTTGTAAAATAGCAGAAACAGTAGAATTCACGTAAAGCTTTTGATTGATTGACTGAAGATGATTGTTGACTGTTCGTCTACTTATTTGCAACAGATCGGCAATTTCCTGTTGTTTAATACCATCGGCAGCAAACTTTAGAATTTCCTTTTCCCGCTCACTGAGAATATCATGAACATCCTGAGATTTCTGCAGCAAATTAATACCTTTATGGACCTTAAACAGGCTGTCATATAGCTCCTCTATTGTAGAATTTTTATTGAAAAAGCCCTGAGCTCCAGATTTTAATGCTTGATTCTTATATTCAAATAAATCAAATCCGGATAAGAAAACAACCTTGCTGTCAGGATATTTTGCAAAAAGCTCCTTTGAAATATCAAAACCATTAAATTCACCAATATGGATATCCAAAATGATGATATCAGGCTTTTGACTTTCAAGCTGTTTAAAGAGACGTTCGGGACAGGTAAAGCTTTTTAATGAGACGTCCAATGACGAAAAGGTAATTTCCAAGCTTTTAGAAAATAGGATATGATCATCTAGTAGATAAATATTCATTTCGTTAGTTCTCCTTTGGAATGGGCAGGGTAACAACAATCTTTGTACCTTGTGGTTTTGAAGAAAAGATTTGCAGCTCCCCATTTAAAGAATTGATCTCTTGATTAATGGATAGCAAGCCAAAATGCTGGTGGTCTAATCGATTGGTTTTTATTTGATTAAAGTCAAATCCAATCCCATCATCTTGAATAATACTTCGTATATGTGAACCAATTTGAATCAGTGAAATCGTAATTTTCTGCGCTTCGGAATGCTTCAGTGCATTTGTCAGCAGCTCTTGGACGATTCTGTAAGAGTGAAATTTTAACTCTTTTTGTAAATCAATTTCGACAGGGCAATAGAAGCTGATGGAAACATTCGGATAGTCAGCATTAAATTTAGTGCATAGATTTTCAATGCTTTGTGACAATGGAGCTTCCTCAATTGTTGAAGGATACAGTTCAAACATTTTATCCCGAAAAGTTCTGTTTAAAGAATTATAAGTTTCCAGAATCAATTTTTTTGTTTCCAGCTGCTCAGTTTTCAATGACTCGGTCAATTTTTTTAGGGCTAAAAAATCTTGTAAAATATTGTCGTGAATAAATATTGTAAACTCTTTTTGAAAGTTTTGTACCATATTTAAATACTCGTAATGAACATAGTCATCGTATTTCAAGCTGTCAATGAAAAATGTCTCGTGCTTGGTATTGTAAATCTGTTCATTTATCAAGATGATTTCACCGATACTAAATGCCAGCTCTTGCATGATTTCGTAGTCTATTGCAGTCAGTTTTTCTTCTGACTTATTGCCGATGATAAACCAGCCGAGGAATTTATTTTCGCTGTTTAGGGGAAACATCAGAAAGTCACTATGGTTAAAGTGAATAAAAGAACTATTTGTTTTCATCTGTTCCAATAAATCATTTGTGAGTGTTACTTTTGAAAAGATACCGGTATTTGATAAAATATAGGGCTGCTCACCTTCATTCCAGACTACTAAATGGCTGTCAATCGAATGAATTTGCAACAATAAATTACTGATTAAAGTGCTGATAGAAGAAAGAAATTCTTCTTTCGTAATTCTCTGAGTTAATTGAATTTTTTCTTTTTGAAACGCATTTTTGGACTGCTGGATTCTTTGAACTTGAATTTTATTTAAATATAAATGTCTAAAGTAAACGAGATATAGTAGGAAAAGACATAAAATTAATAGAAACAATAATTTTTTCTTAGAAAGGTTCAGGAAAAAATGATTGATCCCTAAAAGGATGATGACACCTTCAATTGCTGTGAAAGCGGTGATAAGGATCGTATAGTTATCAATACGTGTTTCTTTCCTTCTGACAAGCAGGATACCTACTGTAATAGGGACAATTAAAATAAAAACTAGAGAATATAGTTTTAAAGTACCTGGTAAATAATTAATAAAAATGGTAAAGGCTAGAACAAAGGGAGCAAAAGCAAAGACCAACGAGTTTGCTAAGATCCGTTGTTCTTTTCTCGT
The DNA here is from genome assembly GCF_020567645.1 of Enterococcus sp. CWB-B31. Lineage (NCBI taxonomy): Bacteria > Bacillati > Bacillota > Bacilli > Lactobacillales > Enterococcaceae > Enterococcus > Enterococcus sp. CWB-B31. Next base: position 213,827 of record NZ_JAJDJW010000004.1, read on the forward strand.
TGCTGCACTTAAATGGTCTTTTGCTTTTGAATAGACCAATGAACAGCTTCCGATGCTAATAAAAATTTCTACTGGAATAATCCAATAAAAGGTTGAGAGACTTGTTATAAGGAGTATGGTACTTACTAACGCCAGAGATCTCAAAAAGTAATCGATTTTTTGAGAAAGAGCTGCTATTGGAATTCTGTTAAATAGCATAAAAAAACGAAACATTAAATATGGTAGAAAAGAAATCGCAGAAGAAGCGATTGGCCATACAATGGGAAAGGGCAGTAAGGTTGCTACCATATAGAAAGCAATTAAAAACAGAATTCCTCCAAACCAAAGGGAAGTTTTTGGGTCCTTTGAAAGCAGAATAATAATATCTGAAAAAATAATTAAAAATATAATAATAGGAACAAGGATAGCTGCCTGAACGCTATTTAAGTGATCGTATTGTTGAATAAGTACTAAAGAAATCAGTAAAAAAAAGAAAGAAAAAAAGATATAGTTTGTTTGCTTTGACATTAAAAGTTACTCCAGTCTGAGATAGTTTTTCAATTCATTGAAATATGGCTGGTCCTTAAAATGAGTCAATATTGCACTGGCCTTATTTTTTTCTTCATGCATTAAATCAGAACAGAATCTGATAGCACCAGTCTCAACTATTTTTTTACGTATCAGCTCTAAGTCAGATGAGCTGTTTAGTAAGGTGACTAGCGCATCGTTCTTTTTTTGATGAAGTGTTTGAATTCCGGTAAGTAAAGGCAGTGTACATTTTAGGTTGTGAATATCAAAGGAATCATCTTCCCAGAAACCCAGAAGATCATTTTTTATTTGTAAGTAAGTGCCAAAGTGTATGGAAAAAAGATTAAGTTGTTCGTTATTGTGGCTTGCCATTTTTGTGAATAATTGAAAGCTGGCTGTTGACTTTGGAATAATGTTTTCAAAATAAAAATCTATTGAAATGTTATTTGAATTTAATGTTGTTGAATAATCAATTCTTTCAGCGTTTAAGGCTGAGTTTAAATAACTATAGTCCCAGTAAGGCTGGTGGCAGAGTTGATCCAGACTTTCAACAATTAATTCGGTAGAAAGCAGAAATAGGTACTCTGTTGTCATACGCTCAAAAAGCAGACTATCTTTATCCAGAGCATCATCTATTAATCTGGCGGACAACCCTAGAAGTTCTATAGAATAGAGAACTTTCAAATCATCTGTTTTTTGTGAATTGCTTAGTTTTGAAATATGAGCATAGTAAACGCCCCAGCTAAAATAGCTCATCTTTTTTTTGTAGTTCATTATTTCAAGAATATTAATAGTAAGTAGTTCATTATACTTCTTTATTGTGGTATTGGCCTCTAATTTTGAAAAAATAAGAGCTGAGAGTTTAGTATTCATGCATGGTCACCTCAATTTGATTATACACCAATTGTAAAATTAAGCTAGACAATAAAAAAGTCATTTGTGCTACACTCAAGATAGTTCCGACGAAAGAATTATAAGGAGTGAGTACAAATGACCTGCACTCATCTTACACCAGATGAACTTGTTCTCATAGAATCTTATGCAAAAATAAATCAATCGGTTGCTAAAACAGCTCAGATACTGCAACGTTCCAGACAAACGATTCATAATGTCTACTCCTATTTAAAAGAGGTACATATAGCACTAGACTACTATCAAAATTACAAAAAAATAAATCAAAATGTGGGAGAAATCCTATCGTTTTGCCAGTGGAACAAGAAAAGTATGTTCGAACCAGGGTTGGTCAAGGGTGGACTCCTGATGGGATAATTGGCCGTGCTGAGTTTCCTATTGATTGTTCTGTTCGTACATTATATAGAATGTTTAGAGCTGGCGTATTTCCTCTTTCTGACTTACCCATGAAAGGGAAACGAAAACCAAATGGCTATCAAGAAAAGCGTGGTAGTCAAACATTTAGACGCTCTATCCATGAACGTTCCAATGATCATCCTTCTTTTACGAAAGAGTTTGGTCACCTTGAAGGTGACACTATCGTAGGGCAGAAACACAAAAGTGCTGTCATTACCTTAGTTGAACGTTTATCTAAAGTCATCATTACACTAAAACCTTCCGGTAGACAGGCAACTGATATAGAAGATAGATTGACTAGTTGGTTTGAATCTGTGCCTAAAAATCTGTTTAAATCCATCACTTTTGATTGTGGAAAAGAATTCTCAAATTGGAAACAGATCAGTAATAAAAATGATATCGCTGTCTATTTTGCGGATCTAGGAACACCTTCACAACGAGGATTAAATGAAAACTCTAACGGTTTATTACGTAAAGATGGATTACCTAAAGCGATGGATTTCAATTTAGTCAATGAATCCTTCATCCAATCAGTCGCATCAAAGAGAAACAATATACCAAGAAAATCACTACATTATAGACACCATTAGAAGTATTCTTGAGCTACATATCTGATGATGATTTGTCTAGCTTAATTTGACATTTGAGAATACATAAAACAACGAGGGATTTATCTTTTTTTTGCATTTTGCACAATATACTCATTACTAGTGTTAAAAGATATTTTATAGTGAATATAAAAGAAGGAGATAGATTGATTATGGAAAGACAATTATTATGGGAAACATTTCAAAATAGCTGGGAAAATGAAAAAAAAGAGCAAGATCTGAACACTAGTAATGTTATACAGCTTTCTGGTAACAGCTCAGAAGTTTATATGTCTAGTGATGAAGCTTTTCAGAATGGAATAATTATTCCTTATCGTTTAAATAAATGGCCATTTTAAAAAGTATATTGGCAATGTTTTTTGCTGGATATAAATGAGGTTAGGATGAATGGAGGCTAGGATGATTTGATAGACTTATTTTCATGATAAATAGGTTTATGAAATCATCCTAGCATCACAAATTTTAGGTAAAGGAGTTGATACTGTATGTGGAAATGGATCTGGGTAATTATTAAATGGATCTTCATTAACTGGCTTTGGGAAGCAATCTGGGGTTGGGTTAAAAAATGGTTTGGTTGGTAAGATAGTTTAGCAATCATATTATAGATGGTATGAACAAAGCGGAATTTGTAAGCAGATATTTTTATCTACACTACAAGTTCTGCACCAAACTTGCGCATTTGGATAGCTGTTCATACCATCTGTTTAATTATATTATAAATTTTACATAAAAGAAACTGTATTTCATCAAAAATTATAAACATATGGAACTATTTTTATTTATGTCTTTAGACCCAGCTGAGTAAGCGAAGCGTGCGAAACAAAAAACCACCTGCTATGTGGGTGGAAAGGGAAAAGTTAGACAAAAAAATCTCTTTATAAGCGTTATAATGTAGTTGTTCAGGCCACATGAAACGAAAGGAATTGTATTCACTCCAAAGTATAGAAGAAAAATCATTTATAATCAATACAGAGCGAGCTTACAAGAGATAATTAGCCGGCTATGTAGTTATAAAGGTGTAGAAATTATAGAAGGGCATATGATGCCAGATCATGTACATCTGTTGCTAAGTGTTCCGCCAAAGATAAGTGTCTCAAATGTTATGGGTTATCTAAAAGGGAAAAGTACGCTGATGATTTTTGAAAAGCATGCCAATTTGAAATGTAAATTTGACAATCGTCATTTTTGGGCAGAAGGCTACTATGTGAGCACAGTAGGCCTCAATGAAGCGACCATAAAAAAATATATTAAAGAACAAGAAAAACATGATATGGTGCTAGATAAATTGAGTGTTCGAGAATACAGCGACCCTTTTAAGGGTCAGAGGGTAGTAGAGCGACCTCTTCAGAGGAAGCAAAGGTGGCAATACCAATGTGGCTTGAACAAAGTGAAAGCTAGCGTCTTGAGGCGCTGGCTAGTATATAGAGGCTTATAGCTTCAGAGCAAACCACCCTTTTGAAGGGTGGTGGTGATTGTACACAAGAGCTGTCAGGGGATTCAGAAAAGAGGGGGATAAAATGAAGGTTGAAAATTTATCTGTAAGAGTTCAAGGGAAACAGGTAATTGATGATTTAAACTTTGAATTTGAGCATTCTGGAAAACTGTTGGTTGTAGGGAAAAATGGCTCTGGTAAATCGACATTAATAAAAACCTTAGCCGGAATTATAAAACCTAGTAAAGGAAAAATCATAAACGAAGAATCAGTAGCATATGTACCAGATTCATCAGAAAAATATTTTGTAGGCATTTCTCCAAAAGTTTATTTCAATTTTTTAAGAAAGACAGCTAAAAACAGTTCATCTTTTGATAAACAATTGATGGAGCTAATTAGAAGTTTTTCATTTCCAGAGGCTTTGTTACATCGAAAAATAGATTCACTTTCTTTAGGAGAACAGAAAAAAGTAATGCTAATAGGCTCTTTTTTGATCTCACCTGATATTTACCTTATGGATGAACCGTTGTCGGGTCTAGATCATGAAGCAGTGACAGCTCTTTTTGTAATGATAAATAAGCTGATAGAGGCTGGGAAAAAATTTATAATTATAAGTCATGATGATGCAGAGTTGTTTTCTCCAGTGGAGAGTATTTTAACGATTTAGGAGTTTGATGACATGATGGATGAATTGATGAGAAATATGTATTTAGTATTTTTAGCAAGACAAGGCTATTGGTCAAAGGAAGATGAAGTAAGCAGCAAAAGCTTATTTTATTTAACGTACCAATATCTGGTAATCAGCGCTGTCATTTTTTGTGTAATGCTGCCATTTAATGGGAAAATAAAAGAGTTACTCGAGTCAATGACTTACAAAGGAATGGTGTCTTATTATACATTGATCGTATATGGTCTGTATGTCATTTTATTTTTAGGGATTATTTATGAAAATTATTTTATTATTCAATCTAATACGATTAACAGTTTGTATATATTTTTTAGAGTCTCTATAAAGCAGTTAAGGTTCATTGTATTTTTGAAAAACTTAGCTATTGTGTTGCCAGCTGTACTGTTTTTAGTTTTTTATCAGGGAATCAGAGTAGTTGTGTTTTTTTGTATAGTACATTTTTTAAGTTTATTTTTTATCCCCAAACTACTTTCAGTAAGGAAGAGAACAAAGAGCAAAAATACAGTTAGTTATCGTCTACCCAGCATTATTGTAAACAGCAGCTATGTCTATTCTATTTTGGGACCAGCCTTTTTTCTTAAAAATACATTTGCTCCTGTATTTTCGTTAGGCATTTTTGTTCTTCTTAGTTTTTCTTCTCAAAATTTAATTGAAATTGATAACTATTTACAAGCGTTTATCATTGGAATTTTGGGAGGTAGTATTTTCTTTCAAAGTAAGCATCATTCCTTTGGCTTTATCTGTTTAAATCATGATTTTCCTTTCTTTAAGTCCTTGGGAATGTCAGTGCCAAACTATGCTAATTTAATTATTCGTTATTTGAATTTATTTCAATTAGCTGTTGTTACTATGGTTCTGTGGTTGTTAAATCTGGTTTATTTTAAGTGGACAGATGTAAATTTTCTTTTTGTAATTGTAGGGTTATGCTTATCTTTTAATTTATTGAATTTCGGTCAGCTTTTATTAGTTGAAAAAATAAGAGAATTAGGATTTAGAAAGGCCAATGAGCTTGAGGCCTATAAGATTCCGTTAAAATTAAGAATACCAAAGTACCTGATTAATGTTTATATATCCATTATTGTCATTGTTGGGAATTATTTCATTAAACAAAACTATGAGGGAATTATTTTAATTGCTGTTGGAATGTTATTTATAGTACCTGTAGTAGTAGAACGAAAAAGATTATCTACTTATTTAGGAGAGATTTAATATGGGATTAATTGAAACAAAAGAGCTGAATAAAAAATTTGTAATTGATGGTGATGAATCTGAACAAGTCCTAAACGATATCAGTATTACAATTAAACAAGGTTCCTTAACGGCAATATATGGACCATCCGGTTGTGGGAAGTCTACTTTATTAAATATTATTAGTGGGCTAGACAGGCAATATTCTGGAGAAGTCTTATTTAATCAAATGTCGCTTAAATATATGGACGAGGTAGAGATTACTAACTTTAGACAGGAAAATATAGGTTTTGTTTTTCAGAACTTTAACTTGATTCCCCATCTATCTGTTATTGAAAATGTCATGATGCCAATGCATCTTAACAAGAAAAAAACACATGAAAATCTCGAGTATGCAAGAAAATTACTGAAGGATGTTGGTCTGGAGAAATATGAAAATAAAAATGTAACAAAGCTGTCTGGAGGACAAAAACAAAGGGTTGCGATTGCCAGAGCATTGGCAAATGATCCTGAGTTGGTAATTGCAGATGAACCAACCGGCTCATTAGATTCTAAATCTGCAGAAATAGTGCTGGATATTCTAAAGAAAATTACAGAAAAAGGTAAAACGGTTATCGTTGTAACTCACAGCTCTGAGGTATCGAACTATGCGGATAGTATCATAAAGATGAAGGATGGCTATGTTGAAAGCCACTCGTATGAAACCACAGCTATAACGACAGCTGCTGACAACACTGTTAAAACACAACAGAAAAGTCGTAAGCGAAGCTTGAAAAGATCAGCGACTTTAAAATTGGCCATCTCTAATTTTATGCAGCGGAAGTTTCGGAATATTATGATTGCCTTTGCGACTGCTATCGGTATCTCAGGGATTTTAATTTCTTTAGGGCTAGGAACAGGAATTATTAATTTAATTGAAGAAGACATGGATAGTGGAGATGTCCCTTCACAAATCCAAATATCATTAAATAAAGCAACCGGTGCCACAGGTGTTTTGAATAAAGATGACAGAAAATATATTGAAGATTTAATAGGTGCTGAGAAGATAAAGTATTTTGAGAGTCCTTTCTCAGTGACCATGTCAGATATTACAATTTCTGATTTAGGGAATCTATCATTCATGGAATCAATGCCTAGTTATGCACAAGTAGTCAGCTTATATACAAATACAGAAATTTCTGTGTCAGCGAATAGTTCAAAGGAAGTTGTTTCGGGAAAGCTCTATACAGATGCTCAAGAACAAGGGCTTACAGTTACAACGACATTATTGGATGATTTTAAAAAAGCAAATAATGTTCAACTGGATTATAATAAATTTTTAGGTAAAGAAATTGTAGCGAATATTAATGAATCCACGAGTGAAGGAAATAAAATGGGACAGTTTAAAACAAAGATAGTTCGTATCATAAAAGATGAAGCTGACGATAATAACAGTTTTATGTCTTCTTATGAACTAGAGGGCATCATTAAAGAAAATCAGTTTACTAAGATTGTTCCCTACATGATTCTTCAACCAAAAGATAAAGAAGATACGGCTTCTATTACAGAAAAGCTGAATGCTACGAAAAAATATACAGCTCTTTCTCAAAGTAATATGTTAGAAATGGTGATTACCTTTATCAAAATCATTCAAGGACTGTTAGTTGTTATGTCTTTTCAGGCAATTATTGTTTCAATTGTTATGATAGGAGTCATTTTGTATATTAATATTATTGAGCGGACGAAAGAGATTGGTGTAATGAAAGCTGTAGGGTACCAAAATAAAGACATTAAGTCTATTTTCAACTATGAAGCAATGATTATTACAGTAGCGGCGTTTGTTATAGCGGTTTCAACCTCATTGTTAATCGGTACAGTAGCAAATGCTGTGGTAAAAGAAGAATTTCCTAATATAACACAAGTATTTCAGTTAAGTGGCTATTCAGTTCTGTTTTCAGGGTTATTAGCATTAGGGATTGGGTTTATCTCAGCGATTATTCCTGTATTAAAAATCAGTAAGTTTGATCCAGCAGAGTCATTGAGATATGAATAGGCAACGAGGGTTACTGATAGGCGGAGGGATATTGCTTTTAATAGCAGTGGTCATGGGCATTGCTGCTACTAATAACAATACATCCGTGAAGAAAGGGAGGGAAAAAGAAGTGAATTATGCAGAACTTTATTTAGACCGATATATTTATGGCAATTTTGAAGATAAGCCGGAGATAGAATTTAGTGATGTACCTTCTGATTTTTCTGTTGTGGTTGGACCATTGAAAGAGAAAATTCAATCTGATACCAAGCTAAGCAATGAACAGATCGATAAGTTATTTGAGCTTTATTACGAATCAGTAAAACAAAAAACTTCTTTTGATGCCAATTTAAAAAAGACAAAAAAGAATTCCTTTACGTATACTGTGGGAATTTCAGGGATTTCGTTAAAGGAGCTGAGTAAAAATTTAAAGGAAACTGAAAAAGGAGATGATGTCTATCTTTATTTTTCAAATGTCATTTCTCAAAACAAAAGTAGTAATGAGCAAACTAGTGTAGACTTAACGTTTAAAAAAGAAAATGGGAAAATTTCTTTAGCGTCAAATTATATGGCAGTAGTTAAGCTGTATATGGCTTTTTATATCGGAGAAACTGATGTGTTTTCCATAAAAAAAATGATGGAGGAATTTCAGCCGGCAAAATAACTGGAGAGAAACCTGTTACGGCTGAAAAAATGAATATCTCTTTCTCGATTAAAAAAAATGAGGTTAACACAAAAATAGAAAGATCAGGTGATGTAATCTGAGCTGATTTGACAGTAGAAAATCGTTACTATAAATCAAGCTGTATATAAAATCCAAAAATAGAGACTTGAGTTGCTCTAGCTTTGATTTTATTTACTCTGATGCGGATTCTGTTGTTAAAGAGATTGGTACAGAAGTGTTCGGCCCAAAGAATTTCAGCTTATTTCGGCTGAGGATACTTCTGATTCCACCGTTTATCGGGATCTTAAGTGACTGAAATGTAACTCAGAGAGTTATATCCCAGTCACTTTGTTATTTTCATTAATCATTCTTTTGCATAATGGTCTTTTCCAACTCTTCAACAACTACTTTAAATCTATCTGGATCTTCTTTTGCCAACTGTTCTAAAGCTTGATATGGATTCCACACATTTTGTGACTTCTCATTAGATAAGTCTAGCACCTGTACCTCATACCCTTGTGCTTCAAAATTTTCTTTTCTTAAATCATTTTTAGAATCAATAATTATAACCTCTTCTTCGCTAGAAAAAGGATCTATTCTATTTTCTAACATACTAGTTCTTCTTACTCTTGCAATACTTGAGTCTTTCATGAGTTTATCCTCCCAGATTTATTTTTTCAAACCATTTCTAGTGCTGCTTTAAACACATCTACAAAGTCGATAGAATATTTATAGGTTTCATGACTAGCTGCATCCTCATTTTTGGTATATTTGTCGATTGATAGGTAGAATAAATATTCCATTAGTTCTGCTTCTATTCTATTTAGTTTTCGTAAATCGTGACTTGTTCCTAACTCAACAAATCCATATTTACCATTTTGATTATTATAAACATGCACATAGATTCCTTTGAATCTTCCTCCTTCTCCTAAAGAAGTATGTTTATATCCACTTCGCTCCCATACCACATTAACTCCACCTTTCTCTGTTCAAAAAAACTCGTTTTTAAGAATCGTATTTACAAGTCTTTATGCTGAAAATTCATCAACCATCAACATGACAATTCTATGCATTAGGTCAGCTTGTGTTGCTTCAACAGTTGCCAATCGATTCATAGATACAGAAGAAATAGAATAACCTTCTACATTAGAAATAAAGGTGTTTACTAAATTAAATCGCTCATCTTTATCCAACCTAATTACTTCGTGTTTTCTCGAAAATCTACGTAATACCGCTTCATCTATTACATCTATGCGATTTGTGGCACCTAAAAGAACTACTCCATTATGCAACTCGTCTAAGTTTTGTATTAACCCTATCACTATACGAGCCATTTCTCCTACCTCAGAATCCATACCTCTTTTTTTAGCTATAGCATCTATTTCATCAATCATAAAAACACAGTTTAGCTCTTTTATATACTCAAATACATTATTAATGTTTTTTTGTGTTTGACCAAGCTTACTATCAATTAATTTCGCAAAAGTCATGTATGCAAATGGCACTCCTAATTTATACGCTAAATATCTACCATAAGTAGTTTTTCCAGTTCCACTCTCTCCGTATAACATTGTTGAATTTACATAATTAATACCCAACCCTGAAAGTTTTTCTGCAGCTCTGCTTACTTTTAAAATGTTATTAGTAAGCTTTTGTTCTCTCTTGCTTAAATAATATCTATCAGCATTGAAAGAATCTGCTATATTTTCCATTATTATCAGATCACTAATATTTGTAGGCACTTCTAACCTTCGGAATTCCGTTCTATTTAAAGGTCTATCATCTGGTTGCAAAAGTGAACATCTTTTTGTGCCTTATCTGTAACTAGTTTCTCTTTGGCAATTTCTTTCGCTTTCTTTATGTTATTTCTACATAAAGCTTGGATTAATTCCTTATCAATATCTTTCATTTCAATACCTCATTTCATAAAAATATTTCTTCTCAAAAGCGGTCGTTTTTATTCATCAACTCTATCCAAATAAATTCGTCCATCATCTGTCGAAAGTACTATCCAATCATTATTCGCTTGCCTATACACCATTCTATTTGTGTAAAGCTCATCATGATTTTCATCGTAAACAGTCATTACCACTATGTTAGAAAATGGTTCTTGATATATTAGCAGTTGCATTGTACTGTCTTTTTGTTCCACAGTAACGCCATTCATGAACAAAGGCATTTTATTAATGATAGGATCTTCTAAATTGCTCAGCTGCATCTCAACATATTTCTCCACCCAATTCATGACAACCATCCTTTCTTGTTAATCCTCTATCAGCTCAAAGTGTTCCTCAATTTTATTTTTCTGATCCCAAATGAAAAATAGTTCTCTTGTATCGAAAGGATATTTTTCCAAACGCATGTATTCATTATCACCCTCAGAGACTAACTTCCAAATTGAATTTTTCTCAATTTTGATTGAATGACCATAAGTTTCTTCCGTGTATTGATTTGTCGCTGTAATAAAATAGTTATCATTAATACATTTATATTTCTTTTGGTTCTTCTCTTCAGTGTTGTGGCTTTTCATTGAATAGTTTTCTTCCTTAGTATCTTCATTTGACTCAAAAGACGGTATGATAGAGCTTCTAGATTCAATAATGAGAATACTTCCTAAATATCCTGCAAGTAAACATAAGCTACAAATCACCATTGTCACTAGTAATAGTTTCTTATCGTTCATTTGTCACCCTCCTTGTTTAATTCTGTCCAAAACTTCTGTATGATATCTTCCAAAAATGCTGAATCAGAGCGTTTTCCGTAATAATTCCTTACTTCTGTGAGTCGTTCCCTTGCTGAAGGAGATAAGCTAAATGTGTAGCTAACTAAGCTTTTATTTAATCGAGGTTGTGACAGAAGTGTTCTGTCTCAAGAACCAGGTAGGTAACATGCACATAGCCATCAAGCTAAGAAATAACTATTTTTTCGAAAGAGACCTCTATCAAAAATCTCAAAAAACAAAGTAAAATAAGGTGAGGATAGAAATTTTTGATAGGAGGACTCATTATGAAAACATCAAAAGAGAGACAATTCCAACACTTTTGCGAGACACTCCATCAACTGTTTGATACAAAGAAACTTCAATCACTTGCTCGCGATACTCATTTTTCCGTTAGAAACAGTAAATTCAGCGGCAATGAATTACTTGCCTGTGCTTTTTTCTCTCAGTCAATTGCGACAGAAAGTTTGGTAGAATTATCTGCTCATTTAGCGCGACATCTCCACTTGTCGATTACGCCTCAGGCATTACATGAACGCTTCAATGA